>NZ_JBFAOM010000020.1:0-165361 GCF_040675235.1 Nonomuraea sp. NPDC049637
GCGAGCGATCGTTCCAAAAGAGAGCACTGCAACGGACGGCAGGATGGGACGAACATTGGTCGAGAGGGCCGAAGAAACTCCCCGAGTGTCACGCCCGGGCGCCATGACACCGGACCTCACCATCGGCGTGGTCGGACCCCACGACCTGGTCGAGCGAGTCATGCTGATGGGTCACGCCGCGGCACCGCTGCCGTGTCGCCTGGTCGCGGCCGCGTACCGCGATGAGCAGGAGGCGCCCGACAAGGTGACGCGGCTCGGTCCCGGTGTCGACGCGTGCCTGTTCGCCAGCCCGGTCCCCTATGACCTGGCCAGGCGATCAGGCGTGCTGACGATGCCCGCGACCTACGTGCAACTCGGCGGAGCGGCATTGGTGGCGGCGCTGGCGAAGGCCGCACTTGACACTCGGATGGACCCGCAACGGGTCAGCGTGGACGTGGTCAGCAGGGCGGATGTCGAGGAGGCGTACACCGACCTCGGCATACCGGCCACGGACGTGCACAGCCGCGACGAGCCCGGAGCCACGGGCACGATCGCGGCCTACCACGAACGGCTGGCCCGCCAGGGCGCCACCTCGGGGGCACTGACGTGCCTGCCCGCGGTGGCCGAACGCCTGCACGCCGCCGGCGTGCCGGTCATCAGGATCAGGCCGACCTCGGCCGCGGTCCGGACGGCGCTGCACACCGCGGCGCTGCTCGGGGCGCATCACCGGCTGGAGGAGTCGCAGCTCACCGTGGTGCTGGTGGAGGTGCCGACGCTGCGCGAGCCCGTGCGGCGCGCGGCGCCGCGCTACTGGCGCGACGAGCTGCGGCTGTCGCTGCACCGGTTGCTGGTCCAGGAGGCGAACCGGATCAACGCGACCGTCTGGCCGATCGACGATCACAGTTACCTGGTCACCGCGACCAGGGGCTCGATCGCCGCGGCCACCGACGGGTTCCGGGTGCTGCCCTTCGCGGCCAGGATCCGGGACGAGCTGGGGCTGGCGGTCGAGGTGGGCGTCGGCATGGGGCGGACGACCCACGACGCGGAGTCGCACGCGCGGGCCGCGCTGGCCCGTACCCAGGCGGGCAAGCAGGCGCAGGGGTTCGCGGTGGACCGCGAGGGCCGGGCCCTCATCCCGGCCCCCCGGATGCCACCCACCGGGTCGACCGCGCTCAAGCCGAAGGGCGTGGAGGTGCTGGCCAGGCTGGCGGCCAAGCTCGAAGGCGGCGACACGGTGGTGGACGCCGAGGGCGCGGGCAAGATGCTCGGGGTGACGCCGCGCACGGCTCGGCGGTTGCTGCGCACGCTGGTTGACGAGGGACTCGCGTGGCCGCTTCCGCCGAACCGCACCCCGCAGCCGGGGCGTCCGCGCCAGCTCTACCGGCTCATCGTGGAGAAGCTCGGACCGCGGTGACCGTTCGGGGGCCCGTCGCCCCATTTCAGGGGCGACGGGTGCCCGGTTCTTGACCTGGGGAGTCAAAGGTACAGACAATCCGCTTGACTCTTGTGGTCTTATTGGTTGACCCGAGTAGATCCGGGTATGTTCTCCCACGCCCCCGATCGACGGGATTCGGACGGGGGCGCCAAACTTTCCCCGCACAGCCCCTTCGCCGCCGCCCTTTTTACGGAAGGCGTCCGGACGGGGCTGTGAGGCCGTTTGGCGGCACTGTCGGCCCACCGGGCATGTCCGGATATAGCCGGCCACACCAACCCGCCTGGGTCGCTTTCAGCAGGCGCACACCATCGCCCGTCCAGCAGACGCACGCCGTCGTCCGCGCCGGCTTCAGCAGGCGCACGCGATCCCCGACACCGGCGCCGTCAGGGCGTCGACCGGTCGCCGGCTCACGCCCGACGCGGTCTCGACCGGAAAGCCCTCCCTGGCCCAGTACTCGAAGCCGCCGAGCATCTCCTTGACCGCGTAGCCGAGCCTGGCGAACTCCAGCGCGGCCCGCGTGGCGCCGTTGCAGCCAGGGCCCCAGCAGTAGGTGACGACGGTGACGTCCCGGGGGATCAGCGCGGCGGCCCCGGCGGCGATCTCGGCCGTGGGCAGGTGCATCGCCCCCTGCACGTGCCCCTGGTCCCAGCTCTCCCGGCTGCGCGAGTCCACGACCACGACCCCCGGCACGCCGGCGGCCAGGTCGGCGGCCACGTCGGAGACGTCGGTCTCGAAGGCCAGGCGGGCGGCGAAGTGGGCGAGCGCGGCGGCGTTGGGGGCGGCGGGGGTGGAGGTGACGGCTGACATCTACGACATGTCCCTTCATTGCTGGTCAGTCGCGATCCTCCCAGCCGGCCCTCGCGCCCAACAGTGGCACGAAAGCCGCCTGTCGCCAATATCGCGCCAAATCCCGAAGTCCGATACCCGCAGGTGCTTTGTCGGAGTCGCCGGATAAAGTCATGACCCATGAGTGCGAACACCACTGACAGCCGGGCTCCCGTCCTCGTCTGGAGTGCCCTGGCGATCGTGTACGTGGTGTGGGGCTCGACCTACCTCGGCATCAGGATCGCCATCGAGACCATGCCGCCCATGCTGAGCGGCGCGCTGCGTTTCGTGACGGCCGCGCTGCTGCTCGGCGGCTTCCTGCTGATCAGGAAGGGCCTGGAGCCGTTCCGGGTGTCGTGGCGGCAGGTCTGCGGGGCCGGGCTGGTCGGCCTGCTCCTGCTGACCAGCGGCAACGGCATGGTGGCCGTGGCCGAGCAGCACATCTCCAGCGGCCTGGCCGCGCTGCTCGTGGCCTCGGTGCCGCTCTGGCTCGTCGTGTTCCGGATCCTGGTCAGGGACCGGCCGGCCGTGCTGACGCTGGCCGGCGTGCTCGTCGGGTTCGCCGGCGTCGCGGCGTTGTCGCTGACCGGCGGCCAGTCGGTGGACACCACCGGCATCGTGGTGATCCTGGTCGCCTCGTTCTCGTGGTCGGTCGGCTCGTTCCTGTCGGCGCGCATCCCCATGCCCGCCAACCCCTTCGCGGCCAGCTCGATCGAGATGCTGGTCGGCGGCGCCGGCCTGGCCGTGACCGGCACGGCGCTCGGCGAACGGCTCGACCTGGCGGCGATCTCCGGACGGTCCTGGGCGGCGCTGGCCTACCTGGTGCTGGTCGGCTCGCTGGTCGGCTTCACCGCCTACACCTGGCTGCTGGGGAACGCGCCGATCTCGCTGGTCTCCACGTACGCCTACGTCAACCCGGTCGTCGCCGTGATCCTCGGCGTGCTGGTCGTGAACGAGCATGTGACGCCGCAGATCATCGCCGGCGGGGCGGTGATCCTGGTGGGCGTCGCCCTGGTGGTCTCCACCGAACGACGCGCCAAGGCCAGGACCGCGCCCCTCGCCGAAGAGGTCAGCGCCTAACCGCGGAACGCCTTGGCCGCGGCGAGGAAGGCGTCGTTGGCCTCGGGGTCGCCGATGGAGACCCGGGCCCCCTCGCCCGCGAACGGCCGTACGGCCACGCCCTCCACCGCGCAGGCGGCGGCGAAGTCGAGGGTGCGCTCGCCGAGCCGCAGCCAGACGAAGTTCGCCTCGGTCGGCGGAACCGTCCAGCCCTGCTCGATCAGCGACTCGCGGACCCGGCTGCGCTCCTTGACCACCCGCTCGACCCGCTCCAGCAGCTCGTCCTCGGCCTTCAGCGAGGCGACGGCGGCGACCTGCGCGAGGTGGTTGACGGCGAACGGGATGATCGTCTTGCGGACGGCCGCCGCCACGGGCTCGTGCCCGATCAGGTAGCCGACCCGCAGGCCCGCCAGCCCGTACGCCTTGGAGAAGGTCCGCAGCACGCAGACGTTCGGCCGGTCGCGGTAGAGCGTCAGGCCGTCGGGGACGTCCTCGTCGCGGACGTACTCGCGGTAGGCCTCGTCCAGCACCACGAGCACGTTCTCCGGCACGCGGTCGAGGAAGGACACCAGGGCGTCGCGGCGGATCGCGGTGCCGGTGGGGTTGTTGGGGTTGCACACGAAGACCATGCGGGTGCGGTCGGTGATCGCCTCCGCCATGGCGTCCAGGTCGTGGTCCTCGCCCGCCAGCGGCACCTGGACGGACGTCACCCCCGCCAGGTCCGCCAGCAACGGGTACGCCTCGAACGACCGCCACGCGTAGACGACCTCGACGCCGGGCTCGCCGACCGTCTCGAACAGCTGCTGGGCCACCGTGACCGAGCCCGCGCCCAGCGCGATGTGCTCGAACGGCACGCCGTACCGCTCGGCGATGGCCTCGGTCAGCCCGACGGCGCCGGGGTCGGGATAGCGGTTGATCTGCCGGGCTCCCTCGGCGACGGCCTCGACCACGGAGGGCAGCGGGTCGTAGGGGGATTCGTTCGAGGAGAGCTTGTACGACCGGCCGTCGGCGGAGACCACGGCCTTGCCCGGCTTGTAGGGGGGCATGGTGTCCAGGATGTGGCGGAAACGAGGCATAGAACTACCTTAAAAGGCCACGCCCGATGAAGCATCCGCCAGCCCCCGCACGTCGGGAGGGCTCATGGCCGGGTGCGCTCCCAGCGGATCTCACCGTCGTGCACGAGGTCGGTGGGGTGCAGGCCGGCGTGCGCGGCGACCGCGGCGGAGGCCGCGTGGCCCGGGTGGATGTGGGCGACGACGGTGCCGAGGTCGTGGGCGTTGCACCAGGAGACCAGGGCGCGGGCGGCCTCGGCGGCCAGGCCGCGGCCCTGCCAGGGCACCCCGACCACCCAGGCGATCTCGGCCGTGCCCGCCTCGACGGTCGCCTGCACGTAACCGGCCAGCCGGCCGTCGGCGCGCAGGCGCAGCACCCAGTTGCGCCAGCCGGGCGGGCCCGCGACCAGGCGTTCGTAGCGGGCGCGCAGTTCCTGCTCGGTGGCGGGGGCGCCGCCGACGAACTCGTGCAGGCGCGGGTCGGCGAGCACGGCCGCCATCTCCGCGGCGTGCTCGACGCGCAGGGGCACGAGCGTCAGGCGAGGGGTCTCGATGACGTCGACGAGGTCGTTCGGGATGGTCACTCCTGAAGCATGGGCGGGTGGAGGAGCTCGGCGGGGCCGCGGCGGTAGAGCTTGGCGGGGCGGCCGCCGTCTCTGGTGGTGGTGGCGCCCGTCTCCACCAGGAAGCCCTCCGCCTTGGTGACCTTCCGGTGGAAGTTGCGGGGATCGAGGGCCCGCCCCCAGACGATCTCGTACACCCGCCGCAGGTCCGCGACGGTGAACTCCGGCGGGCAGAAGGCCGCCCCCAGGGACGTGTACTCCAGCTTGGCGCGGGCGCGGTCGACGCCGTCGAGCATGATGCGGCGGTGGTCGAAGGCCATGACGGAAAGCGCCTCGACCGGCTGCCAGCTCATGTGCGCCTGCTCCGAGGCCGGCAGGTCGGGGGCCAGGCCCAGGTAGGCGACGCTCAGCACGCGCTGACGCGGGTCGCGGTCGGGGTATCCGTACGTCTGGAGCTGCTCCAGGTGCACCGGGGCGCCCGGGAGCCCGGCCCGCTCGGCCAGCACGCGGTGGGCGGCGGCCGGCAGGTCCTCGTCGAGCTGGATGAACCCGCCCGGCAGCGACCAGCGGCGCAGGAACGGCGGGTTGTCGCGCCGCCACACCAGGGCGCTGAGCGCGTGGTTGCGCACGGTGAGCACGACCAGGTCGACGCTGACCGGGATGCTCGGGACCATGGACGGCACGTTACACGGAGTCCCGTCTGCCCTATGCGGATATGCGTACGTGGAGGGGCGTCGTGGCCTCCTTGCCGGACGCCCCCTTGATCCCTATCTTGACCCACTCCCCGGACGGCACCTGGGTCCAGTCGAACGGCACCCAGGCCGTCGCCATCCGGGCCGGGTGCTCGTCCAGCGGGTCCTTGTCCAGCCAGCCGACGGCCGCGACCACCAGTTCCTTGGTGCCGCCGGACCATTGGACGAGTACGGTGCTGCCGTCGAGGTTGTAGCCGCGCACCTCGACGCCGTCCTGCGGGTCGCGGGCCCGCCTGATGGCGTCCACGGCGATCGGGCGCTGCCAGTCGCGGGCGATCTCGTCCTGGAGCGAGGGGTCGCCGCAGGTCATGAAGTCGCTCCACATGTAGGAGACGATCTTCTGGACGTACCGGCCGGCCATCGTGACGGCCTGGTCCAGGCGCTTCTTGTCGGTCTGGCCGCGGGTGCCCTGCGGGGCGCACGGCTGCTTGCCGGACGGCTCGAACGCCTCCACGTTCGCCCACAGCTCCACCTCGTGACCGGCCTGGAGCATCTCGTCGCGGGCCTTGGCCATCTCCCGGTAGTAGTCGCGGGTCGAGCCGTGGTACGCGGTGCCGTACGTGGCCTCGCCCACCACCGGGCGCAGCCGGTCGTCCACCTCGGTGTCGCGCTCGTCCGGCCAGAACAGGCCGACCTTGCCGGTCCCCCGGCTGTCCTGCGGGGCGATGATGCCGACGCCGGTCCGGGCCAGCGCCTTGAACGCCTCGGCCACCTGCGCCGGCGTCTGGCCGAAGCCGACCCGCTTGCGCGCGTCCAGGTACGGGCTGATCAGGATCGGCTTGCCCAGCTCCTGCTCCACGATCCGGTGCTGGTCGGCGTACACCTCAAGGGTGGGGTTGGTGGCCAGCGTGGCCCCCATCTGGACTTCGAACGGCTGGTAGACGCCGCCCAGGGCCTGCCGGTCGGCGAAGCGCACGCCGTAGTCCTGCAGGATGCGCCGGGTCAGCGTGGTGAGGGTGCCGATGTGCCGCTTGTTCGCCCTGGTCGGCGTCTCGGAGTCGCGCGGGGCGAGCGGCAGCGCGGGGAAGACCCGCATGCTGAACTGGTCGGCCAGGTCGAGCAGCTCGTTCAGGCTGTCCTTGGCCGAGCCGGCCACCAGGATCAGGTCGTACGACGTGGCCTTCTTGGTGAAGTCGCAGGTGGCGTCGTCGGAGCCGTCCGGAGGGGCGACCATGCGGTAGTAGATGCGGTCGCCGGCCTTGACCGCGTGTTCCATCTTGGGGCAGCGGAACAGGCCGCCGCCGAACGCCTCGTCGGTGCGGTAGACGTACGTGCGCCCGATCCGGTTGCCGGGGTTGGCCTTGCGCAGGTCCCGTTCGGCGGCGTCGTGGCAGCTCAGGCCGTCCTCTTCGCACGCCTTGTACAGCGGGTCGAGCGTCCCGTCCTTCGCCAGCACCTCGCCGGTGTCGTCGGAGACGCTCCGGAACTGCAGGCCGTACCCGATCCTGATGATCGTGTCGCCGCCGGCGCGGTGGATCTCCTGGAGCTGGTGACGCCAGGTGCACGGGTTCGACTTCGGCGTGATCCAGTAGCCGGTGACGGCGTAGAAGTTCTTGGTCGTGGTGTCGAACGTGCCGCAGGGGTCGGTGAACTCCTTGACCTTCGGCGGCGGCGGTGTCGAGACCGTCCTGGACGGCTTCGGCGTGCTCGACGAGGACGCGACCGGCCGCTCGGACGACGACGGGAAGAGGATGATCACCACCGCGACCACGGCCAGGACGGCTGCGCCCACGAGCAGGAAGAGCCATCGCACGTTCAGGAACCTACCGCTCTCGTGATCTGCCGGAGATAAACCGCTATCGGGTGATCCCGGCCCATGCCTCAAGCTGGGTCACGAACCGCTTGGCCGAGTTCGGCCAGTGGTGGTTCGCGCGGGCCGCGGCGTACCCGCGAGCGCCCTGCGCCCGCCGCTCGCGCACGTCGTCGCGCAGCGTCAGCACCGCCTGCGCGACGGCCTTCGGGTCCTCCCAGGGCACGACGACGCCGCTGTCGTACCGCTCCACCAGCTCGACCGCGCGCGGCGACGGCGTCGTGATGACCGGGATGCCGTGCGCCATGTACTCCACGATCTTGGTCGGCATCGAGTGCCGGTAGTTGGGCTCGTCGTGCAGCAGCGACAGCCCGGCCAGCGCCCCGTCGAGCCGCTTGAGCGCCTCGTCGTTGGGCATGAAGTCACGCCACTCCAGCAGCCCGTCGGCGACGGCCTGGTTGAGCATGGGACGGCTCTGCGGATCGGCGTACCCGATCAGTTCGACCGTCACCCGGTACGGCTGCAGCAGCTTGGCCACCTCGACGGCCTCGAACACCCCGCGCGCCCGCGACAACCAGCCGAGGTAGACCACCCGGTCGTCGCCCGGAGGCGTCACCGAGTCCGGCACCCAGGTCTCGTTGGGCACGATCAGGTGGGCGTGCTTGAACCGGCCCGCGTAGGCGGTCTCGGCCAGCAGCAGGTGCATGTGCCGCTCGGCCGTGCCCTCCAGCATGCGGGCGAAGAAGCGCACCGGCGGGCGCAGGAACGAGGGCAGCCACGGCTTGAGCGACAGCGTCGCGGGGGTGTCCTCGTGCACGTCCCAGACCACCGGCGGCCGGTTGCGCACGCCCCAGACCGCGAACAGCAGCTCCGGGTCGTGGATCAGGACCAGGTCGACCTTGTTCCGCATGCGCTTGAACAGCCGCCGGGCGGCCCAGACGGCCGCCATGCGTTTGCGCTGGGCGGCCCTGGGCAGATCGACGCCGTTGACCCATGGACGCGGTACGACCCCGTGTGCCGAGAAGGAGGCGGCATACGTGACCTCATGACCGGCATCCACGAGGGCACGGATCTGCCGATGCAGAATTCTCGCGTCCTCGGGGTTATGCACCACCGTCATGACGAGCACGTGCACTGCGCGCAGCCCTCCGTCGCTACAGCCGCTCGACGCGTTCACCCTCGGTGAGCACACCGCGGGTGTCCAGCACGAGCTTGGCCTTCGCCTCGACCATGGCCAGATCGAACGCGGCGTGCTGCTGCAGCAGCAGCGTCACGTCGGCGTTGACCACGCCCTCGGTCAGATCCTCTTCCCGTGGCACCGGAGTGCCGTCGACCGACCACTCCTTGACGTACGGATCGGCGAACGAGAGGTCGGCCCCCAGTTCCAGCAGCGCACGCGCCACCGGCAGAGCCGGAGTTTCCCGTTCGTCGGCGATATCCGGTTTGTACGTGACGCCGAGCATAACCACTCGGGCGCCGTTCACGGGCTTCTTGTGTCTGTTCAACAGTCGCTGGACGCGCGCCACCACGTAGGACGGCATGCGCTCGTTGATCTCCTGGGCCAGCTCCACGAACCTGAACGGGTACCCGAGCTTGCGCACGGTGTAGGACAGGTACGAGGGGTCCACGGGGATGCAGTGACCGCCGACGCCCGGCCCCGGCAGGAACTTCTGGAAGCCGAACGGCTTGGTGGCCGCGGCCTCGATCGACTCCCACAGGTTGATGCCGAGCTCGTCGCAGAAGATCGCCATCTCGTTGACGAGGGCGATGTTGACATGCCGGTAGGTGTTCTCCAGCAGCTTGGCCATCTCGGCCTCGCGGGTGCCGCTGACCGGCACCACCTGCTCGATGAACTGCTTGTAGAACGCCGTCGCCCGGTCGCGGCAGACCGGCGTGTAGCCGCCCACGACCTTCGGGGTGTTCTTGAGCCCGAACTTCGGGTTGCCCGGGTCGATGCGCTCGGGCGAGAAGGCCAGGTGGAAGTCCACGCCGGCGGCCAGGCCCGACTGCTCCAGCAGCGGGCGGGCCACCTCGTCGGTGGTGCCGGGCCAGGTGGTGGATTCGAGCACGACGAGCGTGCCCTTGCTGAGGTTGCGGGCGACGGCCTTGGTCGCGCCCTCGACCGCGGACAGATCGGGACGGTGGTCCTCGTCCAGCGGGGTGGGTACGCAGATGACGATCGTGTTGCTTCTGGCCAGCACGGACTCGTCCAGCGTCGCGCTGAATCCGTTCGCCAGCATGTGATCGAGGTCAGCGTCGGTCAGGTCATCGATGTAGGACTGCCCGGCGTTGAGCGCGTCGACCTTCCGGGGGTCGACGTCCACGCCGACGACCCGCAGCCCGGCGGCAACCGCTTCCTTCGCAAGCGGCATACCGACGTAGCCCAGGCCGATGACAGCCAAGTCGATTTCTGTCACAGCAGTGCCTTCGAGAGCCGGAAACAACACTTCATGGTCGCAAAGGTTATCTCAAGTCCACCTAGCTCACGCCTAATGCGACCGAACCCGTCACAACGTACAGGCAACGTGGAGGTCATCTTTCGGCAAGCGATCGGTATAGGGCTTGATAAGTCTCGGCAACGCGGCTCCAGGTCCGCTTCGCGGCGACCTCGGCGCGTCCGGCCTCGCCCATCTCCGCCCGCCTGGCCGGGTCCTCACGCAGGCCGGCGATGGCCTTGGCCAGCTCGGCCGGGTCGCCGGGAGGCACCAGCAGGCCGGCACCGTCGGAGCCGACGAGCTCGGACAACGCGGGCAGATCGCTGAGCACCACCGGCTTGCCGAGCGCCATCGCCTCGACCGGCTTCAGGGGCGTGACGAGCCGACAGACCCGCAGGTCCTCACGCGGGCAGGCGAAGATGTCGATGGCGTCCTGGGCCTGCAGCGCCTCGTCGGGACCCACCCGGCCGGGCAGGACGGCGTCGCGCAGCCCCAGCTCCTCGACCAGGGCGAGCAGGTTCTCCCGCTCGGCGCCGTCGCCCACGATGAGCACCCGCACCGGCGTGCGGTCGTCGCGCAGCAGCGCGGCGGCGCGCAGCAGGGTCGCGAAGCCCTCGTAGGCCACGATGCTGGACACCGAGCCGACCACGATCTCGCCGGGGGCGATGCCGTACGCCTCGCGGAAGGAGGCGCCGTCGTAGTGGGCCGACAGCAGGGTGTCGTCGACGGCGTTGGGGGCCAGGTGGATGCGTTCCCTGGGCACGCCGCGCTCGACGATCTCGGTGGCCATCGTCTCGGCCAGCGTGACGACCGCGTCGGCCTCGCGCATGAGGAACGCCTCGCGCTCGCGCTGGAGCACGTGCCGCTGGCTGCCGACCCGGATCGGGTCGCGGGAGGCCCACGTCTCCTCCAGGAAGCCGCGCACCTCGTAGACGAACGGGGTGCCCGTCCGGTCGCGGACGGCGTGGGCGACCGAGCCGTTGCGGTGGTCGGTGGCGGCGTGCAGGACCTGCGGGCGCAGCTGCTCGACCAGGCGGGTGACGCCCTCGGCGCCCTTGACCATGCGGCCGCGCATCTCGAACGGCACCTCGCCGTGCCCGTCGGGCAGCAGGCGGTAGTACGGGATGCCGTCGATCTCCTCCTGCGCGGGCGCGTCGGCGTGCCCCTGGAGCATGGGCCAGCCCCAGCTCGTCACGACGTGCGGGTCGAGCCCGGCCGCCTTCTGGGAGGTGACGATCCGGTGGGTGCGCACGGTGTAACCGGCCTGCGTGTACGGCAGCGCGTTGGTGACCAGGTGCAGCACGCGGCCCTCGACGCGCCCGGCGATGGCGACCTTCGGCCCCGGCGGGATCGGGTCGGGGCTGATGGCGGCCAGCTCACCGCGGTAGTAGGCGGCCCTGCGCTTGACGAAGGGGTATTTGGTGTGCGCGTCGAGCACTTCGGCGGCCTGCGAGACCCGCCCGGCGTCCCAGTGGGCCTTCGCCTCGTTCCACGGCGCCTTGATCACGCGCATGCCGATCTTGCGCACCATGCGGCGGGCGCGGCGGGCGGCGGGCCATGCCACGCTGCCGACGAACGGGCGCAGCTTGGGCGGGAGCGCGTCGGCGGCGGCCTGCGCCACGCGGACGGGGTCGGACTTGACCTTGGTCACGACGACGCGGGAAACGATGACGGGGTGCTGGACGAAGCCTTTGAGAAGTCCCCCGACGCCGGCCCGGGCGGACTTCGCGGAAACCTTGGAGGAGTCTTGACGACTGGCGTCGGATGCCACGCTGGGACCGTACCATAGGCAGCGTTTTTTCCCTTCCGCTATGAAAGGCGAGGTCAATGAGGGAGAACCCCCTGGTCCTGCACGTTTTGGGTGCTCGTCCCAATTTCGTGAAAGCGGCCCCGGTGGTGCGTGCACTCGGTGAACTCGGCGTGCGGCAGGGCATCATCCACACCGGTCAGCACTACGACGCGCTGATGTCGGACGTCTTCTTCGCCGATCTCGGCCTGCCCGAGCCGGTGGCCAACCTGGCGGTGGGCTCCGGCACGCACGCCAGGCAGACCGCGGCCCTGCTCGTGGGCCTGGAGGACGTCTTCGTCGCCCAGGAGCCCGACCTCGTCGTGGTCTACGGCGACGTGAACTCGACGCTGGCCGCGATCCTGGTCGCCGCCAAGCTCGGCATCAGAACGGCGCACGTCGAGGCCGGGCTGCGCTCGTTCGACCGGGGCATGCCCGAGGAGGTCAACCGGGTCGTCACCGACGCGCTGGCCGACCTGCTGTTCGTCACCTCGCCCGAGGCCCTCGCCTATCTGGCCTCGGAGGGCGTGCCGCCCGCGAAGGTGCACCTGGTGGGCAACCCGATGATCGACAGCCTGTTCGCCGCGCTGCCCTCGCTGGACCCGGCGCCGGTGGTGGCGCGGCTCGGCCTGCCGTCCCGGTACGCCGTGGCGACCCTGCACCGCCCGGCCAATGTGGACACCGCCGAGGCCGCCAGGGAGCTGGTCGAGGCGGTGCTGGAGGTGTCGCGGCGGACGCCGGTCGTGGTGCCGGTGCACCCGCGCGGCAAGGCGCGGCTGGCCGAGGCGGGCCTGGTGGACGGCGACACGATCAAGGTCATCGAGCCGCTGGGTTATGTGGACTTCCTCTCACTCGTCCGGGGCGCGGCGCTGGTCGTCACCGACTCCGGCGGCGTGCAGGAGGAGACGACCATGCTGGGCGTCCCGTGCCTGACGCTGCGGCCCAACACCGAGCGGCCGATCACGATCACGCACGGCACGAACCGCCTGGTCACGCCCGCGCTGCTGCCCGCCGCCGCGGAGAAGGCGCTCGCCGACGGCGCCGCCACCCCGGCCGGCGAGCTGCCGGTGTTGTGGGACGGCAAGGCCGGTCCGCGCATCGCGACGGTGATCGCGGCGTGGCTGAAGGGCGACAACCTGGCCCCGGCTTCCCAGGCCAAACGCCCCGAATAGCGGCTGAATCCGCCGTACTATGACATACCTCCGCTGAGCGATAGGCGTATCACCATGGCCGAAAACCCTGAGCCCCCCGCGTTCCAGCGACTGGGACCCGTCAACTGGCTGCCCGAGGAGCGCAAGCTCGTCGAGCGGTACGAGGCCGAGGTCAGGGAGCTGCGGCGGCGGCTGGAGATCGCCGAGGCCAAGGCCGCGTACGCCGGCTGGAAGCTGGAGGCCACCCAGGCCAAGCGCACGTTCAAGCTGGGCGAGGCCCTGGGCTCGAAGAGCCCGGGCAGGATCGTCGAGGCGGTCAGGTCGAAGGACAAAGCGCCCAAGCCGCCCATGCCGGTCACCGAGGCGGTCGAGCTCGCCAACCACCGCCCCCCGCTGGTCGAGGTGCCGGCGGCGAAGTGGCCGCTCGGCCCGGTCAACCGGCCCGACCTCAAGGTGGCGGTCATCCTGGACGACTTCTCCAGGATGGCCTTCAGGTACGAGTGGGACCAGATCGAGTTCGGCCTCAAGGACTGGCCGGAGATCTTCGCCGACAAGCGCCCCGACCTGCTGTTCTGCGAGTCGGCCTGGCACGGCAACCAGGGCCGCTGGCGCTACCAGATGACCGGCACGAACGCCCCCAAGGAGCCGCTGCGCGACCTGGTCGCCTGGTGCCGCGCCGAGGGCATCCCCACGGTCTTCTGGAACAAGGAGGACCCGCCGAACTTCGACTTCTTCATCGACACGGCCAAGCTGTTCGACTACGTGTTCACCTGCGACGGCGACATGCTGCCGAAGTACCGCGAGGTGCTCGGCCACGACCGGGTCGACGTGCTGCAGTTCGCCGCCCAGCCGCGGGTGCACAACCCGATCCAGCAGAAGCAGGGCCGGCTGCACGACGTGGTGTTCGCCGGCATGTACTTCCGCGACAAGCACCCCGAGCGGCGCGAGCAGATGGAGGTCGTCCTCGACCCGGTGCGCGAGCTGGGCCTGCACATCTTCGCCCGCAACGGCGAGGTGGACGAGAAGTACGCCTGGCCGGAGAAGTACCGGCCGCACATCGTGGGCGAGCTGCCCTACGACCAGATGCTGGCCGCGTACCGGATGTACAAGGTCTTCCTCAACGTCAACTCGGTGCTCGACTCGCCGACCATGTGCGCCCGCCGCGTCTTCGAGCTGTCGGCGTGCGCGACCCCGGTGGTGTCGGGGTGGTCGCGGGCGATCGAGGAGACGTTCGGCGAGCTGGTGCCGATCGCGCGTGAGCCGGTCGAGTCGTACAACCAGGTGCTGCACCTGATCAACAGCCCCGAGCTGCGGGCCAGGATGGGCCACCTCGCGATGCGGGAGGTCTTCGACAAGCACCTGTTCTCGCACCGGGTGGACCAGATCCTGCAGAACCTCGGCCAGGCCACCACGCCCCGGTCGCGCTCGATCTCGGTCGTGCTGCCGACCAACCGGGCCGCGCAGATCGAGCACGCGATCTCGTCGGTGGCCCGGCAGCTCCACCGGCCGCTGCAGCTCGTCATGGTCCTGCACGGGCTGGACATCGACCCGGTGGTGGTCGCCGACAAGGCGCGGATGGCCGGCATCACGGACGTCGTCGTCCTGCCCGCCGCACCGGAGCTGACGCTCGGCGCCTGCATGAACCTGGGCATCGCCGCCGCCGAGGGCGACCTGATCGCCAAGATGGACGACGACAACCTCTACGGCGAGCACTACCTGTCGGACCTGGTGCGCGCGTTCGACTACTCCGACGCCGAGCTGGTCGGCAAGGGCGCGCACTACGCGTACTTCGAGGGCAGCAACACCACCATGCTCCGGCTGCCCGGCCTGGAGCACCGGTACTCCTTCCTCGTCCAGGGCGGCACGTTCCTCGGCAAGGCGGACATGTTCCGCTCGTACGGCTTCGCGGACATCACGCGGGGGGAGGACACCCAGCTGGTACGCCGGCTGAAGGAGGACTCCGTCAAGATCTACTCGGCCGACCGGTTCAACTTCGTCTACTGGCGCAGCGCCGACGCCTCGATGCACACCTGGCAGGCCGACCACATCAAGCTGACCCGCAACGCCCAGTTCTCCTTCGTCGGCCGCCCGGACGACCACGTGCTCATCTGAGCCTCAGCGGGTGACGCGGGCCAGGTTCTGGTCGGCCAGGCGGGCGAGCTCGTACAGGCCGGCCGCCTTCACCTTCTCGCCGACGACGAGCATGCTCATGATCAGGTGGGCCCGCCTGATCACGATCGACCCGATCTGGGCGCGCTTGTCGCCGCCGGAGGCCGTTGTCAGGTACGCCCGCGACTCGTCGCCCCTGGCCGGCATGGCCAGCTTGGCGGTGCGGTAGGTCACGTCCGCGCCCTCGACGGTGGCCTTGTACAGGGCGCACTGCGGCGGCAGCGGCGCCGGCATGGACGCCGACGGCATCGACACGACGGCCTGCGTGATCGAGCCGCGCGCGGCCGAGAAGGCGATCACGGCGGCGGGCGCCTGGGCCACCTCCGGCTTGGCCGCGTCGAGCTGGGCGGCCCCGGCGCACTCCGGACGTTCCAGCTTGGCCTGCTGAATGGCGGCCAGCCCCTCCTGGGTGGACTTGAGCGAGCCGAACGCCCCCATCTCCGGCCCGTACGCGATGCGCATGCCCTTGGGCACGGGCAGCAGGGCGGCGCGCAGCCGGGCCGCCTCCACCGCCGAGGAGGACGCGGCGGGCTGCGCCGACCCGGCGGCCTGATCACCGGCCTCGCCGGCGGAACATCCGGCGACGACCATCATGCTCAGACATACCCCCGAAATAGCCTTAAGCACGAATTCTCCCCTTGCTCTAGCGGCTTTTTCGAAAACGCTAGAGGAAGGGCCGAGTAAGGAGCCGAGTAACGGCGCTATTCACGGAATTCGGCGGGTTCGCGAGGGATTTCAGGTTCGCGAGAGGTTTTGGCTTCGCGCGGGACAACGGGTTCGGCGCCGTTCCGGCTTCCGCCGTCGAGCAGCGCCCTGGCCAGGCCGATCCCGGTGCCGCCGAGCGTGAGCGCCTTGGCCAGCAGCTCCTCCACGCCCTGAGCGCCGTTCAGCACCACCATGTGGTCCACGTTCCCGAACGCCTTCGCGCCCGCCTCGACGACCTCCGGCCAGCGCTCGGCGAGCTGCTGGGCGATGACCGCCTCCTGGTTCTCCTTCAGCGCCTCGGCCCGCGCCCTGATCGCCTCGGCCTCGGCCAGGCCCAGCGCCCTGGCCGCCTGCGCCTCGGCCAGCCCGCGCGCCTGGGCGGCCTGGGCCTCCGCCTCACCCGCGATCTTGGTGGCCGCGCCGGCCGCCTCGCCGCGCAGCCGTACGGACTCGGCCTCCGCGGCGGCGGCCAGCTTCACCTGGCTCGCCTGGGCCCCGGCGCGCAGCTCGGTCTCCTGCGCCTCGGCCTGGGCCTGGGCGATCCGGGCGTCCCGGTCGGCCTGCGCGAGCGTGACGGTCTCGTACGCCTTGGCGTCGGCGGGCTTGCGCACCTGCGACTGCAGTCGCTGCTCGGCGAGCTGGGCCTCCAGCTCAGCGGCCCGGGTCTCCTGGACGACGACCTCCTGCCGGGCGGTGGCCTCCGACAGCGGCCCGGCCTGCCGGGTCGTGGCCTGCGCCCGGTCGATCTCGGCCTGGTAGGCGGCCCGCTTGAGCTGCGCGTCGCGCTGGGCGGCGGCCTTGTTGGCGGCGGCGATCTGCTCGGCCTCGGTGGCCTCCTGGTCGCGCTGGGCCTGGGCGATGCGGGCGACGGCCGCGACCCTGGCGGCGTGCGGCTTGCCGAGGTTGGCGATGTAGCCGGTCTCGTCGTCGATCTCCTGGATCTGCAGCGAGTCGACGATCAGCCCGAGCTTGCTCATCTCGTCGGCCGCCGAGGCCCTGGTCTCGCTGGTCAGGCGCTCGCGGTTGAGTATCAGGTCCTCGATGGTGAGGTTGCCGATGATCGAGCGCAGGTGCCCGGTGAACAGCTCGTGGATCGCGCTGGTCATGAAGTCCTGCTGGTCGAGGAAGCGGCGGGCGGCGTTGGCGATCGAGGACAGGTCGTCGCCGACCTTGTAGATGACCACGCCGCGGATGTGCACGGGGATGCCCTGCTGGGTGACGCAGGAGACCTGGAGATTGGCCGCCCTGGTGTCCAGGCGCAGCCGCCGGGCGGCCTGGAAGCCGGGGAGCACGGCCGTGCCCTTGCCTGTGATGATCTTGAAGCCGAGGCTGTCGACGCCCTCGCCCCGGCGGCGCGCCCCCAGGCCGGAGATGATCAGCGCCTCGTTGGGCTCGGCGACTCGCCAGACGGCTTTGAACAGCAGAATCACGATGACGACCGCGACGACCGCGGCTCCGGCGACGATGAAGACCTCGGGGGACATCCGCCCCTCCCTAGACGAGTGCTCTGGCCACGTAAACCGTCCGCGGGGGGAAGTAGTCCACCACGACGACGATGGTTCCGAGGCCGAACTCCTCGTCGGGCACACTGGGGTGGGCGTAGAAGGCCTCCACCCCGCCCCTGACCGGGATCATGACCTCGCCGACGAGCCCAGGGCCGATCTTTCCGGTGACTCTGCCCTGCTTGCCGACCACCGCGCTCCCCCCGCTCGCTTCCGTTCCGGACGCTACTCCAAACGGGCATTCGCGGTAATAGGCCACGCAAAATGTTTCTCGAACCGCTGCGCGCCCCTGTGGGGCTTTTGGTCGAAGTGCTGATGATCGCCCTCATGAGCAGGAATCCGCGCGACCTCGGGATGGATGTGCCCATTTCCCGCCGTGACTTGTTCGACGGGATTGCGGTGAGCGCTCTGGCATGCTCGGCGGCGAAGGCCGTTGTCAATGCCGCGGAACCGGCCGGAGGACTGCGCGGGGACACCGCGCAGGCGGTCGCCGTGCCGCACGCGCTGCGCGACGGCCGCTTCTGGCGGCACGCGGGCCCGCCCGAGCCCACCGGCGAGAGCTACGACCTCGTGGTGGTGGGCGGCGGGCGCAGCGGTCTCAGCGCGGCGGCGGAGTGGCTGCGCCGGGAGCCGCGGGCCCGCGTGCTCGTGCTGGACAACCGCGACCCCGGCGAGCACGGCGGCCCGGCGGGGTTCGGCGCGCGCCCGGCCGTGCGCGTGATGTGCGACAGGGAGACCTTCGGCGCCGACACGCTGGTCCCGGCCGACCGGCTGGAGGAGCTGCCGCTCGCCGCGCGGGCCGTCGACGACCTGCGCATGCTGCGCGACGACCCGCCCGACTGGTTCCCCGGGCTGTCGCAGGAGGACAAGCAGGAGCGCCTGGCCGGGCTGACCTACTCCGGGTTCCTGCTGGAGGTCTGCGGCGTGCATCCTGACGCCGAACGGTTCTGCCGGACGCTGCCGTGCGCCGAACGGGCCTACGACGGCCGGGCGCTCGGGGCGGTGGACGCCTGGGCCGCGGGTTATCCGGGCTTCGGCGGCCTGGGGCTCGACAAGCCCTCGCGGTACGCCTCGGCGGCCGGGCCCGCGACCGCGGGCCCGGCCGGTGCCGCGCGGGCGGTGCTGCGGCCGTCCAGCCCCGTGGTCTCGGTACGGCACGGGGACGCGTCCGTGGTGGTCGCCTACTTCGACGGGCATCGGGTCAGGACCGTCGGCGCGGAGTCGGTGATCATGGCCTGCTGGAGCGCGGACGTGCCGCACCTGGTGCCCGACCTGCCCGAGCAGCAGCAGCGGGCGTTGCGTCAGGCGGCCCGGCTGCCGGTCCTGGAGGCGAGCGTGCGGCTGCGCGGCGGCCGGGCGCGGATCGGGCGCACCCGCTGGACGGGCGCGTTCTGGTTCCTGACCGAGCCCGCGCCCGAGGGGGTGCGCCTGCTGGCCACGCCGTGCCGGTCGGAGCTCGGGCCCGTGGCGGGGGCGGCGGCGGGCCGGCTGGAGATGATGGCGACGCCGTACGACCGGCTGGCGGACGGGGTGCGCGACCAGGTGGCCCGGCTGCTGGGCCCGCGGGCCGGCGTCGAGGCGGTCACCGTCCACCGCTGGGGGCACGGGCTGCCGGTGGCGTACTGCAGGCCTTGGCACCCCTTCTACCCCGACGGCCCCTTCCCCGCCGACGTCGCCCGCAGGCGGTTCGGCCGCATCGCCATCGCCGGGTCGGACACCGAACCGGCGGCCGGCGGCGACGCGGCGGTGGTGGCCGCGCACCGGGCCGTGCGCGAGCTCACCGCATGAGGCCCTGGCTGCGGGTCTTTCTCGGCGGGCTGGTCCTGTGGCTGGCCACGGTCGCCGTCACGGCCTGGACGGCCAACTCCAACCTGGTGCCGACCGTCGTGCTGTTCGGCAGCTTCCTGATCCCGGTGACGTTCGTGGTGTGGGCGCACGGGCGCGACCGCTCGCCGGTGGTCACGGTGGAGCTGCAGTTCCGGGCGTTCGTGGTCGGCGGCGTGCTCGGGGTGCTCGGCGCGTCGCTGCTGGAGAGCTGGCTGATCCGGCCCTCGTTCGTCATGTACGCGCTGGTCGGCCTGATCGAGGAGGGCGTGAAGCTGGCCGCGCTGATGTACGTCACCCGGCACGCGGTCCGGCGCTCGTCCAGGGACGGCGTGGTGCTCGGCGCGACGGTCGGCTTCGGCTTCGCCGCCTTCGAGAGCTCCGGTTACGCCTTCAACGCCCTGTTCACCGCCGACGGCCTGTCGCTGGCGCAGCTCGTCGAGACCGAGATCCTGCGCGGCATCCTGGCCCCGGTGGGCCACGGCCTGTGGACCGCGATACTCGGCGGCGTGCTGTTCGCCGCCCACGGACGCCTCACCGGGCACGTCGTGTGGTGCTACCTCGGCGTCTCGCTGCTGCACGCGTTGTGGGACTCGATGAGCGCCATCGCCATCGCGATCACACTGGTCCTGACCGGGCGGCGGTGGCAGTTCGAGCTGCTGCGGATCGGCCGGGTGCCGAACGTGACCGAAGGGCAGGTGCACGTGTACACGCTGGTGAACTGGGCCGGACTCATCGTGATCTCGCTGGTCGCGCTGGGGTGGCTCTGGCGGGTGCTGCGTGCGGCTCGCCGGGAGACCGAGATCATGCCCCAATAATCACGGTAATCATCCTGTTCCTCCCACTGCGCCGGAACCATAAACGATGCTAGTCTCCTGTGCGATCTTCCGGAGGTGTATTTACACAAGGTGTGGAAATGCCCCCGACTCGAGGTTGGGACATGGGCTCGCGAAACCGGTCAATTCGGTTCAAGATCTTTTTATTGCTGCTGCTACCCCTCCTGTCTCTCAGCGCGCTGTGGGGTTTCGTCCTCAACCTGACCATGGGCGACGCACAGTCACTCCTCCGGGCCGACACGCTCTACGAAACACTCGGCGTCACCTCCACCGACCTGGGCGTACAGCTCCAGTCCGAACGGGTGCGCTCCGCCGAGGCGCTCACCACCCGTGAACTCACCGAGGTCCTGGGCGCGCAGCGGGCCCGTACGGACAAGGCGGCGGCCGACTTCCGGCACGCCGTCACCGAGGCGGGCGACGCGGTCGGCGACGACCTGCGGACGCCGCTCGACGCCCTGACCGCCCACCTCGACCGGCTCGGCGCCATCCGCGCCGACATCGACGGCGGCATCAGCTCCCGCCTGGCCGGCGTGGACGCCTACAACCAGGTGCTCGACGCCGTCTTCGCCCTCTACGACCACCTGATCTCCGTCTCCGACCTGACCGTCTTCCAGCAGGCCACCTCCCTGCACGCCATGGGCAGCGCCCGGGAGTACATCGCCAGGGAGCACGCCCTCATCGTCGGCGCGCTGGTGGACAAGCGGCTGACCGAGCCCGAGCGGGCCGCCTTCACCGAGTACGCGGCCTCCAGGAAGTTCCTGCACGCCCGCGGGCTGGCCGGGCTCGACGTGCCGCTGCGCAGGCCGTTCGAGCAGGTGTTCGCGTCCCAGCCGTTCCTGACCTTCTCCGCACTGGAGTCCAGGGTCGTCAAGACCGGCGCACCGCCCGCCGACGCCGAGACGTGGAAGAGCGCGGTGGACCGGCTCACCACCGAACTGGACCGCGACAGCGCCGCCGCGGCCAGGACGCTGGCCGGCCGGACCTCGCGGGCCGCGACCGGCACGGTCGTCGAGATCGCCGTCGCGGGCGGCCTCGGGTTGATAGCCGTGCTCGCGTCGATCATCATCTCTGTACGCTTCGGTCGCCGCCTGGCGGGCGAGCTGTACGGGCTGCGCACCGCCGCGATCGAGCTGGCGGAGGTGCGCCTGCCCGACGTCGTGGACAGGCTGCGCAAGGGCGAGGACGTTGACGTGCGGAAGGAGGCCAGGGCCATCAGGGTGAGCGGATCGGCGGAGATCACCGACGTCGGCCGGGCCTTCGCGTCCGTGCAGCGCACGGCGGTGACGGCGGCCGTCGGCCAGGCCGCGCTGCGCCGCGGGGTCGGGCAGGTCTTCCTCAACCTCGCCAGGCGCAAGCAGGGCCTGCTGCACCGGCAGCTCGGGCTGCTCGACGGCATGCAGCGCCGCACGCACGACCCCGACCGGCTGGAGGAGCTCTTCCGCCTCGACCACCTGACCACCCGGATGCGGCGGCACGCCGAGAGCCTGATGATCCTGTCGGGCGCGCCCCCGGCGCGGGCCTGGCGCCGGCCGGTGCCCGTGATCGACATCGTCCGGGCCGCGGTCGCCGAGGTCGAGGACTACACGAGGGTCAACGTCGAGGCCATGCCGGTCAGCGCGTTCGACGGCGGGGCCGCGGCCGACCTCACGCACCTCGTGGCCGAGCTGATCGAGAACGCCACCATCTACTCACCGCCGGACACCGTGGTCCAGATCCGCGGCGACGTGGTCAGCAACGGCTACGCGATCGAGATCGAGGACAAGGGGCTCGGCCTGTCGGCCGTCGAATACGCCGCGATCAACAAGCTGCTGGCCGCGCCGCCCGAGTTCGACCTGGCCGACAGCGACCGGCTGGGCCTGTTCGTGGTGGCCAGGCTGGCCGAACGCCACGGCGTCAAGGTCCAGCTCCGCCGCTCGCCCTACGGCGGCACCGCGGCCATCGTGCTCGTGCCGCGCTCGCTGGTCGCCGACCAGGCCGCGCTGACCTCCGGCGACGACGACGGCCGGCCGGCCGAGCTGCCGAGCCGTACGAAGAAGGCACTCGCGGTGGTCACCTCGGGCACCCACGCCGGACTGCCCAGGCGCGTGCGCCAGGCGAACCTGGCGCCGCAGCTCAAGGAAGAACCGCCGGAGCCGGAGCCGCAGGCCGAACGCTCTCCCGACGAGGTACGCGATCTGTTCTCCGCGTTCCAGCGGGGAACCCAACGTGCCCGAGAAGAAGCCTCCGAGGAGGAGCCCATGAGCAAGGGGGACGCATGACTGCGCAAACCACCAACACCGGTGAGCTGAACTGGCTGCTCGACGACCTGGCAGGCAGGGTCGCCGCCGTCCGCCAGGCGGTCATCCTTTCCACCGACGGCCTGGCCGTCGGTTACTCCAAGGGATTGACCCGCGAGGACGCCGAGCACCTGTCGGCCGTGGCCGCGGGCTTCCAGAGCCTGGCCCGCGGCACCGGGCGCCATTTCGGCGGCGGCGACGTGCGCCAGACCATCGTGGAGATGGAGAGCGCGTTCCTGTTCGTCACCGCGGCCGGCCAGGGCACCTGCCTGGCCGTGATCGCCGAGGCGAACGTCGACGTCGGGCACATCGCGTACGAGATGGCGATGCTGGTCAAGCGGGTGGGCCAGCACATCACCACCAACCCGCGCGCGGGAACGGCATGACCGACGCCCCCCGCTGGTACGACGAGGAGGCCGGGCCGGTCGTCCGGCCCTTCGCCCTCATCCGAGGCCGGACGCGCTCGTCGGGAGACGCCTTCGACCTAGTCGCGTCCGTGCGCGCGCTCGCCGACCAGGCGGCCGACCTCGGGCCGGAACAGCAGCTCATCCTGCGGGCGGCGCGGAGCCCGATCTCGGTGGCCGACCTGGCCGTCGAGCTCGACCTGCCCGTAGGCGTCGTCCGGGTGCTGCTCGGCGACATGCGTGACCACGGCCTCATCTCGGTGACGTCGCCCTCGGCAACGGGGTCGCGTTCGAATGAGCGCATTCTCAAGGAAGTGATCAATGGACTCCGTGCTCTCTGAGGACCCCGTCGCGCTGAAGATCCTCATCGCGGGCGGGTTCGGCGTCGGCAAGACCACCCTGGTCGGGTCGATCAGCGAGATCAAGCCGCTGCGCACGGAAGAGGTGCTCTCCGACCGCGGGATCGGGGTCGACGACCTCGACGGCGTGGAGGCCAAGACGACCACCACCGTGGCGATGGACTTCGGCCGCATCACGATCCGCGACGGACTGGTCGTCTACCTGTTCGGCACCCCCGGCCAGGAACGGTTCTGGTTCATGTGGGACGAGCTGTCCTACGGCGCGCTGGGCGCGGTCGTGATCGCCGACACCCGGCGGCTGACCGACTGCTTCCCGTCGGTGGACTACTTCGAGCAGCGCGGCACCCCGTTCGTGGTGGCCGTCAACTGCTTCGACGGCGCCTCCCAGCACAGCGTGGACGACGTGCGCATCGCGCTCGACCTCGACGACGACGTCCCGGTGATGCTGTGCGACGTGCGGCGCAGGGCCTCGGCCAAGGAAGTGATGATCACCCTGGTCGAGCACTCCCTGCGGACGCTCACCGCCGCCAACTAGGACGCGCGGCCCGCCGCGAACCCGGGCGGGCACGGCCCGCCGCCGGGCTAGAGCGCGCGCAGCCCGTTGATCACCTCGCGGAGCAGGCTCTCCGTCGGGGTGGCGGTCTTGTCGCGCGGCGGGCGCACGTCGATCAGGTCGTACTCCAGCAGGTCGCCGAGCAGCACCCGGACCACGCCCACGGGCAGCCCGAGCTCCGAGGCGACCTCGGCGACGGGCCTGGAGTGACCGGTCAGGCAGCTCATCAGCCGCCGGTGCTGGCCGCTCAGCTCGGCCTTGGCCGGCGCGGGCCGTCCCGTCGAGACGACGGTCGCCAGCAGATCGAGGGCCGGGGACGAGGGCCTGGTGCGCCCCCGCGCCACGGCGTACGGCCGGACGACGGGCCCGGCCTCCTCGTCAACCCACTCGTGCTCGCCGCTCACGCTCGGGAACCCCCATCCTGGTCGCTTTCCTGCCGCCCCCGCTGCCATCCGGACTGGAGTGAGGAGAGCAGCGCCCTGGTCTCCTCAGGAGAACGCTCGTCGGCCACGGGCGTCATGGGCGCCGGTGGCGTCGGCGCGGCCAGGGGCGCCTGCCTGAGCCGCTGCCGCTGCGGCAGGCCCGTCTGCCGGTCGCGGCGGGGCAGGTCCTGCCCCTCGCCCGGCGCGGGCCCCGCGCGCTTGCTCGTGCGCACCCGGCGCGGCAGCTCGCCCGGCCCGGTCGCCTCCCCCGCGTCGGCCGGCCGCTCGGACCGGACGACGGAGACGGACACGGGCTCGAACTCCATCGGCCGCACCGGCGTCGCCATGGGCTCGACCAGCGATCCCGGCACGAGCACGATGGCGGTCGTGCCGCCGTACGGGGACAGCTTCAGCGTCACCTTGATGCCGTGCCGGGCGGCCAGCATGCCGACCACCGCGAACCCCAGCCGCTCGGTCTGCGCCGGGTCGAACTCGGGCGGGCTGGCCAGGCGGTCGTTGATGGCCTTGCGGGTCTCCTCGTCCATGCCGAGGCCGCGGTCCTCGATCTCGACCGCGAAGCCCCTGCCGACCATCTCGCCGCGCACCGAGACCTCGTTGGCGGGCGAGGAGAACGACGTCGCGTTCTCGATCAGCTCGGCGAACAGGTGCATGAGGTCGGCCACGGCCGAGCCGGACACGCCGCACTCGGGCATCGGGTAGACCCGGACCCGGGTGTACTCCTCGACCTGGGCGGCGGCGCCGCTCAGCACGTCCTCGACCGGGATGACGCCGCGCCACCTGCGGCCCGCCGTGCCGCCCGAGAGCAGCACCAGGCCCTCGGCGTGGCGGCGCATGCGGGTGGTCAGGTGGTCGAGCCGGAACAGGCGCTCCAGGGCCTCGGGCTCCTCGGTCTGGCGCTGCATCTCGTCCAGCATCCTGAGCTGGCGCTGCAGCAGCGACTGGCTGCGCCTGGCCAGGTTCCGCAGCGCCTCGGCCACGCCCTCGCGCAGCCTGGCCTGCTCGACGGCGGCGTCCACGGCGGTGCTCTGCACGCTGTCGAAGGCCGCGGCGAGGTCGGCGACCTCGCTGGTGGCGTTGCCGCCGACCTTGATCGGCGGCGCTTCGGCCTCGATGTCCACCCGCTCGCCGGTACGCAGCTTCGTCACCACGTCGGGCAGCCTGACCTCGGCCAGGTCCAGCGCCGTACGGCGGAGGGTGGCCAGCTCCCTGGTGATCCTGCGGCCCACCCGGACGGAGATGAAGATCGAGAAGGCCACCGCGATGAGCCCCAGCGCGCCCGCGATCGCGGCCCTGACCACGATGACCACGCCGGCCGGCTGCATCCGGCCGAGCAGCTTGTCCCCGGTGTCCCAGACGGCCTCGCTGTACTCCTTGAGCACCTGGTCGGCGATGCCGCGCCAGAGGTCCATGTCGGCCGGCTGGCCGGCGACGTAGCTCCGCAGGAGGCTCTCCATGGTGATGTACCTGGAGGAGTAGAACAGCTTCTCGAACGGCGCCCGCAGCTCGGTGTCGAGGTTGGCCAGCGCCTTCGGGAACAGGAACGTGCGGGTGCCGTCGATGCCGGCCAGCAGGTGCACGTCGTGCATCGAGGGACGGCCGTTCGAGCCGACCATCAGGGCGTTCTCGCGGCTGAGCAGCTCGCGCACCTCGTCGGCCGCGATCAGGCCGTGGGCCTGGAGGGACAGTTCGAGGTCGGTGCTGACGGTCAGCCGGGAGTACAGCAGGTGGACCTCGTCGGAGACCTTGGCGTACTCGGTGACCAGGTTGCCGGGGGTGATCCTGCGCTCGTCGACCTTGCGCCTGACCTCCGGCAGCCGGTCGACGGTGTCCAGGACGACCTGGAACTGCTTCTTCATGTCGTCGGTCATCGCCGACTGGGAGTCCTCCGACAGGGCCTGCTCGCGCAGGGTCTTCCTGGCGGCGTCCACCTTGGCGCGGGCCTTGGTCAGGGCTCCGGGCTCGGTCGCCGTGCCGGCGAGGCGTTCGGCGGAGGCCAGGCGTTCGACCTGGAGGCTGGAGACCAGGCCGTCGGCGTTGTTGATCACTCCCGACCAGATGGCGTCGACCTTGAAGAGGTTCAGCGCCTCACCCGTGGTCGTGCTCGCGGCGAAGCCCCAGAGCGCGATCAGGGAGATCAAGGGGATGACGAGCAGCGTCGAGATCTTGAATCGGATGGATCTGCCCGATGCCATGACACCTGCTCCCGCATAGAAGATCGCGGAGAGAATAGCATCGAAACAGACGAGATTAAGATCGACTAGCGATAAATCTGTGATATGTCGGGAAATTTGCGTCTACTGGGTGCTTCGGGGCGCGGACCGGCGACCACGTCAGCCACAGCGCCCAGGCCGCCAGCAGGCCGAGCAACGACACCTCGGCGCCCAGCAGCAGCCGCTCGACCAGGCCGATCATGACCCGCTCCCCCGGCAGGGCCACGTACGTGATCGCCAGCAGCCCGAACCCGCCCGCCAGCGCCACCCACTCCACGGCCCGCGCGACGGGCTTCCAGTGGGCGTTCGCGGTCAGCCTGGGCACCAGCAGGGCCCCGGCGGCCGGAAGGCTCACGAACGCCGCGATCGACACGTACCGGTGGATCTGGGCCGCGAGGTCGAGATCGAGACCGAGCGGGACGGTCGGGATGACCGCCACCACGATCAGCGCCGCCGACCACACCATCAGCAACTTCTCCGGCAGCCCCCGGATCGGCGCCCCCATCCTCCGCAGGGCGGCCAGCAGCGTGAGCGAGCCGACCCCGAGCACCGCCATCGCGACCTCCGTGACGCCCCCGCGGTCGGTCACGGCGTACTCGCTGATGGTCACGTTCATGGGGTCGAGGTAGGGGTCGGGCCCGAAGTGGCCGACCAGGATCGCGACCACCGAGAACACGATCGATGCACAGGCGATCAGGGGGTAGAGCCTCGTCGGGGTCAGGAGGGCCCTCAGATTCACGCTCCAGGGCGCTCTCGCGACTCTCACTCTGCTGTTCGGCACTGCGGTCATGTGCCCAACTCTCGCGCCCCCAGGCGTGCCGCCACATCCGGTGGCACCCCCGAGCCGTCCCTGAGTCCACCCCTGAGTCCCCCTCCCCTGCCCCCGGAGGTGGACGGCGCTCCCCCGTCCGGCGAGGGTCCCGCCGATGGGCAACCAGCCGAAGGGGGTGCCGCCGTCACCCGATGCGATGCCCGTCTCATCGCCGGTTCCCCTCTCGCAGGAAAGACATCCTGTGGTTCCGGATGTCACGCTGTTCGCAGCATCGCTTCGCACGGCCGCGATCAGTACGTCCGACACGCATCCGGACTTCTAAGGAATTGTCAACTGCGAGGCTTTTTCGCCCGATACCACAGCCCTCAGTCGAGCACGTGGGACGTGGCCCTGGCGTAGCGGGCGCGGATCTCCGGGACGGCCGGGGCGTCGTAGGTCTCGGTGTCCTCGGTCCGCCAGTCGGGGGTCGTCAGGAGGGCGGCGGCCTGGCGGGCGGCGCCGTCGGCGACGTACTCGCCGGGCGGCGGCACCGCGATCGGCACGCCGAAGACGGTCGGCGCGACGCGGCGTACGGCCTCAGAGCGCGCCGCGCCGCCGATCAGCAGCACCCGCTCCGGACGGGTGCCGAGCGCGTCGAGGGCGTCGGCGAGGCCGCACAACATGCCCTCGACGGCCGCGCGGGCCAGGTGGGCCGGGGTCGAGGTGGCCAGCGTGAGCCCGAGGATCGAGCCGGTCGCGGTGGGCCGGTTGGGGGTGCGCTCGCCCTCCAGGTACGGCACCAGCGTCAGCCCGCCGGCCCCCGCCGGGGCCCGGAGCGCGAGGTCGCTCAGCTCGTCGAGGCCGACCCCGGCCAGCCCGGCGGCCGCGTCGAGGACCCGGGCGGCGTTCAGCGTGCACACCAGCGGCAGGAAACGGCCGGTGGCGTCGGCGAACCCGGCGACCGCGCCGGTGGGGTCGGCGCTGGGCGTCTCCGCGACCGCGAACACCGTGCCGGACGTGCCGAGCGAGACCACGACGTCACCCGGCCCGGCCCCGACGCCGAGGGCGGCCGCCATGTTGTCGCCGGTGCCCGGCGCGAGCAGCGGCCCCGCAGACGCCGGGTCGCCCGCGCGGTCGGCGGGCCCCAGCACCCGGGGCAGCAGCGGGACGGCGCCGAAGGCCGCCTTGAGCAGGTCGGTGCGGTAGGCGCCGGTCGCCGGGGACCAGTAGCCGGTGCCCGAGGCGTCGCCCCGGTCGGTGGTGAGCAGGTCGAGCGGGGGCGGGGGCGCGTCGTGCCAGGCCGCGAGATCGAAACCGGCGCCGGAGCCGCCCGGACACGAGCCCTTGCCCGAACCGGAGCCGCCGCCCGGACACGAGCCCTTGCCCGAACCGGAGCCCCTGCCCGGACCGGAGCCGTTGGCCAGGGCGAGCGCGCCCGCCAGCCGCCAGGTCAGCCAGTCGTGCGGCAGGCAGACCGCCGCCGTGCGGCGGGCGTTGTCCGGCTCGTGCTCGGCCAGCCACCGCAGCTTGGCCACGGTGAACGCGGCGACGGGCACCGAGCCGACCGCGTCGGCCCAGGCCCCAGGCCCGCCCAGCTCCGCCACCAGGTCGGCGGCGGCCCGGGCGGAGCGGGTGTCGTTCCACAGCAGGGCGTCGCGCACGACCTCGCCGGACTCGTCGAGGCAGACCATGCCGTGCTGCTGCCCGGCCACGCTGACGGCGGCGACGTCGGCGAGCCCGCCGGCCTCCTCGACGGCCCGCAGCAGCGCGGTCCACCAGTGGGAGGGGTGGATCTCGGTGCCGGCCGGATGGGCGGCGCGGCCCTGTCTGACCAGCGCGCCCGTCTCGGCCTCGCGAATGACGACCTTGCAGCTCTGCGTGGAGGAATCAACCCCAGCGACCAGCGTCACCCGAACTCCTTATGCGTGCTCCCGCGCGAGATGGTTGAGATGGTATCCCCGCTCGGGAGCGACGTTCAGGGGCAATTCGGATGATTCACAACCCCGAGGGGTCGCGGCCGACGCTGATCTCCTCCGCGATCTTGCGGATCTCCGTCACCTCGAGACCTGGAGCCTTGGGCAGGTGGCGCAGCAACGCCTCCATGACGACGGGCACGGGCTGGCCCGCCATCAGCCCGGCGATGCCGTGGACCGTCCGGAACAGTGCCTCTTCGGTGTCGTGCATCGGCAATCCCCTCGTTCGGCTACCGGGAGAGGCTACGGCCTGGCCACGACAGTTCGCTCGCTACCGCTCCAGCGTGTCCCGCACGGCCCGCGACCAGTCGTTCCCGCGCGTCCCGCACGGCCGGGCGTTCTACCGTTCCAGCGCGCCCCGCACGGCCGAGCAGATCGCGCCGAGCTCGCGGACCTGCTCGGGGGTGAGGACGTCGAACAGGCTCCTGCGCACCTCCTCCACGTGGCCGGGGGCGGCGGCGGTCAGCGTGGCGAACCCCTCGTCCGTCAGGACGGCGAGGTTGCCCCTGCCGTCGGCCGGGCAGCGCTCACGGCGCACCCAGCCGCGCTCCTCCAGGCGGGCGACGGCGTGCGACAGGCGGCTCTGGGAGCTCTGGGCCCTGGCGGCCAGCTCGCTCATGCGCATCGACCGGCCCGGCGCCTCCGACAGGGCCACCAGGATCATGTAGTACGTGTGCGGCATGCCCGCCTCGCGCTGGAGCTGCCGGTCCAGCGCCTCGTTGATGAGCTGGCCGGCGGCCAGGAAGTCACGCCAGGTCTGCTGCTCGTCCGGATCCAGCCATCGGGTCACCCTCTCATTTTAGTTGAACTCTCATATACTCTGACCCGGGAGAAACAGGTGAAAGGGGACGACCATGCCGGTCCACAGGCTCAACCACGCGGTCCTCTACGTCCGTGACGTGGAGCGCAGCGTGGCCTTCTACCGGGAGGCGCTCGGATTCGAGGTGGTCATGGGCATGCGCGGCGCCGCGTTCCTCCAGGCCCCCGGCTCCAGCAACGACCACGACCTCGGGCTGTTCGAGATCGGCGCGGGCGCCGGCCCCTCGCCCGCCGGACGCACCGCCGTCGGGCTCTACCACCTGGCGTGGGAGGTCGACACGCTCGACGAGCTGGAGCGCATCGCGGTCACCCTGGGCGAGCTCGGCTCCCTCGTCGGCGCCTCCGACCACGGGACGACCAAGGCGCTGTACGCCAAGGACCCCGACGGGCTGGAGTTCGAGGTCTCCTGGCTCGTGCCGGCCTCGCTGATCACGGACGAGACCCTGGCCGCCAGGTCCGCCATCCGCCCGCTCGACCTGGCCGCCGACAAGGAGCGGTACGGCGCTCAGACGCGGGGCGGGGTAGGGGTGTCGATCCCGGCCTGAAGGTACCGTGGCAGGTATCCGACCGATTTGTTCCGGAGAGGGTCATGCCAAACGATCCGGATCACGTCCTCGACGCCATCGACGGCGTCGTGGACGAATGGGAGACGCTGAGCGCGGACGCCATGCGCTGGGCGCCTCCCGAGCACAAGTCGCCCGACCTGCTGGACGAGGCGACGGAGATCCTCAGGCCGCTGGCCGAGGCGCTCTCCGAGGTGCTGCGGCCGCTCGGCGACTCCATCAACCGCGCGCTGGAACGGCTCACCGACGACGACTGACCAGCCCTGACCAGCCCTGACCAGCCCTGACCAGCCCTGACCAGCCCTGACCGGCCCGTCATGGTGTGTTCTGGCGCGTAGCGGCTCGTGGCCGTCAGTCGGTTCTGCGGCGGCGGGTGCGGCGGGGGTAGGCCTTGGCCGTCTCGGCCAGCCGGGCCGAGTGCTCGGCCTGCCGCCGCCAGTGGCCGTACGCGTCGCCGCGCTGGGCCAGCCGGTCGAGCTCCCGCATGGTCGTGAGCGGGATGAACGCGGGCTCGGCGTCCCGCCAGGGCGTGCCGGGCAGCGGCATGAACGTGTGCGTGTGGATGCGGGCGCCCAGCTCGGCCAGGTCGCCGGCCAGCACGAGCGACTGGCGCTGGTCCTCCTCCGACTCCCCCGGCATGCCGAAGATGAAGTCGACGTTCGGCCTGAAGCCGTGCTCGACGGCGATCCGGACGGCTTCGCGCACGGGCGAGGTGCCGTGCCCGCGGCCCGAGGCGGCCAGCACCCGGTCGGACCCCGACTGGGCGCCGATGATCAGGTTGTCGTTGGCGACGTACCGCTTGAGCAGCCGCATGGCCTCGGGCGTGACGTGCTCAGGGCGCACCTCGGAGGGGAAGCTGCCGAAGAACACCCGGCCGTGCGGCGGCAGCTCCTCCTTGACCCCCGCCAGCAGTTCCTCCACCGCGCCGAGATCGGGATCGGGGCCCGGCGAGCCGTAGGAGAGCGAGGTCGGCGTGATGAACCGCACGTCCCGCAGCCCCTGCTCGACCATGCCCCTGACGTGCTCGCGCACGCTGGCCACCGACCGGTGGCGGAACTGGCCGCCGAACATGAACGGCGTCTGGCAGAACCGGCAGGTGTACCGGCACCCCCGGGTGATCTCGATCGGCCCCTTACGCCCCAGGAACGACGGGAACGCGTCGAGCGGGAGCTGCGGGGCCGGGCGTGTCCTGAGCGCGACGCCGTCGCCGTCCTTGACCGCGAGGCCGGGCACGGTCGTCAGCGGCTCGTCCCGCCGCAGCGCCTCGACCAGGGCGATGATCGTGGACTCGCCCTCGCCGATCGCGGCCAGGTCCCAGCCGGCGTCGATGACCTGCTGCGGCTCGGCGGTGGCGTGCACGCCGCCGGCGATGTGCAGCCCCCGGCCGTCGCTGAGCGACCTGACGGCGGCCAGCTCGGCGGCCATGGCCTCGGCGTCGGGCGAGTAGAACGACCAGAGCACGAGCACCCGGTCGGCCCGGCTCGCCGCGATGTGGGCCGCCGTCTCCTCCGGGGTGACGCCCAGCAGCTGCCGGTGCTCCACGCCCGAGGCCTCCAGGGCGGCGAGCACCGCGTGCACGCCGTACGTCACGGCCTTGCGGTAACGGACCACCACATCCACTGCCAGCGCCACGACCGGCAGCGTAGCTCAGGCGGAGGCCAGCCGCATGGGACGCAGCGCGCCGGTGAGCTTGGCCAGCTCGGCGAGCATGGCGTCGGCGGCGGCGATCATGACGTCGTTGGCCGCCACGCTGCCGTCCTCGGCGATGAACTGCTGGTAGAAGGGGATGTTGACGGCCTCGACCACGGGGATCATCTTCAGCGTGCTGACGACCTGGCGCAGGCCGTTCACCGCCCGGGTGCCGCCGGAGATCCCGCCGTAGCTGACGAACCCCGCCGCCTTGTGCTGCCACTCGTGGTGCAGGTAGTCCAAGGCGTTCTTCAGCACGGCCGTGAAGCTGTGGTTGTACTCGGGGGTCACGAACACGAAGGCGTCGCCCCGGTCGACGGTGGCGCTCCACTCCTTGGTGTGGGCGTTCACGTACTGCTTGAGCTTGGGGTGGTTCGGCTCGTCGAGGAACGGCAGGCCCACCTCGGCGAGGTCGACCAGCTCGACGTCGAAGTGGCCGGAGGCGACGGCCCGGCTCCTGAACCACTCGGCGACCTCGCGCCCGGCGCGGCCGGGACGGGTGCTGGCGACGATGATCTGCAGGACCGGCTTGTCCATGGGGTTCCTCCTCAGGTAGTTGATACCTCAACATTATTGAGTAACTAAACATTTCTTAGCAAATGCTAGGATCATCCCCGTGAGCCCCCATTCCGTCTGCGTCCGGTTCCACGTCGCCCTCGAACTGATCGGCGCCCGGTGGTCGGGAGCCGTGATCCACATGATCTTCAAGGGCGCCCATCGTTACGCCGATCTCAAGGCGGCCATCCCCGGCATCAACGACACGATGCTGGCCCGCCGGCTGCGCGAGCTGGAGACGGCCGGGCTCGTCGAGCGGCGGGTGCTGGCCACGTCGCCGGTGCGGGTCGAATACCACCTGACGGAGATGGGCCAGGAGCTGCGCCCGGTGCTCGACGAACTGGTCACCTGGGCGCACAAGTGGATCACGCTGCCCGAGGAACCGGCCAGATCCGCCTAGCGCGTACGGGCGAGCGCGGGGAGGCGGGCCGGGGTTAGACTCCGGGCATGCACTGGCGACATTGATGAACCACCAGCGGCCGACGCGGCAGGAGCGCGCGCGGGCCTCCGAGGTGCCGAGCACCAGACGGAGTCCCTGTCCGCCCCTTCCGAGAGGGCCGCATGTTCGTCCCCAAGCTTTACGTCTACACGTTCCTCGGCGAGTTCGTCCTGCTCTACCCGGTGTACACGCTGCTGTTCACCGATTCCGGGCTCTCGGTGGCCGAGACGTCCTCGCTGTTCGTCATCTGGTCCGTGACCGGCATGGTGCTGGAGATCCCCTCCGGCGCCTGGGCCGACGCGGTGTCCCGCAGGCTGTTGTTGTTCCTGGGTCCGCTGCTGGCCGGCGCCGGCTTCGCGCTGTGGGTGCTGTTCCCGTCCTACTGGGCCTTCGCGCTGGGCTTCGTGTTGTGGGGGGCCGAGGGCGCGCTCGTGTCGGGCGCCTTCGAGGCGCTCGCGTACGAGGAGCTCGAACGCCGGGGTCTCCAGGGCCGGTACGCCGCCGTCATGGGCCGGGCGCACTCGATCGGCATCGCCGCCGCCGCGTCGGCGATCGCCCTCGCCACGCCCGTCTTCGCGGTCGGCGGCTATCCGGCGGTGGGGGTGGCCAGCGTGGCGGCCTGCCTGTTGTGCGCCGCCACCGCGCTGACCCTGCCCGAGCGGCGTCCTGCCCGAGCGACGTCCGCTGATTCGGACGGGCGGTATCTCGCGGTTCTGCGGGCCGGTGTGACCGAGGCCCGTACCGATCGGAACGTGCTCGAAGCGATCGTCCTGATCTCCGTCGTGACGGCGATCTGGGGCGCGCTGGAGGAGTACGTGCCCTTCCTGGCCGCCGCGACCGGCGCGACCAGGACGGCCGTGCCGCTGCTCGTCCTGGCCGTCTGGGTCGGGGCGGCGGCGGGCGGCCTGCTGGCGGGGCCCGCCCGCCGCCTGAGCGAGCGGTCGTTCGCGCTGGTCCTGGCGCTGGCGGCGCTGGCCATGGCGGCGGGCGCGCTGGTTCCGCATCCGGCCGGGTTCCTGCTGGTCGCCGGTGCCTTCGGGGCGTTCCAGATGGCCGGCGTGGTGGCCGACACGCGGCTGCAGGAACGCGTCTCGGGCGATCAGCGGGCCACCGTGACGTCGGTGGCCGGCCTCGGGACGAACGTGGTCACCCTGGCCGTCTACACGGCCTACGGCGCGGGATCGCCGTTCCTGTCCCACGGCACGACGTTCGCCCTCCTGGTCCTGCCGTACGTGGTCATCGCCCTGTGGCTGGCCCGGGAGCGGGTCGCGCCGATGTGATCCTCTTCGACGCGAACGGGACGCGCTTGGGCAGCGGCGGCGGCTCCTCCCCCTCCTTCTCCGGAGCCGGCGCCCCGCCCCGGCGCGCCCGCCAGCGGGACGGGAACACCGAAGCGGTCAGCAGAATGCCACCGACCACCAACGACCAGGTATTCAGCAATGCCGTGTACGCGTCCAGATAATCGGCGGGAACCAGGTCGAATCCCATTCTCCGGTCGCCTCCCGTGGCGGCCCGCACGACCGTCGCCCCGGCCAGGGCGGTGAATGCCAGGCCGGGCAGCAGCGAGGCGACCGGAGAAATCCGGGAACCGGCCAGGACTCCGATGAGGAGCGCGGTTCCCGCCAGCGCCGCCGTCGCCGTCCAGTCGGGGACGGACTCGGGGACGGACGTGGTCGCGCGGGGTCCGTACAGAAGACCGGCCGCGATCAACGGGATCGCGGCCACCCCCAGCACGGCCCCGGCGAAATGACGAACACCATTACCCATAGAGAACACCTCCAGGCCCAATACGATACCGACATACCACCAGTTACAACTTTAGGACGAAAAATCTCCATTTGTGGCCGGTGGCCGGAAGGACGGGCATATCGCCTTAATAGGAAATGTTTGGTATCTCCTCATTTGTCTGTCAGCCGTTACCGTGACAGAACCCCCCATCGAGGAGCGGCGGCATGTTTCGCTGTGCAGTGGCAGGCGTCACCCTCCTGGCCGCCTGCCTGGCCACCCCCGCCCACGCGGCGTCCGACCCCGTGATCGAGGCGCTCTCGCGCGACCTCGGCCTCTCGGAGCCCGCAGTGGTCACCCGGCTGGCGAACGAGCGGCATGCCGCCGCCCTGGAGGCCGAACTGGCCACCTCGCTGGGCGACTCCTACGGCGGGTCGTGGCTGACCGACGACGCCTCCGCCCTCGTCGTCGCCACCACCGACCCCGATCGGACCGCCGCGATCTCGGCCCGGGGGGCGCGCCCTGCCGTCGTGCGGCACTCGCTGTCGGAGCTGGACGCCGTCGTGCGCCGCCTGGACCAGGCCGCCCGCCGCATCCGGACCGGCCCCGCCCTCTGGTACGCCGACGTCCGCGCGAACCGGGTCGTCCTCCAGGTCCCCTCCCCGTCCGGACCGGCCCCGGCCCCGGCCCTGGTGAGGGCGGCGCGCAGCGCGGCCGTCGTAGTGGCGCCGACCGTCGAACTGCCCCGCACGTACGCCGACATCATCGGCGGCGACCCCTTCTACATCGGCTCGATGCGCTGCACGATCGGCTTCTCGGTCACCAAGGGCAGCATGCCGGGCTTCGTCACCGCGGGACACTGCGGGCACACCGGCGACCCGGTCAAGTCGCCGGCCGGCACCGTCCAGGGCTCGTCCTTCCCGGGCAACGACTACGCGTGGGTCGCCACCCCGGGGTACACCGCGCAGCCGTACGTCCGCGGCCCAGGCGGGACGCTGGTGACGGTACGCGGCTCGGTCCAGGCGACGGTGGGCGCGTCCGTCTGCCGTGGGGGCCCGACCACCGGCTGGCACTGCGGCACCGTCCAGCAGCACAACGCCACCATCACCTACGCCCAGGGCACCGTGTACGGCCTGACCCGCACCAACGTGTGCGCCGAACCCGGCGACTCCGGCGGACCGTTCATCTCGGGCGGCCAGGCCCAGGGCGTGACCTCGGGCGGCTCCGGCAACTGCAGCACGGGCGGCACGACGTACTTCCAGCCGGTCAACGAGATCCTGAGCGCGTACGGCCTGACCCTCCGCACCGCCTGACCCCCACCCCGCCCTCTTCCAGGGCCACCCTGACCCTTCGGGAAAGCCGTTCGCGCGCTCCCTTCGGGAAATCCGTTCGCGCGCCACCGATGAGTTCCCATGCCCGGCCCGGTCTGCCCTCCCGACAGCGGATCCCCTCCGCCGCACCGACCACCGGGAGGCACCGATGACGCGCCCCAACCTGAACAGCCTGCTCCTGGCCAGCACCAACCCGGCCCGGCTACGCGCCTGGTACGCCGCCGTGCTCGATCCCGAGTCCGACACCGACGTCACCCATTACGGCGTGCTGACGTTCGGCGACTTCCACCTGATCATCGACACCCGGGCCGACGTGGCGGACAAGAATCCCGAGCCCGGACGGGTGATACTCAACTTCGACGTCCCCGACGCGCGCGCGATCGTCGCCCGGATGGAGGAGGCGGGCGTGTCCTGGCTGGCCGAGCTCGAAGACCGCGAGGGCAGCCTGTTCGCCACGGCGATCGACCCCGACGGCAACTATGTCCAGATCATCCAGCTCAGCGAGGAACACCGGAAGGCGATGTGACGATGTTCGGCAAGACGAAGGCGTTCAGCGGATTCTCTGTCAACGATCTGGCCGCCGCGAAGGCGTTCTACGGCGACACCCTCGGGCTGGAGGTGTCGGAGTCGAACGGCCTGCTCACCCTGCACATCGCCGGCGGCACCGACATCCTGGTCTACCCCAAACCCGACCACGTCCCCGCAACCTTCACCATCCTCAACTTCCCGGTCGACGACATCGAGCAGGCCGTCGACGCCCTGGCGGCCCGCGGCGTGCACTTCCAGCGCTACGACCACCTGAAGACCGACGAAAAGGGCATCTTCCGCGGCGGCGGCCCCCTGATCGCCTGGTTCACCGACCCGTCAGGAAACGTCCTCTCAGTCCTCCAGGACTGACGCCTAGGAGCCGGGCCGCGGTTCGGCGCCGCAGGAACACCTTCCCCACCCTGCGGCGCCCGCCCCACCCCGGACCGTCCCATCCCACGGCCCCGGCATGACTCACGTTTCCGCAGGCAGACCGCCTCTCGCGTGTCCCACCCTGTCCCACGGACGATGCGCACGACCTCGCCTCCGTGTTCGGATAAGCCCCGTCAGCACGCACCGCTCACCACGTACTGACGAAGGCACGAAGCACCGGCGAGTCCCCCGCGAATCCGATCAGAAAAGGCAGTGACCGGACATGAGCCACCACGTCAGCGAGAACGTCCTCAGCATCACGGACATCGAGCAGCAGCAGCCCAAGGCCCGCAGAATGAGGTTCACCCTCAACGGCGCACTCTGGTCACTCCAGGCGTTGTGGGGCTTCTTCTTCGCCGGCAGCGGCTTCGGCAAGGTGCTGCTGTACGACGACGCCCTGTTCGCGACAGCGCCCCGAGTTGTGGCCTGGTACGCGGCGGTGCCGCAGTCCCTGATCGTCTTCATCGGTATCGTCGAGGTGCTCGGCGGCATCGGCCTTATCCTGCCGGCGATGACGAAGGTCAAGCCGATGCTGACGCCGCTCGCCGCCGCCGGCCTGACGCTGACGATGATCCTCGCGGCCGGTTTCCACATCCTGCGCGGCGAGTACGAACTGGTTCCCGCCAACATCCTCCTGGGTGCCGTCGCGGCCTTCGTCACGGCCGGACGATGGAAGCTGCGCCCCATCTCCCCCGCACCCGTCACCACCCGAGGCGTACTCGGCGCGCTCGCCGTCCTGGTCGCCCTGGCCGTGCTGACGTTCGCTCCCACCTGGTACACGATGACGAACGTCCAGTTCTGATCACTGCGCCGGCAGGCAGAGGGCGCCGGGCGCGAAACCGCTGGGAACAAGACGCCGTGGGCTCGAACCCGGCACCGGCAGAGACTAGATGCAGATCCAGCAATAGATCATCTGCTCTTCCTCTTGCGCCCGTTGAGCAAGACCTCGCAGCCCGGTAAGAATCTCCAGCAGGTATCCAGCGCCCGGTGGCACGTAGGCGAACTCTTCGATCTGCTCCCATCGCTCGACGAGTTCGTCCACCCTGCTGTCCGGGATGCCGGCCAGCGTGTCGCGCACATCCGCAGAGAGCTCTTCGATTCCCGGCCCCTCCTTGTAAGGAGAGTCGTCGGGCAGAGCCTCCCACTCCTCCATCGTCGCCGGAGCGCCCTCGGGCGGCGGATAGACGGTGACCGGCCGCACCAGGTCCAAGCTGTACGGAACGTCTCTGGCAAGGGCTATCAGCTGGCCGAGAATCACGTAGGGGTCGATCCACTTGGCCTCCACGGCGTCGAACGTGGCCACCCCCGGGATGGGCTTCTCGACTGCACGTGGGTCATCAGGATTCTCCGCAGCGGCCTGCCTGTTCGCCGCCCGGTAATAGTCGTAGAAGACCCCCATGCGTCCCTCTCGTTCGATCGCCCGGCTTCCATGTTCGCGACAGATTAGGGGATCGTACGTATGTGCGAAAGACGCCTGGACTGCCAGCAGCTGCGCCGGCACCGATGTGCCCCTCCGGAGGCATATTCACTTGGAGCAATCGCGACCTGGAGATCACGCCGCAGGCAGGCGATCATCACGCTCATGACTTCGTGCCGAAGGGGCCATACCGCGTAGGCGCCCTTCAGCGGTTCGCACCCGAAAATTCATATGCGTAACCCACAGACCTTCGATTCATCTTGGACGCGGCCGCATCTCTACAGCCTCGTACTCCCCATCGACAGAAGCTTCCTCGCCCGAACGTCGCCAGCCCCCCGCCCGCATCCCCTGATTGGCCATGGCGGCGGCAGCGGCACCGCCCAACCGCGTGACGGCATGCATCCAAGCCTTGGCGGTGGGCTCGTTCAATCGAGGCATGCATTAGTCAGCAATGGCGACGCTGCCGAGCCGGCGATCCCAGAGACAGCCGCGCAGAGATGAAAAGTCCCTCCCCTGAAGACGGGGGAAGGGTCATTGATTTGGCGACGGATCGGGGATGCAACCCCGGATGGTGCTGCCACCAAATCGCATCAGCAGCTCGGTCCCAGGCCGTCTCATATGGGCCGATGCGGCGGGACGGTCTTGGCGGTACGGCGCAAAACTGCAACCCATAGCGATCAAATGACGGCGCCTACGAGGCGGCGGCCATGACCATATGATCATCTCGTGTCCGATCTCTCGCTCCCTGAAATTGTCGGCTTCGTTGTCCCCGGACTGTTCATCTGCGGCCTCGCCTTGTGGACGGTGGGCATGATCCGAGTCTTCAGACAGCGCCGCATACTCCGATACACAGACCGGTTCAGAGCCGAGGAGCTCACCGGACGCGTCCGTCAGCTCAAGATCCGCGGAGATGAGGAACAAGCAGTCCGGCTTACTCAAGTCGAACTCGGTATGTCGGTGAACTTGGCTCGCTCCTGGGTCAGGTCCATCTGAGGTAGATGACTGTTGACCAGCGGTCGGATGTACGTCATCTTGGCGCGCTGCATAACGGATTCCGCTGATGTACTGCTCGCAAAGACGCACGCCGATCTTGCTTCACCAGAGCAGACGCAGCTCAACGTATGGGCAGCATCGCCACCATGGCACCCCACCGCGGTCGCCGACCTGACGCAATGAGCATGCCGCCACGGGCGACGAACTCTATGATCATGTTCGTCCTGATCGTTGAGATTCGGAGAAGATGTCAATCTCATGCGCCGCGCCATGGTCCTTCTGGGTGGCGTCGCCCTCGTCATCGGCGCGTTCGTCCTCTTCTACCGGGGCCCGGGACAACCGTTCATCCGCGGCTACGTGAGCGACGTCAGCGCCACCATGCTGGTCTACGCGTTCTTGGGGCTGTTGTGGCGCACCACTGCCGCACGCCGCACCCTGGCCACGGCCGCGATCGCCGCCGCCGTCGAGTTCTACCAAATAGTCGGCATAACCCCGCCGGGCGTCGGCGGTGTCCTGGTCGGCGCGTTCCCCGACCCATGGGACCTGGTCGCCTACGCCATCGGGGTCGTCGCAGCCCTGGCCTGGGAACATCGATTGGTCCGAGCCGATGATCAGCCCGGCTGACTCTCGAACGCCACCCCACCGGCACGCCGACCGTACGGATGCCCCACAGCGGCGAGGTCATCGGGTTCGTCCGCGCGGCGGCCAACCGTCGCAAAGCAGAACCGCCGCATCTCAGGACAAGCCGGCGCGTCGCGTGGAGTCCATCCTCAAGCGGGCCCGGCGTACAGGACGTCCGCGTTCACGATGCCCGGCACACCGCCGCAACACTGTTGATAGAGCAGGGCGTCCACATCCGCGTCGTCCAAGAGATCCTCGGCCACACGCGGGTGACCACCACCGAGCGGTACACCCACGTGGCCACCCTTCAGATGAAGGACGCCAGCGACCGCATGGACTCCGCCCTCTGGGGCTGACGGGCCAACTGCAACCCACAGCCCCGCAGAGATCGAAAAAGGCCCTCCCCCGAAGATCGGGGAAGGGCCTTTCACCTGCGGAGGATCGGGGATTTGAACCCCGGATGGTGTTGCCACCAAACCGCATTAGCAGTGCGGCGCCATAGACCTGACTAGGCGAATCCTCCTGGAAGCCATCGCGGCTCAGCACAGCGTACCGGCCTTCTGCCGAGGCGGCAAAGCGGTTGCGCGTCGTGCCTTCACCAAGAGTTATCAACAGCCTGTGGGTAACCACCTGTGGATGAAGCCCGTCCCATGTCAGGACGGGCTTCCCGGGTGTGGATAACCCAGCTCAGGCGGGGTTCGCCTCGCCCTCGATCTCGATCTTGACCTTCTTGCCCACGAGCACACCGCCGGCCTCCAGGGTCTGGTTCCAGGTCAGGCCGAACTCCTCGCGGTCGAACTCGGTGTTGATGGAGAAGCCCCAGACCGAGTTGCCCCAGGGGTTGGTGCCGGCGCCGCCGTACTCGACGGTGAGCTCCACTTCCTTGGTGACGTCGCGGATGGTCAGGTCGCCTACGACGGTGAACTCGTCGCCGGAGTGGCCGACCACGCGGGTGCTGCGGAAGGTGATCTCGGGGAACTTGTCCACGGCGAGGAAGTCGTCGCTGCGCAGGTGGCCGTCGCGGTCGCCGACGCCGGTGTCGATGCTGGCGGTCTTGATCGTCAGCTCGGCCGTGGACTCCAGCGGGTTCTCCGCGATCGTCACGGTGCCGCTGAAGTCGCCGAAGCGGCCGCGGACCTTGCTCACCATCATGTGCTTGACCACGAACCCGATGCGGGTGTGGGCCACGTCGAGGTTGTACGTGCCGGCGGCGGGGATGGTCAGGGACTCCCAGGTGCGGGTGCTCATCGGGTTCTCCTTGGGAACGTTGCTGTGCGGATGTCTGCGGCAACAAATGTCTACACGAGGAATATTCCGCAAGTCAACTAACGTCGGTTAAGGTATGGACGTGAAGCACATCGATGACCCCAGGCTGACGGCGATGGGCCTGCTCGCCGAGGTTCACGCAGGCCTGTCGGCCCGGATGCAGCCCGTCTTCAGTGCGGCGGGGTTGTCGGGCATCGACTTCGAGACCGTCATCCGCCTGGCGCGATCACCGCGGCAGGCACTGCGGATGACCGACCTGGCCGCCCAGACGGGCTTGTCCACGAGCGGCGTGACCAGGGTCGTCGACCGGCTCGAACGCGAGGGCCTGGTGACCAGGCAGGCGTGCGCCACCGACCGCAGGGCCTCCTACGCCGCGCTCACGGACGAGGGGCGCGACCGGCTGGCGAGCGTCCTGCCCCAGCACCTTCAGGACATCGAGGACACCTTCACCGGCCTCCTGAGCCACGACGAGCTCGCCGCGTTCCTGCAGACGCTCCGCAAGATCAGAGACGTCGTACGCCCCTGCGCGACCGCCGGCGCCGAGGAGACCACCCCGTCGCTCAACTGAGGGCTCGGAGCCAACCGAGGGCTCGGAGCCGACCAAGGGCTCGGAGCCAGACAACCGAGGGCCTAGAACCAACCGAGGGCTTGGAGCGATCCTACGCGGACGTCTCCGGAACCCCCGGGCCCCCCGCCTCCGTGGAGATCCCCAAGGCGCTCCTCAGCTTGCCCATCGCCCGCGACACCGTGCTCTTGACCGTGCCGACGCTGATCCCGAGCGTCCTGGCGATCTCCGGCTCGGTCATGTCCTCGTAGTACCGCAGCACGATCGCGGCCCGCATCCGTTCGGGCAGCCCCTCCAGCGCCTGTTCCAGCAGCTCGTGCACCTCTCCGCAGGCCGGCGGGTCGGCCGTGGGCACCTCGGGCAGCTCGTCCGACGGGTACTCCTCCAGTTTGCGCCGCCGCCACTGCGAGATGTTGATGTTGACCATCGCCCGGCGGACGTACCCGTCCAGCGCCCCCCGGTCCTCGATCTTGCCCCACGCCAGGTACGTCTTGGCCAGGGCGCTCTGCAACAGGTCCTCCGCGTCCAGCGGATGCCCGGTGAGCTGACGGGCGGCGCGCAGCAGCGCGGGACCGCGGGCCATGACGTACTCGCGGAACTCCTCTTCCCACCCGGTGGTCTGCATCGTGGCCAGAATCGCAGCCTGATGCCCTTTTGCGACTGAGCCACAATTCAGGTTTCGGCCCGACGAAGACAAAGGTCAGTCAAGGTCGGTGGCAGATTGTTCGAAGGCGGGTGTCAACTACCTTCCCCGGGGATGCGTATTTTGCTCCCATCTGTTCGCCGCGGCACGAGCCGCTCCGGAGTCATGTGAACCTAGTACCTGACGAGGGAGGGCGGATGGGCTATCCGAACGTCGAGCGCCGCAGACTGCTCGCGGCCGCCGCGCTGGGCCGCGCCCCGGGCATCGCCGGCCCCGACCCGGCCGGCGGCCCGCCTTTGTGCGCCGTCACCGGCGAGATCCTTGACGTGAGCCCGCATCTCATCGTCGTCGAGACCTCCGAAGGCGCCGAGGAGCGGCTGGTGATCGCCCCCTGGGCCACGGCCTGGCACGGCGCGGAGATCGCGCCCGCCGACCTCCCGGTGGGCTCCATGGTCCTCATGCGCACGTTGCGCGAAGGCCGGGTGGTCGAGCGCATCTGGGCCGACACCACCCGCCTCACCGGCACGATCGTCTCGATCGAGGGGCGCCGGGAGCTGACGGTCGAGCTCGACTGCGGCCCCCACCGCGGCCCCCGCACGATCGTCATCCCCTACCCGGCCACCGGACGGCTGCAGGTGCGGCATCCGAAGTTCGAGCCGGGTTACCTGTTCGACGCCATCGGGATCAGGCGCGACGGCTCCGCCCTGGCGCTGCTGCCGGCGACCTCGCAGCCCGCTCACCGGTCGGGCAGCGTCCCGGCTCCGCCGCCGGCCTACGCCGGGGCGCAGGCGCGCATCTCCGGCACGGCCACCTGGTCCGACACGTTCGACGAGGAGGAGCGCGGCGCGGCGTACCCGATGCTGGAGCGCGTGGACACCGGCTGCCCCGACGCCGGGCTCTCCTGCGCCGGCCTGCCCTACCTCGCCATCGGCTCGCTGCTGCAGATCAGGAACACGTGCGCCGGCCGCACGGCCAACCTGCCGGTGGTCGCCTGCGGATGCCTGGCCGGGCGGTTCTGCGACCGCTGCGTCGAGTGCGAGACCTCGCCGCGCGGACGCGTCGCCGAGTTGTCGCCGGCCTCGTTCGTCGAGCTGGGCGGCGAGTTGATCAAGGGCTGCTTCAACGCTCAGATCGGATTGGGGTGACGGGCGTGCTGGAGACGGGCGTGCTGGAATCGCAGCTGCCGATCCTGATCGTGCTGCTGGTCATGGGCACCGGCGCGAAGGTGGTGACGGTCCGCGGGGGCGGCGAGCCGGGCGCCCTGTCCAGGCTGGGCCCGGCCGTGCTCATGCCCGGCCGCATGCAGGCGCCCTCGCTGCTGGTCTGCGCGGCGGGCGAGCTGGTGCTCGCCGTCGGGCTGCTGGCCGGCACCGCGCCGATCTTCAGGTGGGGGACGGTCTGCTTCTTCGCTCTGTCCACGTACGTGCTGATCGAGCTGCGCAGGCGACGTCCGGACGCGGGCTGCGGCTGCTTCGGCGAGGTTAGCTCGGCGCCGGTCGGCATGCGCTCGATCGGCCGGACGGTCGTGCTGACCGGGATGTCGGCGTTGTCGGTGGCCGCGCCGGCGTCCGGCTGGGCGGCGATGACCCACCCGACCTGGTTCACGGCCGCGGGGGTGGTGGTGCTCGCGCTGCTCTCCCCCGAGATCGAGGAGCTGGTCGACCGCGTACGGTACCGCGCCCCCTGCGAGCAGCGCCCCGGCCCCGCCGAGCAGGTGATGCTCTCCAGGCTCAGGTCGAGCGGCGCGTGGCGGACGTACCGGGAGGCGCTGGCCTCGCCCGAACCGTACGACAGCTGGCGCGAGCTGTGCTGGCGCTTCTTCGTCTTCACCGGCCACGACCACGACGACGTGGTCTTCGCGGTCTACCTGAGTGGACGGCGTCCGGCGGTGCGCGTGGCCGTGGTGAGCAGCGACGACAGCGACTCTCTGCCGGAATATACGTCAGTATCGGCGTGACGCTAGAGAGCCCTAGATTTCTCTATCCGGGCATGGCGATACAGCTCTATTGGGCTGTCTAGCTTCCCCACTAGACAGCCCAATAGAGGTCTAGGGGCGGCGCTCAGATGGGTTGAGCCCGCAGGAACCTTCCGAAGTGCGGCACCGTGAACGCGATCAGACCGCGTTCGGCGCTGTAGATGAGCCCTTTCTTGATCAGACTGTCGCGGGCGGGCGAGAGGCTGGACGGCTTCCGCCCGAGGGCGTCGGCCACGTCGGCGGTGGCGACCGGCTCGTCGCCGATCTGGGCCATGGCGTGCATGTAGTCGCGCTCGGCGGGGGTGGCGCGCTCGTAGCGGCTGCCGAAGAAGCCCACGGCGAGCTCCTCCTCGGCCTCGGGCGCGGACACCTTGACGTCGTCGAGGGTGATCGGGCTGCGCAGCGCGAGGTCCCAGGCGACCTTGCCGTACGCCTGGACGAAGTAGGGATAGCCGTCGGCGGCCTCGTAGAGCGCGTCGAGGGCCTCCTGGGTGAACTCGACCTTCTCCTCCCGCGCGGGCAGGATCAGCGCCAGGTCGGCCGCCTCACGGTCGAGCTTGTCGATGCGCGCGTAGCGAAAGAGCCGTTCGGAATAGCTCTTGCTGGCCGACAACACGCTCGGCAGGTGCGGCAGCCCCGCGCCCACCACGATCAGCGGCCCGCCCGACTGGGACAGCTCGTGGCAGGCGGCGCAGAGCGCGGAGACGTCGGCGGACTGCACGTCCTGCATCTCGTCGATGAACAGCGCGATGCCCACGCCGAGGTCGGTCGCCACGCCGGCGGCGTCGACGAACAGCTCGGTGAGGTCGATCTCCAGGTCGCCGGAGTCGGCGCGCCCGCGGCTGGCGGGCACCTCGATGCCGGGCGACCAGTGGGAGGTGCCCTTGGCCGCGGACGGGTCGCGCATCGCGAACGCCTTCAGCACGCCGAGGAACTCCTCGATGCGCTCGGGCGCGCGGTGGCGCGGAGCCAGCTCGCGGATGGCCATGTGCAGGGCGGCCGCCACGGGACGCCGGATCGACTGGTCGGGCCGGGCCTCGATCTTGCCCGTGCCCCACAGCCGCTGCATGGCCATGGACTTGAATGTGTTGAGCAGGACGGTCTTGCCGACGCCGCGCAGGCCGGTGACGACCATGCTGCGCTCGGGACGGCCACGGGCGACCCGCTCCAGCACCACTTCGAACTGCTGCAGCTCACGGTCGCGCCCGGCCAGCTCCGGCGGACGCTGCCCGGCGCCGGGGGCGTAGGGATTGCGCACAGGGTCCACGCTCTCGGACTTTATTGCCGGATATAGCGGCCGTCTTAGATTTGGGAAGAAAGTGCTACGGCGTGTCCGAGCAGGAGCTGTGGCGAGCATCGTCATCGGACACACCCCCTCTCACCAGGCCGAACCCTTGTTCGATTTCGATACCCAGAACTGTAGCGCGGACTCGAACATGCATGCGATGGTTTCGAGTAAAAGATCTTTGCAACAGTCCGGGACGCCCGTGCGTCTCGGTGTTGTGGAGTTCGAGGAGTTCGTGCAAGCGCGTGGCGCCGCCCTGCTCCGGTACGGATACGTGCTCACCGGGAACCCGGACGACGCCGCCGACCTCGTCCAGGAGGCGCTGCTCAAGCTCGGCGACACCTGGCGCAAGGTACGCAACAAGGACAACCCGGAGTCCTACGTACGCACGATCATGACCCGTCAGCACGTGAGCTGGTGGCGCCGGCGACGCAGGGAGCAGCTCACGGGCGAGGTGCCCGAGGGCGCCTACACCGACCGCCACTCCTCCGGCGAGCTGTGGCGGGAACTGGCGACGCTGCCGCGCAGGCAGCGGGTGGTCCTGGTGCTGCGGTACTACGAGGACCTGTCGGACCAGGAGATCGCCGACATCCTCGGCATCTCCCGCGGAACCGTCCGCAGCCAGGCGTCGCGCGCGCTGCACACGTTGAGGATCCGGCCGGCACTGCTGGAGAGGGAACGGGCATGAGGAGCGAGAAGGACCTGACCGAGACGCTTCGGGCCGCGGCGGAGCACGCTCCTGACCCCGGCGGGCTGCTCGCCGGGGTGGAGGGGCGGCGTCGGCGCAGGCGGAGGCGGCGTACCCGGGGGCTGGCCGTCGCGACGGCGGTGGCGGCCGTGCTCGCGACCGGCACGGTCATGGCGGCGAACGGGCGGCAGGCAGCCGCGCCGTCCCCGGCCGCGCGGCCCTTCCCGCAGGCGGTGGCCGTGCCCCTGGAGCGGGCGTGGCCGCAGGCCGTCGTCACGATGCCCGGCGTGCGCGCGGACGGCCTGTTCCGCTTCCCGGTCACCGCGCTCGACGCCACCCGGATCCTGGTCGTCGCCGGGCCCGGGATGGCCACGATCCGCGCGATCGAGGTCTACGACACCACCACCCGGACGTTCCGCGAGATCACCGGCATCTCGACTCCGCCGGGCATGAGAACCTACCGCCCCCAGCCGCCGGCGCATGACGGGCTGAACCTCGCCTGGCACGTGAACGCCGTACGGAAGGACGGCACGCGGGTGCGCGAGATCTGGACGGCCCCGCTCGCCGGCGGCGAGCCCCGGCAGGTCGCCGCGATGACCGGAGAGCACCTGCGGATCGAGCGCATCGCCCTCGACGGCGACCGGATCGTCTGGTCGGAACGGACCGGCGGCGTGTGGTGGATGCCGCTCGCGGGCGGCGCCCCGACGCGCTTTCCGGGCAGCGACGGCCTGCACCTCGTCGAATGGCCGTGGGCGAGCGACGTCACCGACGGCGAGGACCGGAACCAGACCAGGCTCGTGAACCTGTCGACCGGCCGCCACTCCACCAGGGACGTCGTCGCGCCCCCGGACGTGCTGAGGCTGCGCTGCGGGCCGTCCTGGTGCCGGGGCGTGCGGGGCGGGCGCACGTACCTGCAGCGCCTGGACGGCGGCGGCGCGGCCGAACCCCCAGGACTCGGGCTCGTGCCCAGGCTCGGCGACTACCCGGCCCTCGACCGTTTCGTGGTGAGCAGCGACGGCGCGGTCTACGACGTGCGGACCGGCACGCTGGCCACGTCGGACCGGCCGGGCATCTGGTGGGGGCACGAATGGTCCGCCGAACCGGCCGCGATCGTGTACTGGGCCGAGAGCCTGCGCGACGGGTACCGGGTGCTCAACTTGGCAGCCGTCCCGCCCGCGCAATAGCGTTCGTGGCCATGCGGACCTTCGCGAACGTACAGGAACTCAAGGCGGCCGTGGGCGAGACGTTCGGCCCGACCGAGTGGCGCACCGTCACCCAGGAGCAGGTCGACCTCTTCGCCGACGCCACCGACGACCACCAGTGGATCCACGTGGACGTGGAGCGCGCCAAGGAGGGGCCCTTCGGCGGCACGATCGCCCACGGCTACCTGACCCTGTCGCTGCTGCCGACGTTCATGTTCGAGATGGTGCGCGTCGAGGGCATCGCGATGGGCGTCAACTACGGGCTGAACAAGGTCCGCTTCCCGCGGCCGGTGCCCGTGGGCGCGCGGGTCAGGGCCGTGGGCGAGCTCACCGACGTCAAGGGCACCCCGGCCGGCTACCTGGCCAACCTGAAGATGACGATCGAGATCGAGGGCGAGCGCCGGCCCGCCTGCATCGCCGAGTCGCTCAGCCTGTACGTCCCCGCGAGCTGATCACCGCAGCGACAGGACGATTCCCACCACCGCGGCGAGCCCGATCAGCCCGAGATAGGCCAGCACGAGCCGGGTGTCCCTGAGCAGGCATTTGCTCCGGGTCAGCTCGGCCCGCCGCGCCTTCCAGTACCCCGCGAACCCCAGCGCCGCGAAGCCGAGCACCGCCCACGGCCCGAGCAGCCAGGCCAGCAGCGCCACGGTGGCGTACACGCACAACCGGAGCGGGTCGTACGGCCGGCTGTTCAGAGGATCACCAGCCCCGGCCTGGCGGCCACCGCGGACAGCCGCTGCCGCGACAGCTGCGGCCAGGCCTGTACGGCGCAGAACGGCGCGCACTGGTCCTGCGCGGCCCGCGTGCCGACGTGCACGCAGCACTGCGTGAGCCGCTCCTCGATCATGGTCGAGATGTCCATGAACGGCTTGATCGTGATCCGCACCACCCGCTCGCCCAGCATCCTGCGCAGCTTCTTCCGCCGGCCGGGCAGCGCCGAGGAGGCGAGGGTGAGCAGCGTGGCGACGCCGAGGTCGCAGTTCTCGCAGATGTCCCGCCACAGGTCGCCGATCTGCGGGTGGGACAGCGACGACTGCTCCGACAGCAGCCCGAGCAGCGATTCCTGGACGGCCGTCCGCAGCTCGCGGGGCAGCTCGGTGTCGGCGATGCGGTTGGAGACCAGGCCCAGGTTCTCCTTGAGGCGGTCGTGGCCGATCAGGGCGACCAGCGAGCGCCACTGCTGGGCGTCGTCGCGGATCAGGTAGCCGACCGAGCAGCAGTGGGGGTGCGAGCAGGGCAGGGCGGTCAGGTCGCGCCAGGTCACCAGGCCGCCGGTCTGCGGGCCGAGCCGCTTGAGCACCCCGGTGTGGGTGAGCCGGTCGGACGGGTCGATGACGCCCGATCTCCCCGAGCCGAACTGGGGTTGCAGCGACACGCCGCCGACGAACGGCGTGTCGAGCGCGAGGCGCACGACGTCGCCGATCTCGCCGTCGTTGACGCCCAGGGCCGCGGTCATGACCAGGGTCGTGAAGATCTCCCGCTCCGACAGCCGCCGTACGGCCTCCGCCTTGATCCGGCGCAGGTCGCCGCCGCGGTGGTGCTTGGACGCCTCGGCCGACGAGCCGTCGTACTGGAGGTAGACCTCCACCCGGTCGCGGTGTTCGGTGAGCAGGTCGAGCAGCGCGTCGTCCCTGGCGATGAGCACGCCGTTGGTGTTGATCAGGATGCGGGTGACCGGCCGGCTCACCAGCTCGGCGAGGAGGGTCTTCAGCTCGGGGTGGAGGGTGGGCTCGCCGCCGCTCAGCATCAGGACGTCGAGCTTGCCGTTCTCCCTGGCCAGACGCTGGTCGACGTTCGCCAGCACGTCGGCCACCGGGACGACGCCGGTCAGGTCGGGCGAGCTGTCGGCGAAGCAGGTGGGGCAGCGCAGGTTGCACGCCTCGGCGATGTCCTCCAGGAGGATGCAGGTGTGCTGGGTCTGCATCTCGGGCAGGCCGTTGAGGTACGCGCCGGGGATCGGGGCGAAGTTTCCGGACACGTCGGGGATGTGCTGCTTGGTGGGAGCGGTCCACTCCTCCAGGTAGGCGAGGATCTCCGGGTCCTCGTCGTACAGCGTGCGGATCAGGCCGTGTTCGCGGCAGCCGCGTTCCAGCCACACCTTGCCGTCGCGTTCGGCCAGCCAGCCGCTCAGCCGTTCGACCTGGTCGAGGTCCTGGCCGTGGCATTTCGGGCAGAACGCGTTGACGTACCGGAGGATGCGGTCTCCCCGTAGCCCCATCCCTGCGCTCATGTCGTGACCTTCCATCTGAAAAGGGCATCGTAGTGGCCTCGACGCCAGCCGTACGCGAGCCTGAGCGCGAGCAGCGTCAGGCCGGGGACCAGGAACCATTGCGGCCCGGTGAGGTCGAGCCACAACGTCTCGTTCGCCCTGGTGAACTCGACCAGGAACCGGAAGACCGCGTATCCGGCGAGATAGAGCGTGAAGAGCTCCCCGGGCTCGGTCAGCCGCTTGCGCGCCCACCGCAGCGCGACGAACGCGGCCAGCTGGAAGATGATCTCGTACACGAACGACGGGTGCATGGCCTGGCCCGTCAGACATCCCGGACATTCCGGGGTGGACGGCGGCGCGTGCACCCCCCAGGGCAGGTCCGTGGGCCTGCCGGGGGCCTCGGTCAGGTGGCAGCCGATACGGCCGATCGCCATGCCGAGCGCCACCGCCGGGGCGAACAGGTCACCGGTGCGCTCCTTGTAGCCGATGACCTTCTTGGCGACCAGCACGCCGACGTACGCGCCGGTCAGGCCGCCGAGGATGCTGCGGGAGCCGTACAGCCAGAGGTCGGCGAGGTCGAGCGTCTCCAGCCAGCCCGCCAGACGCATGCCGATCGCGCCCCCGACCAGGGCTCCGGTGACGGCGACCAGTGACTGCTCGTTGAGCGCGCCCCTGGCCCTGGCCTCGCGGACGAAGATCACCGCGGCCACCAGGACGCCCAGGCCGACGAATATCTCGTGGTAAGGCATGGTTCAGCCGTACAGGGTGGGGTTGGGACGACCGGTGCGGAGTCCGGCCGTCAGCGTCGACCACGACGCCCAGCCGATCGCGAGCCCCAGCCCCCGCCCCCGCCCTCGGGACCATGGCTTGCGCAGTAGACCGAACCCCAGACCGGCGGCCAGGCCGGCGAGGGCGATCAGGACCCCGGTGTAGGTGAGAACGCCCGCGACCAGCATCGCGCTGAGAAGCCTCATGGAGTTGCGACTACTGGGTGGTGGTGACTGTAGAGGCGTTGAGCGCTGCTGCTGCTGCTGCTGCGGCGGCTGCGAGTTCAACGCCCGCACGTGTGACGGCGGCGGCAACGGCCGCGGCTGTGACAGGGGCGGCGGCAACGGCCCCGGTCGTGGGGACGGCGGCGGCAACGGCCCCGGTTGTGACGACGGCGGCGGCAACGGCCCCGGTTGTGACGACGGCGGCGGCAACGGCCCCGGTTGTGACGACGGCGGGGGCAACGGCCCCGGTTGTGACGACGGCGGGGGCGACGATGGAGGCGACGGTGGTGGCCAGTTCTGGTGCTGCCCCGGCGGGCCCTGTGGCGGTGGCGTCGTCATCCCGCTACCTCTGGCCGACAGGCGATGCTACGTGCCGAACGATCAATGCCTTCACCTATGCGTACAGGCCGGGGTTCAGCCCCGTGCAATATCCGGCCGAGACGATCGACGCCAACGCCCATCCGATCATCAACCCGAGCCCCAGGCCGAACGACCACGGCTTGCGCAGGACGACCAGCACGATGCCCACGCCGAGCCCCAGGAGCAAGAGGAACCCCGCCGCGACGCCGATCGCCGCCGTGGACTGCACGCTAACGGCGAGCAGCCCGACCACCAGGTTGATCACCAGGTAGGCGAAACTCCCGGCCAGCGCCAACGCAACGGTCAGCCCGGCCTGCCGCCGCGGCTGCGGCGGCCCTACGGGAGGAGGCCCGGCTGGCGGCCCGCTGGGCGGCCCGAACGGAGGCTGCCCGGGAGGAGGCCCCGGTGGACGCTGCCCATACGGAACGTGCCCAGCCGCCCCAGACGCAGGCTGCCCGAACGGCGCCTGCCCAGACGGCCCGGACGGCCGCTGCCCAGACTGAGACCCAGGCACCCCTGGTGGACGCTGCCCAGACGGAGCCTGCCCCGACGGAGGCTGACTGGAGGGCGGCTGAATGGGCGAAGGCTGCCCGGACGAAGGCTGCCCGGACGAAGGCTGCCCGGACGAAGGCTGCCCGGACGAAGGCTGCCCGGACGAAGGCTGCCCGGACGAAGGCTGGCCACCGGGCGGCCCGGGTGGACGCTGTCCGAACGGAGGCTGCTCCGAGGGCGGCTCCCCCGGTGGAGGGGGCGGCGGCGTGGTCACGCCGTTCACCCTACGGGGCTAAAGCGACTCTGAGTAGTAAATCGCCGCCTGCACGCGGCTCTTCAGCCCCAGTTTGTTCAGCAGCCGGCTGACGTGCGTCTTCGTGGTGGCCTCGGCCATGTCGAGCTCCTTGGCGATCTCGGCGTTGGACAGGCCGCGGCCGATGCAGGCCAGCACCTCACGCTCGCGCGGGGTCAGGGCCTCCGGGTCGGGCGGCTCACGACGGGGCGGCTGGTCGGCGAAGGCGGCGATCAGCCGTCTGGTGACGCCCGGCGCGATCATCCCCTCGCCGCCCGCCACCAACCTCACCGCTTCCACCAGGGCATCGGCCTCGGTGTTCTTGAGCAGGAAACCGGCCGCCCCCGCCCGCAGCGCGCCGAAGACGTACTCGTCGACGTCGAACGTCGTGAGGATCAGGACGTCACTCACCCCCGCCAGCTCCCTGGTGGCGGAGATGCCGTCGAGACGAGGCATGCGGATGTCCATGAGGACGACGTCAGGGCGCAGATCGTGAGCCAACCGAACCGCCTGCTCACCATCAGCGGCCTCCCCCACGACCTCGATGTCGTCGGCGCCGTCCAGAATCATCACAATCCCGGCCCGTACGGCCGCATGATCGTCAGCCACCAACACCCTGATGCTCATGCCACGTCCGTTCCGCCATCACCGTTCCTGGGACGTTCACCATCCCTGGGACGCTCACCATCCCTGAGGTCTTCACCGTCGTCACCAGCGCTCTCATCCACCGGCGCCACCGCTGCCCCTCCGACCGCCCGCCACCGCACCGCCCGCCCATCCACAGCCCCAGCCTCCGGCCCCTGCACACCCGCACCCCGCCCCTCCGGATCCCGCGCCCCAGAAGCACGCACCTCCGCAGAACGACCACCCGAGACACGTCCACCGTCCGAAGCACCATCACCCAAGACACGCCCACCCACAGGACCGTCACCTGACCCACGACCGTTCGGCGGCCGACCATCGAGCGCCCGTGTACCGGGGTTGAGCGACGTCGGAAAGCCCGCCGCGATGCGCCACCCATCCCCCGACCGCCCCGCCTCGAAGAACCCTCCGACCAGCGAAGCCCGTTCGCGCATGCCGATCAGCCCCGCCCCCGAACCCGGCAGCCGAGCCCCCCGCCGCCCGACCTGGTTCTCGACCGTCAGGAGAACCTCCCCCGGTTCGTACGTCAGCGAGACGACGACCGGCGCCTCACCATGCTTGAGCGCGTTCGTCAGCCCTTCCTGAAGGATGCGATAACCGGCCAGGTCCACCGAAGCCGGCACCTCACGCAACTCCCCCTCGACCCGCAGCTCGACCGCCATCCCAGCCCGCCGCGTACGCTCGACCAGGTTCTCGGCGTCGGCCAGCCGCGGCCGGGTGGCCTCAAGCTCCGGCCCTTCCCCCTCGCGCCCGCCGTTGGCCTCCCGCAGCAGCCCGATCATGTCCCGCATCTCGGCCATGCCCTTGACGCTGTTCTCCCGTACGGACTCCATGACCTTGCGAACCGTCTCCCGATCCAGGTCCTTACGGGACAGAGCAGCCGTCGACTGGATGGCGATGGCGCTGAAATGGTTCGCGATCATGTCATGCAGCTCACGAGCCATCCGCGTACGCTCAGCCGCGATCGCGGCCTGCCGATCGAGCTCGGCCAGATGCGCGACCTGCTCGGCCCGCGCGCGTTCCGCGGCCGCCCGGTCGCGCTGCTCCCGCAGCACCCAGGCCGTGGTGACCGGCGTGACCAGCACCAGCCCCGCCTGGATCCCCATGACGGCCAGCAACCGCCAGTCCGCCGCGATGAACGCCGCCACCGCCCCGGCCACCACGGCCAGCACCGTCGTGATCCCGAGCAGCCACCGAGCGAGCCGCGCCGGCCCGTAGAGCGCCGCGGCGTAAAGATTGTCGGTGAACACCAGCACGGTCGCCAGCGACGGCCCCACCAGCCCGTCGATCGTGACGGCCACCACCCCCAGCGCCAGCGACCACAACGGGGCCCGCTGCCGCAGCAACACGGCCGAACAGGTGATCGCCAACGGCACCAGCAACACCCACACCGGCACGCCCCGACGCAGGTATCCACCAGCCAGAATCAGCAGCGCCCCCAGAACGAAGGCCGCCCCCGCCGCCACCCCAGGCGGCACCCTGCCCTTCTCCTGACCGCCGCCCCCGGAAGCCCCGCCCGCCTCGAACCGCCTCAACCACCGCGAACCCGCCCGCCCCCAGGCGTTCCACGGCAGCGGCACCGATCGCCACCACTGTGAAACCGACCGCGTCAAGGCCGTCGACCGGCCGGCGCCCCTACGCACCCGGACCACCCGGCCAGCTCCGGCCCCGCCCACACCCCGAACCACCCGAGCCGGCCCCCAGCGGCGCCCCGGACGGCGTCGCCCGACCCGCCACCGCCCGCGCCCCGGCGCCACAGCCCCTCACCGCCGCTCGTGTCATGTCCTCATCTCACCACTCCCGGACGCCGCCGCCGTCCTCCGAGGGTCAGCCTGTGGATACACCTTTCGATGTATCCACAGGCTCGTTTTCGCCGACGATGTGCCGGGCCGCGAATCCCCGCAAGCTGGTACACGTGATTGTCGCCATCCTCATCGGCTGCGAAATCGGCTTCTGGCTCCTCCTGGGCCTCGGCCTGGCCTGCCGCTACCTCTGGAAGCGCCGACGGCTGAGCACGGCCCTCCTGCTCTGCGTCCCGCTCCTCGACGTGGTCCTCCTGGCCGCGGCGGTCATCGATATGCGCGGCGGCGGCACGGCGGACGTGCGCCACGGCCTGGCGGCGGCCTACCTGGCCTACTCGATCGTCTTCGGCCACCGAACGATGCGCTGGGCCGACGCCCGCTTCCACCACCGCTTCGCCGGCGGCCCCCCGCCCTGGAAGCCTCCAGCAGGCGGACCCGCCCGGACCCGCTACGAGTGGGCGTTCTGGCTGAAACTGCTCCTGGCGTACGGAATCTCGTGCCTGATCCTCTTCGGCCTCATCTGGCTCGTGAACGACCCCTCGCGCACAAAAGCCCTGGTGGACTTCATGCTCAACCTCCTCAAGGTCCCCCTGATCGCCCTGATCTGGCCGGTGAGCCACACGCTCTGGCCCAAGAAGGAGCAGTCGGCTCGCCAGTGATCGCGGTATTCGGTTCGATGCACTGCACAGAACCCGCTATGCTTGCTTACGCAGCGAGCGGCCGTAGCTCAATGGATAGAGCATCTGACTACGGATCAGAAGGTTGGGGTTTCGAGTACCTCCGGCCGCACAGCAGGTCAAAGGCCCTCCGGGATCATCCCGGAGGGCCTTTTTCGTAGGCGTACAGCAGCGTTGTACAGCAACGCCGCCGAGCTTAACCGTCTGATTCGGCGGTCAGACGCTCATTCAGCCGGGCGAGCGCCTTGCGGGCCTCGGGACCCGGGATCTGCGTATAGACGTCCATGGTCATCGAGATCTGCGAGTGCCGCAGGATGCGCATCGCCACAGCGGGTGGACGTCGAGGGCGGCCAGGAGCGAGGCGCAGGTGTGCCGGGTGCGTGGACACGGATGCGTGGGACGTCCGCTCGGCGGCAGTGGTTCTCGAAGGCCCGATTGAAGTTGCGCGGCTCTATTGGCGTACCGGTACGGGTCGTGAACGTCAGGTCCGAGGTCTTCCATGCGTCGCCAGCCAATTTCCGCGCCTCCTCCTGGACGCGCTGCCGGTCCCTGAGTGCGGAAACGCACAGGCCACAGACTGGCAGCGAAGCGCGCTTGCTCCCTCAACAGCCGCATCTCGGGCGACACCTAAGGGGGGATCTATCCACGACGCCTTCAAAGGCGATGGTCTGGCTGCCGTTCGACGAGGATGGGCCTGGAGAGCTTCGGTCCTAGACTCGAGTCATGGCCAGGATTGACCGCGCCAGCCGACTGATCGCGGCACCACCGGCGACCGTATACGGCGCTCTCCTCGACCGGGAGTCGCTCGAAACCTGGTTGCCGCCGGACGGCATGCGCGGGCGGATCGAGCGGTGGGATGCCCGGCCTGGTGGGGGGTTCATGATGGTTCTCACGTACCTCGACCCCACCGACAACCCCGGCAAGACGTCAGACGCGACGGACGTCGTCAACGTCGCGTTCGTCGACCTGGTGCCACCAGAGCGCGTGGTGCAGCGGGCAGTGTTCGAAGCTGATGACCCGTCGTACGCGGGCACCATGACGATGACCTGGCACCTCGCTGCCGTCGGCGAAGGGACCGAAGTAACCGTCACCGCCACGGACGTACCGCCCGGCATCGACCAAGCGGTACACGAGGCCGGGATGGCCTCCTCGCTGGCCAACCTGGCGTCGCACGTCGAAGGGGCCGGATGACTCAGGTCGGCCTGCGACCGAGGGGCCAGCGCCATCGGATGAGGGGGTGGGCGGCCGGCCGGGGGGCTGTGTGCAGCAGTGGAATACAGCAACACCGCCTCACGTCATCACACTCCACTGGGCTGCATCTGCCATGTGACCAGGGCGAGGAGCCGTCTACTTTGTGACCGGCTCCCATCTGCAGGTGGGCGCTCACGTACCACTGCAGAGAGACACGATGTCGCCCAGTTGAGGCCGTGACGATCGCTCACTTCCCCCATCGCCGACCGTGGCTGGGGGGGATCGACGCCGAAGCCTCCTCCGTCAGGCACCGGCACCGGCACCGGCACCGAGTGACCATGGCGTAGGTGACAGCATCGCTGACTGCAACGTCCCCACGCATCAGCGCATCCGTGCCACCGTCCGCACGCCCTTGATCATTTTCTTGATCAGGCGAGCAGGGTAATTGCTCCGCTTGAGAAGCCAACAGTCCTCCTCGCAAGGGATCGGCCTCCTCTCCCAGAGCAGCACGTCGCATCGACTGACACTTCAGACCAATCCCGGCGATTCGGTTGCTGCGGTGAATGGAGCGCAGTCCAATGGCCTCACGCCTTGATCTCGAGCTTGGTCGTCGCACCCGAAGGAGTCACGTATGACCCGGGAGCAAGTGGAACAGGCCTTGCGCCGAGCCGAGCAACTCACGGATCAAGCCAAGCCCATTCTGGATCGGGCAATCTCGCTCATGGCACAGAACGTCTGGACCGGCCCAGCAGCTCGGCGCTTCGCCGACGAGCTGACCGCTCAGCGCCAAGCCCTGATCGGCGCGTGCACCGGTGCGGTAGACGAGCTGCGGGCGCTGTTAGCCCGTACGCCGGCAGACACTTCCGGCTAAGCCCATGGGTCAGCTGGAGGGCATGGTCCCCGAGGGAGTTCGCAGCCTGAAGGACACGCTGCACCAAGCTGAATCGTCGCTGGAAGCCATCGGCGAGGAGTTGTGGAACATCCTGCGCGGGTCCTGGCTGTCGACCGCCTCGGCCGACACGATCCGTCAGGTAGGGGCATGGGCCGGCGCACAGGGACCGGAGATCAACAAGCGGTTGGTGCTCCTGGAACGCATGGAGCTGGCCAAGCCCGAGATGTTCGGCGCTGGGAAGCCGGCGATCTCGGTCGACGGTTCGATGTTCGCCCCGGGAGCGGTCCTGCCCACGGCAGGCGGCTTCTGGGACCGTATCGGCCAGCAGATCCAGGACGCCTTCGACCCGAACCTGACCTCCGGCAACCAGATGACGGAAACGGCCAAGGGCACGGTGGAGAGCCTGGCCGGCTTGGGCAAGATGGCGATCGACTACTCTCCCACGCGGGCGGTCGTCGACTTCATGGGCTGGCAACGCAGCGTCAACGACCTGGGCCAAAGCCTGCTCTACGGCATTCAGGACCCGGTCGGGTTCGCCAAGTCCGTGCTGGACTGGGACACCTGGGCCGCCAATCCCGATCGGGCATTGGGCCGCCTCATCCCGGACATCGTGGCGGCCGTCACAACCGCCGGCTCAAGCGGCGCCGTCTCCGGCACCACCCGAGCCGTGGGAGCCCTGGGCAAGGCGGCCAAGAGCGTGATCAAACCCAAGCCAACGGCCACACTCTCACGCTTCGGGGAGCGCTTCGAACTCAAGGGAAAGGACGTGCCACCGCTGTTCCGGGGAGACGGCCGGACACTGGAGCGAATCTTCGAGAAGGGCATGACCGCTCGCGACCCGGACATGAGCGTCGAACAGCATCTCTCCGGTGAGAACGGTCTGATCGCCGCCTCGAAGAGCAAGAACGTGGCCCGAGGGTTCGCCGTCGGGCACAAGGGCTACATCTTTGAGATCGAGGACCGCGGGAACGGCATGGAGGTAAAGTACGGCCCCGGCTTCAGGCACCTCAGAGGCGAGCAGGAGGTCGTGTTCAAGCGGATCGATCCGTCGCAGATCAGAGGAGCCTGGAAGCCGGGCAAGTATGGAAGCGCTGACGACGTCTGGATTCCGAACCCCCACTACGTGCCGAGGTGAGCATGCACGACCTCGAATTGGTCAGCTTGGCGGACGAGTCCCTTCTGCCCTGCCAGGTGACAACGCAGACCGATGGCGAGACGTACGAGCTCCGACTGGATCGCGCAAGCGCTTCGCCGATCAGGGTTCACTCTTCGACCGACTTCGAAGACGCCCTGCGACAGCTGAGAGCAGAGCTGGAACAGCAGAACCTGCTGTTGCTCTGCAACAGGTACCGCCGCGATGCGTTCGTCTCCTCGATGTCACGTCAGATGAGCGAGGGCCTGTCGTGCTACGTAGTCGTCGCTGGGGAACCCGTGTCGCCGGAGTTGCTCGTCGAGAGCCTCGGACCTGCACCCAGAAGCGATGTCGTCACGGCTGAGGAGGCGTCGAAGTTCATCGATGAATGGATCGCCAGCTTCGACGATTGACGAGTCTCTTCGAACAGGCCCTCGGCTCCTGTGGCGCGCGGGCTGTCCAGCAGCACGTACAGCAACGCCATCTTACGCGATCACACCCGACCTTTCGTGTTTGTCAGGACAATCCCAGGCTCTTGCTAACACCTCTGCTAGCGGCGTGGCTCCCGCTGCTGCTTGATGTCCCTACAGAGGAAGCCGATCCGGCCGCCTGGCCCAGCATTCACCACGTGTCGCGAGAGCCGCTGCGCGGCGTCGATCATGGACTGTCGGGGTAGCCGCTTGAGTCGCCTCGGGAGCGAGCGTTGAACGAGCAGAGGGTAGGAATGCGGCGGTCTGAGCGTCTTTGGCATCTCGTCCGGTCCTACGACATGGGCGAGTGGTTCATGTCCGCGTGGGTCGAGGGTCTGGAGGTTTGGGAGGCCGCCCGTCGCCTGGGGGCATCGGTTGCGGAGGTGGATCACTCGACCCAGTGCACCTGGGCGAATGTCCTGCGTGGGCTGCCCGCTGATGATGACGCCGGGGTGGTCTGGGCAGGCCCGGTCACGGCGGATTGGACGCAGATCATTCAGGTGCGGGGGTTCGATTGCGACCAGGCTCTGCGAGATCTCTCCTACGGCGGACGGGCGCTGCAGGTGGGTTGGGACCTGAACGGGCCGCGTGATCTGGAGTACGCGATCAACGGCGAATACGTTACGGGCTTCAGCGTCACCGTCCCCGGAGAGCGCTGGGGTAGCGATCCTCAGGCGCTCGACCACCACGCTCAGGGGTTGCAGTTCGACCTCGACGACTCCAGTTGGCAGAGCGATCCCGACCTGCCGGCGGGCTGGCTGGAGTACTGCGCGTGGGAGGAGGCCCGGCTTGAGACAGGGCAGGACTACGGCGATGAAGACATCCCCGAGGAGTGGCAGGACTTCATTGCCCTGGCTCACAGCGGCTACAGCCCTCCGATGGCGACCTGCCTCACGTCAGCCCTGACGCTTGTTGGCAGAGTGACGGGCAGGGAGATTGACCGGGAGTGGATGAACGGGACTCACACCCGTTACGTGATCCGCGACAAGCACAACGGCTGAGCGCCGGTAACCCAGCTCAGTAGAAGGCCTCTGGACAGATCGCTTGATCAGGATCGGAAGGAGCAGCGGACTTCAGCGTTGGATTTCGCCTGGCTATTCTGCGGGCATCGTGGCGTTGGAAGCGGGGGGTACGTCGGGTGGGACGCTCTTGGGATCAGGCTCTGTTGATGCGTGTGGGGGTGGCGCTGTTATCTGTGATCACCTTGGCCCTGGTGTGGCTTCCTCGACACGCGGAGGAGGAGTCCAAACGGCCCACGCAGCTCCCCGTGTTGCCGCATATCGCACCGGTCAGCGAGGTCTGGCCAGAGGCTGTCAGCGTGGTGCCCGCTGAAAGAAAAGACGGTACGTGGCTATGGCCCATTGGATCACTCGGCCAAGATGAATTGCTCTTGATGAGCGATGAGCGTGCTCCGGAGTTCAGCAGCTTCAATACGCGGACCAAGAGGCAGCATGTCATGGCGCGAGCCCCCGAATGGGCGGAATGCGGTGGCTGCTTTGAGATCCAGAAAACGGCCCTCGGAACTACCCACGTGGCAATGATCATCAAGGGTTACGTGCCGGGCGCCTCTGCCGGTGGGCAACGCCACTACGAGGTATGGGCAATGCCGCGAGCAGGTGGATCCATGCGCATGGTGGCGCGTCTGCCGCTATCCGTGCAGGCTGAGGGCGCCCATATTGACGGCTTCCAAATCATCGGCGAGAACGTCGTGTGGTGGGGATACGACGGTGACATCTGGCGCGTCTCGCTCCATGGCGGGGAGCCTGAGCAGGTGCTTCCAGGTAGACGGCTTCGCGTGAGTTCGTGGCCATGGGCGTATGACAGATACGAGCGGATTGTGATCAATCTCGACACGGGCCAGGAGACCGAAGTAACCGAGGCTGAGGATTTCGAACATCGTCTTGCCTGCGGGCCCGCCTGGTGTGTCGGGGAAGACTGGCAGGAGCTGTGGAAGGTCACGCAGGCGACCGTGTTGCGCGTGGATGGTTCCGATCGCGTCACAGTGCCGGGAGATGCGCTCCTGATGAGGCCTCCGATCCGCGATCGGCTTGCTCTTCTCGGCGTCCCAACGGTCGCTGGGGACGACTCCATCCCTAACACCTGGGGGGCCGCAACCCTTGGGCATGTGATGCAGGTCTACGATCGCTGCACGCGTAAGGCCGCCATCCTCGGGTCCTATACCTTGACGAAGGCTGAGATGCCATGGGGAGAGATAAAGATCGGCGTGTGGCCGCAGGACGGTCCCGTCCTGTATTGGCGAACGACTCAGAATCGGCTGATGGTCGTCGACCTGGCACGCGTCGGTGTGTCTCCTTGCTCCGCATGAGCTGTCGAAGCGGACGACCTGGCTACGCGAGACATCAGGCTGGGGGGCGCGTCCATTGAGGTGGTGTACATCAGCCTCGTACGGCAACACCATCGCCCGCCGCCGGACCGTGTCTGCCACGTGAGCAGGGCATCGCACCACCATACGAGGCTGAGGGATCGGCTGTCGGCGGCCTTCTCCGTCGGGCCTTGCCAGTCGGATGACGCGCAGCTGGGGCAGCAACGTCTCCCTCCGCCGACACAGCTGTGGCAGCACCCACACGCTTCTGACCAAGGTCTTCACCAATCGAGCATGGTGGTTGCTCTGTCTGGGCAGCGGAAGGTCGGTTGGACCCGGCCGTGACCCAGACCTGCGTGGGTGCAACCCCGTGGCACTGCCAGGGTGGTCAGGTAGTACGCCGAGCAGCGAGTGTTGCTGGACGGCGCAGAACGATCATGCTCCGACGATGGGCCCCACAAGCATTGGGTGGTCGAGCATGTCCGGTCTGAACGGCACCCCGGTGACCTTGGCCGCCAGGGCGAAGCCCCTTGGCACGGCGGTGTCGTAGTTGTCCTCCCAAGCGGCGTCCCAGGCGGCCTCGTCCTCGGGCATGTCGAGCCGCATGCTCAGCTCCCGTATGAAGCCGTTGAGCCGGTCAGGGTCGGAGCCGTAACGCTCGTACGGGTGTCGCAGCTGGTAACCGGTGACAAAGGTGCCGTCAATCGCGTACGCGAAGCTGTGGTCGGCGTAGTCGTGCCGGGTGACCGCCACAACCTCACAGCCCTGCGACAGCTCGGTCACCACCGCGTGGGACGTCACCATCCAACCGTGGGGCTCGATGGCCACGCACCACTCGCCGGTTTTGAAGACGCCCACGTAGCCGCCGCCAAGCCCGCCGTCCGTCTCGAGGACGAACTCGTAGGCTTTGTCCTCGAGCCCGCGGAAGTCCGACTCCTGGCCGGAGCTGTCACCGCGGCTGAAGCGGCGCGTCACCTCCGCCGGGTCGAGCCCGCGGAAGAAGGCCACACTGAAGATCACACTCAACGCGCCGCCCGAGCCCTCGGGCAGGTTGAGCCACTGGAACGGGGCCAAGGGGTCGGATGTCGTCACGCGGGTCATGGTGGCAGGCCGTACCGACAATCAGTCGGGACTGGCGGCCATCTCGATGAACGCCCGCATTTGACGGGGTCCTGATCCATGCGGAGGAAGTGCTGTACAGCAACACCGCCTCACAGAGGCATTCTCCACCTGCTCGCATCTGCCTCTGAGGAAGGCCGTTGGCGAGGTGTCTACGGCTCAGGTGGTCAGGTGTCGTACAGGCCGTCCCATGGATCGTAGAAGCCGATGTTGTTCGGGTAGAACTCGGCGTGTTCTTCGCCTTCGAAGGTCTCTATGACGAGGCCGAACAGCACTCCGTCGAACGTGTGCTGGAAGGGCCGGATGGCGATGTCGTCGAAGCGGAGGCCCGTGAGCGTGTCGAGCCAGTGTTTCAGTCGCTCCTCGGCGCGGGCGACGGCCGAACGGTGGACGTCGTCGGCGCCGGTGTGCTCGATGCAGGAGCCGAGGTGGTGGCCGGCGGCGTCGAAGGTGTGCAGGACGGCGTACCAGCGCTTGCGCCTCGGCCAGTCGTCGGAGTGGATGTAGTCCTCCGGGAAGGCGGCTATGACGGAGCCGAAGAACTGGCCGCCGTCCCAATGGCCGATCGTGTCGGTGTGGTAGTTGGGTTCGTGAACGATGGGGATGATCTCGGGGACTGCCATGCGCTGGACAGTAGACGTCGGGACTGACAACACGTCTCTGCGGCTGAGGGCTCTGATGACCACGCGTTCTTGTCGGTGATGGATGGTGGTGGACGTCTTCGTTCCTGGTACGGATCAGACGGCCCTGGGCTTCGTGTACCGCATGCGAAAGACTCGCGGCCACTGGTCGCCATTCTCATTACCTGACGCGTAATCGCGGTACTTACGTGCCTGCTGCCATTGTTCAGGTGTCGAAACGAGCACTTGAAGGAGCCGAGATGACCGCCCTCACCATCACCGCTGACCGGACCAAGTTCCTGCGCTTCGCTCTTGTTGCGGACGCCGTCGTCACCGGCGTCAATGGGCTGGCGTACCTGGCGCTGGCCGGCCCCGCGAGTGACCTGCTCGGGCCCGGTGCGGGGCTGCTGCGCGAGATCGGGGTCTTCCTGCTCGTGTACGGCGCCGCCGTCGGCCTGGTGGCCGCGCGTCCCGCGATCAGCCAGAACGCCGTCAGGGCTGTCATCGCGTTGAACATCGTCTGGACCCTTGGCAGCGTGGCGGCCGTCGTGACCAGCGCCGTCGGGTTCAGCACGCTCGGGGCCGTCTGGGCCGTCGCGCAGGCCGTGGTCGTGGGGCTGTTCGCCGAGCTGCAGATCACCGGGCTGCGCAAAGCCCGTCGCTGAAGCCTGTTCGAAGGCATCGCCGGCGTGCGGGGTCGGCTGCTGATCCCGCCGTCGTTCGATGCCACGTGGTCGGGCCGGTCGCTTGCGATATGGAGATCGGTCCCGAAAGTGGGGCCTCCGGAGCGAGGTTCGTTCGTTTGTGGTCGGTGCGAGCGCCGGCCGGGATTTATTTCAGGCGCGATTCCGCCGTGCGTTCAATAAGGTGTCTCACATGCCAGGCCGGGGCGGGAGAAAGCGAAAGACAGATGTTGTGAGGCTGCGCCGTCACGCGGACTTGGCTTCGCCATCCAGGGGCGCGGAGATGGTGAGTACGGCGGCAGGGCCCGAGGGGGAACTCGTCGTTGTGTGGGCCTCGCAGGAGAACTCCGATGCGCCAACCGCACAGACTACGGCCCCCGGTGGGGCATCATTTCCTCATTCGCGTATGGCAGCGCCCGCCGCATTACAGGTCGCCACGTACCGTCCCCATCTGACGAGGTCGGTTCCCATCGCCCGGCGCTCACAGGTGCACAACCACGTCCAGCCGCTGCCGGACGGGGCCGTGCTGTTGGTGGGGGCGCGGTGCCGGTGGCGGGACGGAGCGGCCGAGTCCAACGCTGCCGTCTACGATGCCGACGGAAAACTCCTGCGAAAGGGCGTCCTGGGAGACGGAATCGCCGACGTGCAGACGACGCTTTCCGGCGACATATGGGTGAGCTATTACGACGAAGGCGTGTTCGGCAGCTCCGGATGGGGAGAGAAAGGCAGTCCTACCCCCATCGGCTCCCCCAGGCTGATCCGCTTCGGGGCTGACCTGGCTCCCGCGTGGCGATATCCGTACGACGGTGAGTTCGGCGCCATCTCCGACTGCTACGCGCTGAACGTGTCGGGAAATGAAGCGTGGGCCTACTACTACATCGACTTTCCCCTTGTGCGGGTACGAGCCGGCGCGGTTGCCGGCTGGTCCACGCAGGTGAGGGGCGCCCATGCGCTCGTTGTCGCCGGCGACCGGGTGGCGCTTGTCGGCGGATATGGAGAACATCGGCGCCGGGTGGTCACCGGGAGCATCAAGGGAGAAGGCTTGTCGGTGGATCGTCCCACCCGGCTGGTGATGCCCGACGGACGGCCGGTTCCCAGGACGGCGGCCGTGCTGGGGCGAGGCAGCGAGCTGCACGTCGTCGTGGGCACTACTTGGCTGAAGGTGGGGTTCGAGGACCTGGCGTCAGCCTGAGTGGTCGAACGGCACATGCGGAGTCTGTGTCAGTCGAGTGGCTGGCCAGTGTGACCCGGTCTGCGCCCGCCCCGTACAGCCGCCAGGCGTAGAGGCCGGTGGCGGCCAGGCTCAGCGGGCCCTCAATGGCGGCGGCGACCACGGGGACAGACTGATCGCAGCATCCTGCGTTCCATTTGTTCGTGGATTCATGCCGACCGAAGTCCTGACGCTGTTGGTACGTGATGGTGCCGCAGTCGGCCGTCGTGGTGGGCGCGCCCTTCGGGGTATGACGGGGCCCGGCGCTATGTGCTGTTTCCGGCAAAAGCGCCCTTGATCACCTGGACGCGGGCCCGCGACGACGCCTCGTCCGGCGCGAGCGGGTCAGCCTCGCCACGGAGGATGTGCCGGCGTTCCGTGGCGAGTTCGGGCTGGAGCTGCGTGCAGCCCGCCCGAGACCCTGCCAGCAAAGGCGCAATCGCCGACGGGAATGTGCGGCGTTCCCACTGTTGCGGTGTTCCTACTGCTGCGGCGTTCCTGCTGCCGCGGCGACGTACGCCTCGATGCCGTCGAGGATTCTGGCGAGGCCGAATTCGAAGCCGTCGAGCGGAGGTTCGTCGGCGAGGAACATGGGGTCCTGGATCGCGTCCGCGACGGCGTTCAGGTTGCGGGAGCGGAGCTGGCCGTCCAGGAACACGCGGACCGCGCGGACCGCGCGTTGCTGGTCGGGGTTGGCGCGGCGCAACGCGGCCGGTGTCGGAGTGTTGCGTCGCAGGTTGGCACCGTACCGGGCGTGGCTGTCGAGGAGGTACGCGCAGTTCAGCATCAGCTGCGCCTCCATGCCGGTCGGCCCGAGCGCGGTGATCAGGGCGTCCAGCCAGGCCGCGTTGTGCGGGGTCAGGGAGACGGTGGTCGGGACGTCCAGCAGCCATGGACGGGAGAGGAAACGCTCGAACAGCCGACGTGACCACAGCGCGGCCGCCTCTCGCCAATCGCCGTCGGGCAACTCGGGCGGGTCGCCCCAGGCGCGATCGGCCAGGAGCACGATGAGCTCGTCCTTGGAGCTGACGTAGCGATACAGCGCGTTGGCGGTCACGCCGATCCGGGCGGCCACCTTCGGCAGGGAGGCGGCGGCGATGCCCTCCTCGTCGGCCAGTTCCGTCGCCACCGCGATGATCTTCTCGACGCTGTGCGCCGGCTTGGGGCCGCGCCGCCCACCGGTGTCGACGACGCCCCAGGCCGCGGCCAGGCCCGGCGGCAGCGCATCGAGGTCGGCGTCGTCGGCGGGGCCGGGATCCGGCGCGGGCTCGCGGTCTCGCGTGAGGTCGCGTCCGGAGCTCTTGCGTGGGGTCATGGCCGGCATCCTCTCGAAGATCTGAAGGAAATAGTAGACGGCTTACACAGTTGTTGCTACTGTGCATGCCATGAACACTTCATTAATTACACAGATTCAGCTCCCGCCCACGGCCCGCCGCTGGATCGGCGTGGCCGGGATCCTCGGCGCCGTCTTCGCGATGGCCGAGCTCCCCCTCTACTTCGTCGTGCCGGCGTGTGACCCTCCGGCCTGCGGTGTCGAGACCGGCGCTCTCATGCCGGACTGGCTGATCCTCACCCGTACGCTCTTCAACTTCTGCGCGCTGACGCTGTTCTTGGTGTTCATGAGCGGCGTCCGGTCACTCATCACGCGGGCTGACGCCCGCTACGAGTGGTTCGGGGCGGTCGCCGGCACCGCCGGCGTGGCGTGGACGATCATCGACATGGTCGCCAAGGGGATCGAAGGCAGCAGCGCCATCAAGGCCGTCGAGGAGATCGACCCGACCCGTACCGTGCCCACCTACCTGCTCTACGGCTCCATGAGCCACCTGATGCTGGTCGTCTTCGGTGTCGCCTTCGGGTACGCGGTGCTGCGCACCGGCGCCCTCTCCCGGTGGGTCGGCTGGTCGTCGTTCGGCATCGCCGCGCTGCACCTGGCCGGGGTGCCGTCGATGTTCTTCGGCTTCAACTCCTCGGAGTTCTACGCCTCGAACGGCTGGGGCGCGGTCGCGATGTTCAACGGCATCGCCGCCATCTGGGTGGCGGCCGTCGGCGTCGCGGCGCTGAGGAAGAGGGTCATGCCGGCGCCGAGGTTGGTCTGACGACGGCGACGCACAGGCACGTACGCGTGGCGAGTTCGGCGGTCGCGTCCCACTGAAGCGGGTCGCATCCCGCTGAAGCAGGCCGGATCCTGCGGAAGCGGGTCGCATCCCCCCGAACTCGCCCGGGTGAACTCGCACGCGCCGAACTCGCACGGGGAACGATGGAACCGAAGGGCCGGTGCGGGTGAGTCAGTGGTGAAGGGTGCGAACGCGCCCTGTGGAAGGACTTCCCCCCATGAGAGGACTCACCCCGGTGGCGGCCGTCACGGACGCCGCCCTCATCGAGGAGTCGCTGGCCGACCCCGATCGGTTCGCGGGCCTCTTCGACAGGTACGCGGATGAGATCCACCGATATGCCACCAGACGCCTCGGCCAGGAGAACTCCTCCGCGGCCGACGACGTGACCGCGGAGACGTTCCTCGCGGCGTTCCGAAAACGGTCCCGCTACGACCTGTCCAGACCGGACGCCGCCCCCTGGTTGTACGGCATCGCCGCCAACCTGATCGCCAAGCACCGCCGTACCGAGGTGCGCAGGCTGCGAGCCCTGGCCAGGATGCCGGGTGACGACGACCACCCCTTCGAGCAGCGCAGCATCGACCGGATCGACGCCCAGCGGCTCGGTCCTCGCCTGGCCGACGCGCTGGCCAGGCTCTCTTCGGCCGAACGCGAGCTGCTCTTCCTGGTCACCTGGGCCGAACTGTCCTACGAGCAGGCGGCTCAGGCGTTCGACATCCCGGTGGGCACCGTCCGTTCCCGTCTGTCCCGGATCCGGGCCAAGATTCGCAACGTCCTGGAGGACCCCCGATGAACGAGTTCGACCTGATCAACGAGGTACGGCCGGAAGTGGCGCCCTACGACCCCGGCACCAAGGCCATGGCCAGGGATCGGCTGCTCAGGGCCGGCCGGCCCCGGTGGTCCTGGCGCAGGCCGTACACCTTCGCCCTCACCGGAGGGCTGGCGCTGGCCGTCGGCCTGGTCGCGGTGCAGGTCCCGTCCGCCTCGAACCCGTCTCACGAGATGAAGCTGCTGTCGGCCGCCGATGTGCTCAACCGCGCGGCGAGGGCCGCGGTCGACGAGATCGAGCCGCGCGACGACCAGTACATCGTGGTGAAGACCCTGCAGACGATGGACTACTCCCTGATGCCCTACGAGGAGTCCAAGGACCACTACTACCGGCGCTACAAGGACACCATCTGGCTGCGAGCGGGCGAGCGGCGGCCAGGGCAGTACGCCGACGGCGTGCGCAAGCAGACGCCCATCGAGCCCCTGGCCTATGCCGGCGAACCGATCCCGAAGTCCGCCTACAAGGACATGGGAACCAAGCTCCAGCCCATCGTCTACTGCAAGGACTCCAAGGGCGACTACCCGACGATCAAGAACCTGCCGACCGAGCCGGACGGCATGCGCGCCCACCTCAGCGCCAGGTGGAAGCCCAAGGCGGAGAAGCTGACGCCGTTCCTCGCCTTCCTCGCCGCACGTGAGCTGCTGTGGCAGACGTACCTGCCGGCCGCGCAGCGCAGCGCGTTGTACCAGGCCCTGAGCACGTTCCCCGGCATCACCCTCGACGAGGGGGTGCAGGACGCCGCGGGCCGCGAGGGCATCGGCGTGGGCTTCACGAGCCCGGACGGGCTGCGCTGGGAGCTGATCTTCGACAGGGACACCTACGCGCTGCTCGGCGACCGTCAGGTGGTGGTCGACGCCAAGGCGGCCAAGCCGCCGACCGGCACCCTGGTGGCCGCCACGGCGCAACTCGACATCTCGGTCGCGGACTCCGCGCCCGAGGTCGAGGTCGAGGTCGAGGAGAGGTTCAAGAGCGGACAGTGGTGCACCGGCAACTAGCCCCGAGGAGAGCGGCGGGGGTGTGGCTACCCGCACCGGTGGGCGCGGTGCTCGGATGACGGCACGGCCCGGCGCCGCTCGTCACGCGGGCGACGCGCGACGGACGGTCCCGGCGTCCTTGCCGGTCAACGTGGCGAGGGCGTCGAGGAGGGTGGAGGCGGCCAGGGGCGGGCCGGGCCAGCGGGCGGCGACGTGCCCGTCGGGACGGACCAGCAGCGCTCCCCGCGCGGTGATCCCGCAGAACGCCGCGTGTTCCGCGGGAAGGGACTCGACGCGCACCGGCCATGGCGTCGCCTGCCGTGCCCAGGCTGCGGGGTCCGGGGTGAGCACGGTGAACCACTCGCCGAACGTGTCCAGGGTCGAGCGGTCGCGGGCGAGCCAGAGGTGCGGCATCCGGCGACCCGGTTCCGCGCTGGGCACGTAGTCCGCGCCCAGCGGCTCCGGCGCGGGTCCTTCGCCCGCGAGGACGGCCCCGGAGCGGTACGTGACGCCCAGCACCAGGCCGAGCTGCGCGAAGTACCGCTCCGACCAGGGCAGCTCGACGTGCTCCGGCGCGGCCCGGCCGGGCTGGAGCTGGGCGCGGCGCCGGTTCTGCACGTCGAGCATGAGCCCGGTGTCGGCCACCGCCTGACGCAGTGTCCGGCAGGCGACGGGCCGCCGCTCCTCCTCGTACGTCTCCAGCAGGCCGGGACCGGCCCACCCCCGCGGGACGCCCGCCAGTTTCCAGCACAGGTTGTGCACGTCGGCGATACCGGTGTTCATGCCCAGCCCGCCGACGATGGGCATCGCGTGCGCGGCGTCGCCGGCCAGCAGGATCCGGCCGTGACGGAAACGCTCGGCGACGAACGCGTCCGTCTCCCAGTGCTGGATCCGTACGACGTCGGCCGGCACGCCGCCGCCGAGGGCGCGGTCGAGGAGGGCGGGCCAGTCGGCGCGCGGGCCGTCGGCCGGGGTGGGGACGAACCAGGCCCAGCCCCCTTCGGGATACAGCGGCGCGAACAGGCCGTGCGCGGTGAAGTAGACCCCGGCGGGCTGGTCGGCGCACCAGCGGCGCAGGTCGGCGTCGAACACGACGGTGGTGAAGCCGCCCATGCTCCCGGGGCCGGTGACGCCGATGCCCAGCAGGCGCCGGATGGTGGAGTTGGCGCCGTCGGCGGCCAGGACGTGACGGGCGCGGAGCCGGGTGCGCTCGCCATCCGGAGAGGCGCCGATCAGGGCGGCCACGACGCCGTCCGCCTCCTCGGTCAGGCCGGCGAGCTCGACGCCGAAACAGGCCGGCGACCTCGCCCCGGCGAGCAGGACGGGTTCCAGCCGGTCCTGCGAGGTGACCACGCCGGTCACGGGGCTCTCGGGCACCGGCGCGTCGATGCCGGTCATCGCCGCCGTGGCGAAGTCTTGGCCGCGCAGGGTGTCGCGGAAGCGGATGCGGCCGTACTCGGGGGCGAACGCGCGGGCGGTGATTTCGGCGGCGAGCCCGAGCCCGCGGAAGATCTCCATCGAACGCACGTTGACCAGCCGGGCCCGCGGGAAGGGCGACGGCTCGCGGTGCCGTTCGACCAGCAGAACCCGCACGCCCCAGCGTTCCAGCAGCGCCCGTGCGGTGAGCCCGACCGGCCCGCCGCCGACGATCAGCACCTCCACCTCGCCGCCCGCCATGGGGACGCTCCGCAGCCGATCCACGTCTCATCGTAAGCAGGGCCTGCCCGGCCGGGTCGTTGCGGCGGCGCGGGCGCGGGAAGCGGCGCGGGCGCGGGAAGCGGCGCGGGCGCGGGAAGCGGCGCGGGCCGGTGAATCGTCCGTAAGCTGAGGATGTGTCTCCCGCACTGGTCCTCCTCGACGGCGTCCGCTGGCACGGCGCGCGCGTCGTGGGCGACCGCGCGCACACCCTGCTGGCCGTGCTCGCCCTGCACGGGCGCGCGGGCGTCGGCGACGAGCGGCTGGTCGAGGAGTTGTGGCCCGACGGCGCGCCGGCCAACCCGACCAAGGCGCTGCAGGTGGTCGTCTCCCGGACCAGGGCCGCGACTGGCCCCGACGTCGTGGTGCGCGTCCCGCGTGGTTACCGGCTCGGGCTGCCCGCCGGCCAGGTCGACGTCCTGCTGCTCGGGACGCTGGTGGAGCAGGCGCGGGCCGCGCTGGGCCAGGACGACGCGGCGCTGGCGCGCCGGCGTGCCGAGGAGGCCCTGGACCTGGTCGTGGCGGGCGGCCCCGACGGCGCCATGGGCGCGCTGGCCGACCTGCGCGCCCTCGCCGCGCGCCAGGCGGCCGAGGCGCGACGGGTGGCGGCGATCGCGGCCGGCCGCGGCGGCGCGCACGAGGCCGCGCTGCCGCTGTTGGAGGAGGCCGCGGCCGAACGGCCGCAGGACGAGGAGCTGCTGGCCTGCCTGCTGCGCAGCGAGGCCGCCGTCCGCGGCGCCGCCGCCGCACTGGAGCGCTACGAACGCCACCGCTCGGGCCTGATCGCCCGGCTCGGCACCGAACCCGGCCCGGAGCTGGCCCGCGTGTACGCCGAACTCCTCGCCGCCGACCGGCCGGTGCGCGCCGGCCTCCAGTTCGACGGCTCCTCGCTGCTCGGCCGCGAGGACGACATCCGCGCCGTGCACGCCCTGTTGCAGACCAACCGGGTGGTCTCCGTCGTGGGCCCCGGCGGCCTGGGCAAGACGCGGCTGGCCCACGTGGCGGGCCGGAACGCCGCGCAGCCCGTCGTGCACTTCATCGAGCTGGTCGGCGTCTCCTCGCCGGAGGGCGTGGTGGGCGAGGTGGGCTCGGCGCTCGGGGTCCGCGACTCGGTCAGCGGGCGCCGGATCCTGACCGCCGGGCAGCGCGCCGACGTGCGCGCCCGCATCGCCCAGCATCTCGACCAGGCTCCGGCGCTGCTCATCCTGGACAACTGCGAGCACGTGATCGAGGCCGTCGCCGACCTGGTGGCGTTCCTCACCGTGACGACCCGCGACCTGCGGGTGCTGACCACCTCGCGGGCCCCGCTGTCGATCCCCGCCGAACGTGTCTACCTGCTCGGCGAGCTGCTCGCCGAGGACGCTGCGGAGCTGTTCCGGCAGCGTGCCACGGCCGCCCGCCCGGGGGTGCGGATCGGCGGGGAGGCGGTCGGGGAGGTCGTCGCCCGCCTCGACGGGCTGCCGCTGGCGATCGAGCTGGCCGCGGCCAAGGTGCGGGTGATGTCGGTCGAGGAGATCGCGCGGCGGCTGGCGGACCGGTTCGCCCTGCTGCGCGGCGGCAACCGGACGGCCCCCGACCGCCACCAGACGCTGCTCGCGGTGATCGACTGGTCGTGGAACCTGCTGGACGAGCCCGAACGGCGGGCCTGGCGCTGGTTGTCGCTGTTCGGCGACGGGTTCACGCTGACCGCCGCCGAACACGTACTGGGCCCGGACGCCCTGGCCGTCGTGGACGCGCTCACCGAGCAGTCCATCCTCGGCGTCCGCGAGACGGCGTACGGCCTGCGCTACCGGATGCTGGAGACCGTCAGGGAGTTCGGGCGGCTGCGGCTGAAGGAGGCCGGCGAGGAGGCGGCGGCCCGCGCGGCGCAGCGGGAGTGGGCGACGGCGTACGCCCTCGCACACGCCTACACGCTGTTCGGCCCGGGGCAGTACGAGTCGGTCGACGCGCTGCGCGCCGAGGAGGGCAACCTCGCCGACCTGCTCCGGCAGGCGCTCAGGGAGCCCGACCCGGCCGCGACGGTCCAGTTGCTGGCCGGCGTGGGCTCACTGTGGTCGATCCGCGGCGACCACACCCGGATCTTCGTCCACCGGGAGGCGATCGGCCAGGCGCTCAAGGGCTGGGTGCCGCCACCGCCGCTCGTCGAGGTGACCAGGGCCGCCCTGCTGATCACGCTGATGAACACCATCGCCGTGACCGACCGCGCCCACGATCCCCTGCGCCTGCTCCTGCAGGAGCTGCCGGAGACCGGCGAGATCGACCCCCGCCTGGGGGCCATGACCACGGTGGCGCTCGCCTGGGACCGGGACGACGCCCACCGCAAGCTCCTGGAGCTGCGCCGGAGCCCCGACCGCGACGTGGCGCTGGCCGCGGCGCAGGCGAGCATCCACGTCCTGGAGAACGTCGGGGAGGTGCACCAGGCGATCGAGGCCGCCGAGCAGGCCCTGTCGCTGCTCCGCGACAGTGAGGGCCCGTGGATCGGCGCGGTCGCGCATGCCGTGCTGGCCCAGCTGTTCATGCAGCTCGGCGACCGCGATCGGGCGGTCGGCCATGCGCGGACCGCGCTGCCGGTGGTGCGCCGACTCGGCGCCGCCGACGACGAGGCCCAGCTCCGCTCGGTCCTGCTGATCTCGGCGCTGGCCGACGGCGATCTCGACGCCGCCGAGGCCGAGCTGGCCGGCATCAACGGGATCAGCGAGGGCGACACCGTGCTCGGCGGCGCGGCGATCGACTCTCTGTGCGCGGCCGAGATCGCCCTCGCCCGCGGGGAGACGGCCGCGGCGCTGCTGCACTACCGCAGGGCGGTCGAGCGGGCGCGCGACCTGCGTCCGCCGGGGGTGCCGTTCGAGGGGGCCACGTCCTGGTCGGTCGTCGCGGAGTCGATCGCGCTGACGGCGTACGCGCACCACGCGGGGCCGCGGGAGGCCCGGTACGGCGCGGAGCTGTTCGCCGCCGCGCAGGGCTACGACCTGCTGATCGTGACGAACCCGGTCCTCGACTTCCCGGTGTGCGGCTCGATGTTGTTCGCGCTCGGGACGTGGGGGCTGCTGCGGCAGGCCATGGAGGCGCGCGACGCGATCAGGCTGCTGGTGCTGGCCGAACGGTTCGCCTACAACAGCACGATGCCGAGCATGCACTTCGAGCGGATCGAGCCGCACGCGGAACGGGCCGCGCCGGGCCTGCTCGCGGCCGTCCGGGCCGGGTACGGCGACCGGCGCGGCCCTGACCTGCTCGACGAGGCCCGGCGGCACGTCGAGCAGGTCTTCGGCCGTGACCGGCGGCGCTCACATGTGCCGCTTGTAGCTGCGCACCGACAGGGGCGCGAAGATCGCCATGACGACCGCGCACGCCAGCAGGGTCCAGGCCACCTCGCCGCTGACGAGGGCGTTGTTGGCGAGGTCCCGGGTGGCCGTGACCAGGTGTGAGACCGGATTGACCCGGACGAACGTGGCCAGCCACCCCGGCAGCGTCTCCACGGGGACGAACGCGTTGGACAGGAACGTCAGCGGGAACAGGATCATCATCGAGATGCCCTGCACGGCCTGGGCGCTGCGGGCGATCGTGCCGACCCAGGTGAAGATCCACGCCAGCGACCAGCCCGTGAAGATCGCGAGCAGGATGGCGGCCAGCACGCCGCCCACGCCGCCGCCCGGCCGGTAGCCCATCAGCACGCCCATGCCGAAGGTCAGCGTGGCCGCGATCGTGTAACGCAGCAGGTCGGCCACCATCGGGCCGGCCAGCGGGGCGATCCGGGCGATCGGCAACGACTTGAACCGGTCGAAGACGCCCTTCTCCATGTCCTCCCGCAGCTGCGTGCCCGTCGCCATGCACGTCGTCAGCACCGTCTGGGCGAGGATGCCGGGGATCATCAGCGGGAGGTAGTTCTGCACGTCGCCGGCGATGGCGCCGCCGAAGATGTAGGCGAACATCGCGGTGAACAGCAGGGGTTGCAGCGCCACGTCGAAGAACTGCTCCGGGTTGCGGCGCATCTTCTTCAACGCCCGCCAGGCCATCGACAGGGTCTGGCCGACGGTCTCCGCCAGGGTCACGCGCCGCCGGGCGGCCTCCACGCGGTCGGCGGCGCGTACCGTCTCGCGGGTGGGGGCGATCATGGTGCTCATCGGTTCTCCTCCGTGCCGGTCGCGGCGTCGTCGTCCGTGCCGTGGCCGGTCAGGACGAGGAACACCTCGTCCAGGCTGGGCTTGGCCACGCTCACCGACGCGATCGACACCCCGGCGGTGCGCAGGGCGATCAGCACCTCGGCGGCCAGGTCCGCCTGGTCGAGCGCGACGTTGAGGCGGCCCTGCTCCGGGCTGAGCACCGGGTCGGAGCCGAGCACGCGCCGCACGACCTCCACGGCGGCGGGCACCTCGCCCGGGTCGGCGAGCAGCAACTGCAGGGTCGAGTTGCCGACCGCGCTCTTCAGCTGGTCGGGCGTGCCCTCGGCGACCTTGCGGCCGTGGTCGATGACGGCGATGCGGTCGGCGAGCTGGTCGGCCTCGTCCAGGTACTGGGTGGTCAGCAGCACGGTGCAGCCGTCGGAGACCAGGTCGCGGATGGCGTCCCACATCTGGCCGCGGGTGCGGGGGTCGAGGCCGGTGGTGGGCTCGTCCAGGAAGATCAGCGGGGGTCTGGTGATCAGGCTCACCGCCAGGTCCAGACGCCTGCGCATGCCGCCGGAGAACTGCGAGATCGGCTTGTCGGCCGCGTCCTCCAGGCCGAACTGGCCCAGCAGCTCGGTGGCGATGCGCCGGGCGCGCGGCTTGGCGATGCCCTGGAGGCGGCTGAACAGCCAGAGGTTCTCGCGGGCGGTCAGGTTCTCGTCGACCGAGGCGTACTGGCCCGTGACGCCGACGAGCTGGCGGATCACGTGCGGGTTGGCGGCCACGTCCACCCCGAAGATCTCGGCCCGGCCTGCGTCGATCTTCAGGAGGGTGGCCAGCATCCGGAGGGTGGTGGTCTTGCCCGCGCCGTTGGGGCCGAGGACGCCGAAGATCTCGCCGGTGCGTACGTCGAGGTCGATCCCGTCCACGGCCCGGTGTGCGCCGAACGTCTTCACCAGCCCTTCGGCGTGTACGGCCGCCTCGGCGGCCGCTCTGGGGGGCGGGCCGACCCCGGCGTGCCCGAGTTCTGTGATGCTCATGTCTCCAGTGTCGGGGACGCCGGTTTCATGGCGCCCTCGACAAGGTTTCACCGGTTACCGAGGAGAATGTACGGATGCGTGCAGCGCCATGGATGATCCTCATCGGCCCCGCCGCAGCGGGCAAGAGCACCTTGGGCGCGGGCATGGCCGCGGCGACGGGCCGGAGCTTCGTCGACCTCGACGCGATCGGCGCCGGCTACAGCCACTACACGCGGCCGGAGCTGTTCGTGCGCGTCCGGGCCGCCCTCGCCGCGGTCGAGCACGTGGTGCTGGTGCTGCCCTGCGCCGACGAGGGCCGCTCCGTCGAAGTCCTGCGGGCGCGCAGCCTCGCCGCGAAGAACACCGACTGGATCAGCGCCGACGGCCACGACTTCCTCGCGGAGTGGGTCCGCGCCCCGGGCAACCGCACCCTGGCCACAACCGTCCTGCACACCGACGGCGAGCTCCCCGCCCAAACCCTCGCCCGCCTCCTGACCACATGCGGAACGAACTAGCGCTCGGAGCCGAAGCGGGTCCGGGAAGGGCATGCGGCCGGTCACGATGTTTCCCGGACGGTCGCCACGCCGGGCATACCAGCACGGTAATCTCATCGGACGATAACTAACTGCATTAATCTGACGACTGTGAGTAATGGACACGTTGTCGGTACGCCCCCGCTTCGCCGTACCCTCACCCGCGTCCTCCGCCGCGTCGGGAGGCGGGGCGCCTCCTTGGCGTTCGTGGGCCTGCTGAGCCTGGCCATCGCCGCCTCGCTGGCGTTCGTGCCGGGCAACCAGCGCGGCACGCCCGGCTACGCGTCGCTGGCCGTCATCGCGCCGCTGCCCGCCTGGGCGGCGGTCTGGTGCGCGCTCGGCATGCTGTGCCTGGCGCAGGCGTTCATGCGGTCCGACCGGGTGGCCTTCGCCGCCGCGACCGCGCTGCTCCTCACGTACGGGCTGATCTATCTGATCTCGACCTTCACCGGCGACAACCCGCGCGGCTGGGTCGGCGGGGCGGTCTGGCTGGCCTTCGGCGGCTGGATCGCGCTGATCGCCACCTGGCCCGAGGCGGTCGTGCTGGGCCGCCTGCCGGGCGGCCGCGCGGCGTCCTCGACGGCCGTCATCGTGGCCGACGCCTCGGGCACGATCCAGTCGTGGAACCCGCAGGCCGAGGCGCTGTTCGGCTGGGACACCGACGAGGCGGTCGGCAGGTCGCTGACGATCCTGATGCCGCCGCGCTTCCGCGACCGGCACACCGACGGGCTGGCCCGGGTGCTCTGCGACGGCCACTCCGACCTGGCCGGCCGGATCATCCCGCTGGTCGGCCTCCACCGCGACGGCGGCGAGTTCCCGATCGCGCTGACGGTCAACGCCTGGCACAGCGACGAAGGCGTCACCTACACAGGGGTGATCCGTCCATTGGGGGGCCGCCATGTCCGCTCTGAGTGACGTCCTGGTCCAGCTCGGCGTCGGCATCGTGCCGCTCGGCGTGGCCTACCTCGCCTTCCGGTCGGCGACGGACGCCAGCAAGAAGTCCCAGCAGAGCGCGTTGCTCCAGGTCGAGCACCAGGCCGAGGTCGAACGCTCGAAGGTCGACGCCGAAGCCTTCATCCGCGCCAAGACGATCTACGAGGACGCCCTGGCGCAGATGGAGAAGCAGATGACCCGGATGCAGGGCCAGGCCAGCCAGCTCGGCGCCGAGCTGGTCAACGAGCAGAGCAGCTCGGTGGTGATGCGCGACCAGATCCGCCGGTTGCAGGCCCAGATCCGGGCGCTGGAACGCACGGTTCTCGCGTTGCGCTCCCAGCTGGTGGACGCGGGCTTGTCACCGGCGCCGCCGTCCGACCTGACCGGGCCGCACCTGCTCCTGCCGCAGCGCTCGGCCGACTAGGAGGCGTCGCGGGCCAGGCCGTGGGCGGCGGCCAGCAGCTCGACCGAGCGCAGCCACGCCTTCCTGTCGGGCGCCGAGGAGACGACGATCAGCTCGTCGGCCTGCGCGTGCGCGGCGAAGCGGGTGAGATAGTCCTCCACCTCGGCGGGCGTGCCGACGGCCGAGTACTGCATCATCCGCAGGATCTGCTGCCCGGCCGGCGATTCGAGCACCATGTCGGCCTCCTCCGGCGTGAACGTGCGCCCGCGTCCGAGGAACCGGCTCACCCGGTACCGCTTGGCCGTCAGCAGCTGCTCCTGCGCCTCCTCGCGTGTGTCGGCGGCGATCACGTTCACCCCGGCGATCACGTACGGCTCGGCGAGCTGCTCGGACGGCTTGAACTCCCGCCGGTAGAGCGCCACGGCCTCCTCCAGCGCGTCGGGCGCGAAGTGCGAGGCGAACGCGTACGGCAGCCCGAGCGCGGCGGCGAGCTGGGCGCCGAACAACGACGAGCCGAGGATGTACAGCGGCACGTTGGTGCCCTTGCCAGGCGTGGCGTCCACACCGGGGATGCGCGACTCGCCGGTGAGGAATCCCTGCAGTTCGAGGACGTCCTGGGGGAAGGTGTCGGCGGCGCCGGGGGTGCGCCTCAGGGCGCGCATGGTCGGCTGGTCGCTGCCGGGGGCGCGGCCGAGGCCGAGGTCGATGCGGCCGGGGTGGAGGGTCTCCAGGGTGCCGAACTGTTCGGCGATGGTCAGCGGGGAGTGGTTGGGCAGCATGATGCCGCCCGCTCCGAGGCGGATCGTCCTGGTGTGAGCGGCTACGTGGGCGATGAGCACGCTGGTGGCCGAGGAGGCGATGCTCGGCATGTTGTGGTGCTCGGCGTACCAGATGCGGTGGTATCCCAGTTCTTCGGCCCGCTGGGCCAGGCCCACGCTGGCGGCCAGACTCTCGCTCGCCGTCTCTCCGTCGCCGATGTGCGCCAGATCAAGGATGGAGAGTGGAACAGTCATGGGGAACGAGCCCTTTCGCCTGGACGGTGGCCATCGGGCAGTGCAACCGTAATGGCTCTCCGCTTATTTCCCGGGCGCCCCCGCGCGGGGGCGCCCGGGAGGCGTCAGGACGCGGTGCAGGTGAGGGCGGGCGGGGTGCTGGTCGCGGCGTCGCCGTTGGCGAGGAAGCCGAACGTGGTGGTCGCGCCGGCGGCCAGGGCGCCGTTCCAGCTCAGGTTCGTCACGGTGGCGTTGCCGGACAGGGTGCCGTTCCAGAGCTGGCTGATCGTCTGGCCGCCGGGGAACGTCCATTGGACCTTCCAGCCGGCGGTCGGCGCCGTGCCGGTGTTCTTCACGGTGACCTCGCCCTGGAAGCCGCCCTGCCACTGGCTGGTCACCTTGTAGGCGGCCGAGCAGCCGGCCGGGCCGCTGGTCGGGGTCACGGTGGGGGTGACCGTCGGGGTCACTGTGGGGGTCACGGTCGGGGTCACGGTCGGGCTCGCCGTGGGTGAGGGCGCGGCCATGGCCAGGTCGTACGCCCGCTGCGGCACGAACTGCCCGGCCCCCGCGATGCAGCCGTCGGCCTCGCCCGGCGGCTTGACCCACAGGTAGGCGTCGATCGCGGCGTCACCCGTGTTCGTGGTGCTCCACAGGCCCGTGGCCCGGCCGGCGGGGTCGCACCACTCGCTGCCCGCCGGGCCGTTGCCGTTGCGGCTGGTGTCGATGACCGCCTTCAACCTGGACACGCCGGTCGCCGCGATGACGCTCTTGGCGTACGACACCAGTCCCGGCGTCGCGCGGTAGTTGGAGGTGTTGAGCGCGATGCCGTCGGCGCTGCCCCCGACGTCGGCGCCGTTGAGCCTGGACGCGGCCTCCGACGCCGGCAACCAGGCGTCGTGACCGATGTCGAAGTACACCTTGACCTGCGACGACGTCGCCTTGAATTTCTTGCCCGCGTACGCCATGGACGCCTTCACCTCGGCCTGCTGCGCGGCGTTCATGCAGTTCGTCATGATGGCGAGCGCGTCCGGTTCGAGGACGACGGTCGCCGCCCGCCCGCCCAGACCGGCCGCGATCTGGTCGATCCACGCCCGGTAGGACGCGTGGTCGGGCGCGCCGCCCGCGCTCGCACCGCCGCAGTCGCGGTTGGGCATGTCGTACACGACGACGATCGGGATCTTGCCCGCCGCAGCGGCGGCCCCCACGTAGGAGTCCACCTGGCTGCGCACGGTCGCGGGGTTGTAGCTGGCGAACCACCGGCCCTGGGGCACGGCGGCGATCCGGTCCCTGATCACCGGCGTGCGGCTGTCGCCCGGGTTGGCGGCGACCCATTTGGCGGCGTTCGTCTGGGGATCGACGTAGAAAGCGGAGTCGGCGGCCTGGGCGGTGGACGAGGCGAGGACGACTGCCCCCGCCGCGGCCACGGCGGTGGCGGCGAGGAGCGCCGCGAGCACGGGTCTTCTGCGAGACATGAGGTTACTCCGTCCGTAGAGTGGGAGTGGGAGCGCTCCCACGGCTCTCTCCGGATCGTAGGGAGCCCGCCCGGCCGCAGAAAGCCGTCCGACCGGTGCGCACCGGCTTTCCCCAGGCCACGGCCGGTCAGGGCGATGAAAGTTTCACTCCGCCAGGCACGCCTCGAACACCGCGGTCAACCGGTCGACGTCGGCCGCCGTGGGCTGCTCAGGCCCCAGCCGGCGGCGCATCGCGCCGATGCCCAGGAAGACCGCCGTCGCCATCCTGGCCCGCGCCTGGACGTCGGGCCCGTCGAGCTGCGCGGCCAGCGGATCGAGGATGGACGTGCGCAGGCGCTCGCGCACGACGTCCTGGATCTCCGGATGACCGGCCGAACGTTCAAGGGTGCGCAGCACCGGGCTCTCGGGGTCGTGGTGCATGCGCTCGGCCGCGTATTCGGCCAGGCGCCGCGGCAGGCTCGCGTGGTCGCCGGCCAGCAGGGCGACGAACGTGGGCTCGCCTTCGAGCACCGCGCCGAAGAGCCCGGCCTTGGAGCCGAAATAGCGGCCGACCAGGGCGATGTTGGCCTCCGCTGCCGCGGCGATCATGCGGACGGTGACCTGCTCGTATCCGTGCTCGCCGAACAGCACGCGGGCCGCGTCAAGGATGCGCTGCCGGGTGGCCTCGCGGCCGCGGGGCCGGGCGTCCGTCGTCGGGGCGTCCATGTCCCGAACTCTACTCAGGAATAAAGTCACTTGCCGCGCGGCTAGTAAACATGCGTATACTCAACATTGGATAAGTGCGTACGAAGGGGATGTGGTGTCTTGGTAGCCCAGGCACAGGCCGCGCCCCCCGCCCGAAGGCAGTACACCCACCGCGAGATCCTCGAAGTCATGTCCGGGCTCATGCTCGCCATGCTGACGTCGATGATCTCCACTTCCGTGGTGGGCACCGCGTTGCCGACGATCGTGGGGGAACTCGGCGGTCAGGACCAGTACTCATGGGTGGCCAGCGCCACCATGCTGACGATGACGGTCTCGACACCGTTGTGGGGCAAGCTGTCCGACCTGTTCGGACGGAAACTGCTCTTCCAGACCGCTCTCGGTCTGTTCGTGGCGGCTTCACTGGTGGCCGGTCTGTCCCAGAACATGGGACAGCTCATCGCGGCGCGTGCCGTGCAGGGCCTGGGCGTGGGTGGTTTGTCGGCACTTGCGCAGGTGATCCTGGGAGACATCGTCTCGCCGCGCGAGCGCGGCCGGTACTCCGGCTACATGGGGGCCGTCTTCGGGATCTCCACCGTCGCCGGGCCGCTGCTCGGCGGGTTCATCGTGGACACCGACTGGCTCGGCTGGCGCTGGTGCTTCTACGTCGTGGTGCCGTTCGCCATCGTCGCGTTCGCGGTGGTGCAGAAGGTGCTGCGGCTGCCCAAGGTCAGGCGGAACACCTCGATCGACATCTGGGGCGCGACCACCATCACGGCCAGTGCGGCCTCGCTGATGCTGCTGCTGACGCTGGGCGGCAACGAGTTCGAGTGGAACTCGTTCTGGACCTACTTCCTGGCCGCGTTCGCCCTGCTCATGCTGGCTCTGGCGGTGCTGGCCGAGCGTACGGCCCGCAACCCGATCCTGCCTCCGCGGCTGTTCAGGAACCGCACGTTCGTGCTCACCAGCGCGGCCTCGCTGTTCGTCGGCATGGCCATGTTCGGCGCGATGATCTACCTGCCGCAGTACCTGCAGATCGTCAAGGGCCTGAGCCCGACGAACTCGGGCCTGATGACGCTGCCCATGGTGGTGGCGCTGTTCCTGGCGGGCGTGATCTCCGGCAAGATCGTCACGAACACCGGCAAGTGGAAGATCTTCCCGGTCGCCGGTCTGGTGATCGTGGCCGTCGGCCTGTTCCTGCTCTCCCGGCTGCACGTCGACTCCAGCGAATGGCTCATCGGCTTCGACGTGGGCGTCCTCGGCATCGGCCTCGGCCTGTCCATGCAGATGCTCATCCTGGCCGCCCAGAACGGCTCCGAGCTGCGTGACATGGCCTCGACCACGGCCGGCGTCTCGTTCTTCCGCTCGCTCGGCGGCGCGATGGGCGTCGCGGGCTTCGGCGCGATCCTGACCAACCGGCAGGCGAGCGAGTTCGCCGACCTCGTGGCCCAGGCCCGTCTCCACCTGCCCAGCACCGGGCAGAAGCTGGGCAGCCCGGCCGCCATCCAGCACCTGCCCGAGCCGATCAAGGGCATCATCCTGGAGTCCTTCACCCGGGCCCTGGAGACGGTGTTCATGGTCGGCGTGCCGATCGCCCTGCTCGGGTTCGTCGCGGCGCTGTTCCTGAAGGAGCTGCCGCTGCGCGGCACCACGATGCCGGCCGGCCCCAAGCCACTCGGCAAGGACGACCTCGTCCTGGCCGGCCTGCTCCTGGAGCTCATCGCCCAGCGCGTCGAGCGGTCGAACGGCCAGCCGTCCGCGCTGCTCTCCGCGGTCGCCAGGATGGCGCCGCCCGACGGCCGCCCCGAGCGCGAACGCGCCTGGGCAGTCGCACAGAACGTGCTTCGGCCCACCTCGCGCGCCCTCATCGCGCAGGCCACGCCGGCGCAGCAAGACCTCGTATCCGGAGGAGTCTCACAATGATTCGCAAGTTCGTGGGCGCCGTAGCGGCGGCCCTGGCGGTCATGGCCGGCCTGTGGCTGATGATCGCCCCCTTCGCCCTCGGCACGCAGCCCGAGAACGCCGACTGGACCGACCCCACCACGACCGAGTTCTTCTCGGGCCTGGGCGTGACCGTCTTCGGTCTCGTGGGCGTCGTCGGCTTCGTCCTGGCCATCTACGAAGAGCTCGTGATCCGCGGGCTGGTGACCGTCAAGCAGCGCGTGGAGCCGGAGCCCGAGCCCGTGCCCGCCGCCCCGCAGGCGTCCTCGGCCGAGCTGGCGAGCCTGCTCGCCCCGCTGGTGGAGGCGCTGCGCGAGGACATGCACAACCCGAGCCGCGGCGGTGAGCACCGTCAGAACGGCAGGACCACCCTGGTGGGTCTGGAGGAGTCCCGATGAAGGCCAAGCTGGGCATTTCCGCCCTCGTGCTGCTGTTCCTGACCGGGCTGTGGCTGGTCGCCGCGCCGTTCGCGGTCGGCTATCAGCCCCGGGGCGCCGGGTACACGGACGCGACCGTCAACGACCTGTGGGTCGGCGGCGGGCTCGCCGCGGTCTCGTTCGCCGCCCTGGTGATCTACGCCGCCGACTCACTGCGCGAGCTGGCCCGCCGCGGCAAGCACGCGGACGTCTGACGCGAGTCGTGCCGTGTTCGGCGGTAACACAGACCCCGGCCGGGAGCCACTGGAAGGCCGGCTCCCGGCGGGGCAGTTCGAGATCGGCAAGGACGGCGCCGGGCTGCTGGTCGTCGGCTTCGACGGGTCGGACCCCAGCCGCAACGCACTCGCGTACGCGGCCGGGCTGGCCCGGCGGGACGCCGCCGCGCTGCTCGTCGCCTTCGTGGAGCCGATCAACAGCACCACGTTGTGGTTCTTCGCCGGCTCCCCGGTCATCCCCGACAGCGCGGCCGACCTCACCGACGACCTCCGGGACGAGCTGAGGGGCGCGGGCGTGCCCTGGCAGTTCGTCAGCGTCCGCGGGGACACCGCCCGCGAGCTGGAGGCGCTGGCCGGCTCCTACCGGGCCGACGCCATCGTGGTCGGCAGGTCGCGCTCCTCCTGGCACGCCCTGGGCGGCTCGGTGGCCGTCGGCCTGGCGAAACGGGCTCGCCGTACCGTGCTGATAGTCCCCTGACCTGGCACGACGTCGCATATGGTGGCCAGATGAAACGTACCGCCGCCATCGCGTTCGTGGTGCTCACGTCCGTTTCGTGCGCAGGGCAGGAGCCCGTCGCCTCCTCCGGCGCCACGCCCACGCCCACGCCCTCCGCGCCCGCGGCCGGGACGGCGTCGCCCACGACCTCGCCCACGAGCGAGCCGAGCCCGACGGCTCCGCCGCCGTTCACCTCGAAGGTCACGAAGGTGTCGCGCGAGCGGCTGCCGTACTCGTGGCGGCCGGGTTGCCCGGTGTCCTACCAGGACCTGCGGCTGGTCACCATGTCGTTCTGGGGTTTCGACGACAAGCCGCACACCGGCGAGCTGGTCGTCCGCAAGACGGTCACCGACGACATCGAGACCGTCTTCCGCAAGCTGTACGACTGGCGCTGGCCGATCCGGCAGATGAAGCTCGTCGACGTCTACAAAGGCGACGACTTCGCCTCCATCGAGGCCGACAACACCTCGGCATTCAACTGCCGTCGCGCGACCGGGTCCAGCAATTGGTCGAACCACGCGTACGGCCAAGCGATTGACATCAATCCGCGCGAGAACCCATATGTCACCGCAAGCGGTGGCACAGCGCACCAAAATGCCAAGAGGTACACCAAGCGCCCAATGAAGGGTAAAGGTGTGGTAAACCCTGGAGACAAGGTCGTAAGGGCCTTCGCCGACGTCGGCTGGGAGTGGGGCGGCTACTGGGCGGGCGCCAAGGACCTGCAACATTTCAGTAAGGGCGGAGGCTGAGACAATCCCTCATGGCGGCTAAGGACGGCGACGGCTGGGCCGAATGCGGGCTCGGACACAGACATTGGGGCATCCACGGAGCGTCGGGCCTGCTGCTCGTCCACCATGACCCGCTCGGCGTGCCCCACGTGCTCATGCAGGAGCGCTCCCTGTGGAGCCACCACGGCGGCACCTGGGGGCTGCTCGGCGGCGCCCGCGACAGCCACGAGGACGCCGTCACCAGCGCGCTGCGCGAGGCCCACGAGGAAGCCGCCCTCGGCGGCGACGGGTTCCGCGTCCAGGGCGTCTACCTCGACGACCACGGCGGCTGGACCTTCGAGACGGTGATCGCCGAGTCCGCCGAGCTGGTGCCGGCCAGGCCCGCCAACAGCGAGAGCACCGACCTGCGCTGGCTGCCGCTGCCCGAGGTGGCCGGCCGCAAGCTGCATCCCGGCTTCGCCGCGACCTGGGACCGCGTCCAGGCCGCCATCCGTCCCGAGACGATCGTGCTCGACGTCGCCAACATCATCGGCGCGCGGGCCGAGCGCGGCTGGTGGAACGACCGGCTGGGCGCGGCCACCCGGCTGCTCACCGACGTGGCGGAGCTCAGGCTGTTCCACCCGGTGTTGTCGCAGTGGTTCCCGCGGGTGGTCGCGGTCGTGGAGGGCGCGGCCAGGAGCACCCCCGAGATCCCCGGGCTGCAGGTCGTCGCGGCCACGGGCAGCGGCGACGACGCGATCGTCGCCGTCGTGGCCCAGGCCAAGCCGTGGGAGCGGGTGCTCGTCGTCACGGCCGACCGCGGGCTCCGGGAACGGGTCGCCGAACTGGGCGCCGAGACCGAGGGCCCCCGCTGGCTCCTGTCACAACTGAGCCGCTGAACGGGCGGCGCCCTCAAACAGGAACCACCTCGTCGAAGACGGCCGTCAGCCCGGTCACCTCGAGCACCCGTCGCAGCACGCCGTGCACGCCCAACAGGCGTAACGAGCCGCCGCGCCCGGCGACCGCGCGCTGGTGCTCCACCAGCGTCCACAGGCCGCTGGAGTCGCAGAAGTCGAGGTGGCGGGCGTCGATCGCGAGGGCGACGAGCCCTTCGGCGGACAGCTCGGCCAGCCGCCGCTTCAGCAGGGGCGCCGTGATCTTGTCGAGGTCTCCGGCAAGGCGCACCGTCGTGTCGCCAAGACCGCGCTCAACCTCGACGCCCAGATCCGCCACCTCCTGAACGTACACCCCTGCCACCACAGCCGCTATCGTGGTGTCCGCACAGGAGGGTTCGCATAGTGGACGAGTGCAGCCGCCTTGAAAGCGGCCAGGTCAGCGATGGCCTCGTGGGTTCGAATCCCACACCCTCCGCTCACTCGCGCACACCCGCGAACCCGTCGCCCACGCTGGCGGCGAGCTGCAGGTAGGCCTCCCTGGTCGCCTCCTGGAGCCGGTCGAGGTCGATCTCCGCGCCCTCCTCCAGGTGCGGGTCGTACGGCACCCTGATCACCGCGCGGCACCTGGCCGCGAAATGGGCCTCCAGCTTTCTGATGTCCACCGCCGACTTCGACCGCGGCCGGACGCTGCACAGCACCACGGTCGCGTTCTTCACCAGGTCGGCGTAGTGGTGGGCCTCCAGCCAGTCGAGGGTGGCCGAGGCGGCCCTGGCGCCGTCCACGGAAGGGCTGCTGACCAGCACGATCTGGTCGGCGAGCCCGAGCACGCCGCCCATGGCGGAGTGCAGCAGGCCGGTGCCGCAGTCGGTGATGCAGATGGAGTAGAAGTTCTCCAGCACCTGGGAGACGGCCTGGTAGTCGGCGCCGCTGAACGCCTCCGACACCGACGGGTCGCGGTCGGAGGCCAGCACCTCCAGCCGCGAGGGCGCCTGCGAGGTGAACGCCCTGATGTCGACGTACCGCTTGACCTGGTCGCGCTCGTTGAGCAGGTCCCGCACGGTGGCCGAGGTCTCCAGCACCAGCTTGTCGGACAGCGTGCCCCGGTCGGGGTTGGCGTCCACGGCGATGACGCGGTCGCCGCGCATCTGCGCGAGCGTCGCGCCGAGCCCGACCGTGGTCGTGGTCTTGCCCACGCCGCCCTTCAGGCTCAGCACCGCCACCCGGTGGTGGCCGGTGGTCACGGGGGTGCGCGCCCTGGTCACCAGCTCGCGGCGGCGGCGCACCTCCGGCGCCTCGCCCGGCTTGATCCAGCCGCCGGACGCCTTGTACACCAGACGCCGCCAGCCCTTCGAGGGCGCGTTGCGCCTGCCGCGCAGCAGCGACTCCGGGTCTAGGCTGTCGGCGGTCGGCCTGCCGGTGAGCGGCGGGCGCTGCGGCGCGGTGAACACCGGGATGGGCGCCGGACGCCGCCGGCGCTCGTGCGGCGGCGGGATCTCCCGCTCGGCCGGCCGCCATTCCTGGCGGTCGCTCCACTGCGGGCGCTCGTCCCGCGCGGTCTCCTGGGGTGCGGGGTCGCCGTGCGCGAGGTCGGGCCGCTGCGGGCGGCCCTCGCGGAAGGAGGCGTCGGACCACTGCGGCCGCTCGTCCCACCGGGGCCGCTCGTCGGCCGGCGCCTCCTCGACCGCCTCCGTCCGTACGGGCTCCGCGCGTACGGACTCCCTGCGTACGGGGTCCTCTGCGCGGCCGGGCTCCTCGAACCCGCGCGGCGGCTCGACCGGGGCAGGCTCGTCAAGCGTCCCGGGGGGCTCGGTACGGGCGGGCACGTCGAACGCCCTGGCCGACTCGGTGCGGGCCGGCACGTCGAAGGCCTTGGGAGGCTCGGTGCGGGACGGCACGTCGAAGGCCCTGGGAGGCTCGGTGCGGGACGGCACGTCGAACGCCTCGGGGAGCTCGGTGATCATCGGCTGCGTCTCGTTCGACTGCTCGGCGGGCCGCGACCAGTCGCCGAGCGACGGCCAGCCCGGCTCCTCGCTCTCGCCCGCCGGCTCCTCGCCCTGCCGCCGCCCCTGCTCCCGGACCGGCTCCTCGCCCTGCTCCCGGTCCTGCTCCCGGTCCTGCTCCCGGCTCGGCTCCGGGCCCTGCTCAGTGCTCTTCCCGCTGCTCTTCTCGGCGCTCTTCTCGGCGCTCTTCTCCCCGCTTCCCGCCCGCTCGGGCGGCGTGAACGTCAAGGAGTAGCTGTCGGTGTCGTCAGGACGCGGCAACGGCCTGAGCGGCGCCAGGAAGGGATCCTCCGACCGGCCGAGGCTCACCGGCGGCGCGGCCGGCTCGCTCTCCTGCGCACCGCCGCTCTCCTGCCCCCTGCCGCTCTCCTGCGTGGCGGCCCGGTCCAGCCACTCCCCGGCCTCGCTCTCGGCCTCGGGCAGATCCTCGGCCGCCGCGTGGCCGTAAACGGAGTCGACGGCGGCGCGGAACAGCGGCGGCGTCGGCGTGTCGTGCGGCGTGGGCACGAGCAGCCACGGGTCCTTGGGGTACGGCGAAGCGACGGGCTCGTCCGCCGACGCGGACGAGGCTCCGACGGAGACGGGCGTCTCCTCCGTCTCCTTGATCGCGTCCAGCCAGGCCAGCTGTTCCTCGAGAGATTCTTCTCGATCGTGTCTTGCCACCGTGTTCCCCCTCGGGTGGGTCTAAAGGGGCAGCAAATACTTTGCAGGTTAACGCCACGCGTTCCCGCGCAGCCCGGCAACCCACAACTTCTTTGCCCGGCTACCGTGGATCGCATGCGAGCCATTGAGATCACGGAGCCGGGCGGACCAGAGGTCCTGGAATGGCACGAGGTGCCCGATCCGCCCGTCGGACGCGGCGACGTGCTCATCGACGTGGTGGCCTCGGCGGTGAACCGCGCCGACGTCCACCAGCGGAGGGGCTTCTACGACCCGCCGCCCGGCGCGCCCCTGTACCCCGGGCTGGAGGTGTCGGGCGTGGTGGCCGCGGTGGGGGCGGACGTCGAGCAGTTCAAGGCCGGCGACGAGGTGTGCGCGCTGCTGGCCGGCGGCGGTTACGCCGAGCGCGTGGCGGTGCCCTGGCAGCAGGTCATGCCGGCGCCGCGGGGCGTGCCGCTGGCGGAGGCGGCGGGGCTGCCCGAGGTGGCGTGCACGGTGTGGTCGAACGTGTTCATGGTCGGCCGGCTGCGGCGCGGCGAGACGCTGCTGGTGCACGGCGGGGCCAGCGGCATCGGCACGTTCGCGGTGCAGCTCGCCAAGGCGCTCGGCTCACGGGTGGCGGCCACGGTCGGGTCCGCGGCGAAGGCCGAGCAGGTCAGGAAGCTGGGCGCGGACGAGGTCGTCAACTACCGCGAGGAGGACTTCGCCGACCGGGTGGAGGCCGACGTCATCCTCGACATCATGGGCGCCGAATACCTGGCGGCCAACGTGCGGGCGCTGCGCACCGGCGGCCGGCTGGTGATCATCGGCCTGCAGGGCGGCGGAAGGGCCGAGCTCGACCTGGGCGCGCTGCTGACCAAGCGGGCCTCCGTCCACGGCACCACGTTGCGCGCCCGTCCGGTGGATGAGAAGGGCGTCATTGTCCGGAGCGTCGTGGACAACGTCTGGCCCCTGGTGGAGGCGGGTGCCGTGCGTCCGGTGGTGCACGCGCGGGTGCCCATGGCGGAGGCGGCCGATGCACACCGAATGTTGGATTCGGGAGAGCACGTCGGCAAGATCCTGCTAGTACGGTGAGTGTTATGAATGCTGAGGACAACAACACCCCTCACATCGTGGTGGTGGGCCCCGACTTCCAAGGTCAGGGCGATAGCGGTGATGAAGAGCGCTCGGTCACCAACCTGGTCGAGCAGCCCGCCAAGGTGATGCGCATCGGCAGCATGATCAGGCAGCTCCTGGAGGAGGTGCGCGCCGCCCCCCTCGACGAGGCCAGCCGCAAGCGCCTGAAGGAGATCCACGAGTCCTCCATCAAGGAGCTTGAGGACGGTTTGGCGCCGGAGCTGGTCGACGAGCTGGAACGGCTGTCGCTCCCGTTCACCGACGACAACGGCACGCCCCCCAGCGAGGCCGAGCTGCGCATCGCGCACGCCCAGCTCGTGGGCTGGTTGGAGGGTTTGTTCCACGGTATCCAGACCACCCTGTTCGCCCAGCAGATGGCGGCCAGGGCCCAGTTGGAGCAGATGCGCAGGGCGCTGCCCGGCGTGCCGGGTGACGAGAGCCACCGGCCGCCGAGCGGGTCGGGCCCCTACCTGTAGAGCCGCTCCAGCACCTGAGCGACGCCGTCCTCGTCGTTGGACGCGGTCACGTGATCGACCGCCGCCAGCACGTCGGGGTGGGCGTTCGCGACGGCGTACGACGTACCTGCCCAGCTCAGCATGGGCAGGTCGTTCGGCATGTCGCCGAAGGCGACCACCTCGGCCGGCTTGATCTCGCGCCGCCCGGCGAGCGTGGCCAGCGCGGTCGCCTTCGTCACGCCCTGGGCGCTCATCTCGACCAGGCCGCCGTGGCTGGAGTGGGTCGCGGTCACCAGGTGGCCCACCAGGTCGTGCACGGTCGCGTGCAGCTCGTCGGCGTCCATCTCGGGATGGAGGGCGAGCAGCTTGGCGCAGGGCCGGGCAGTCAGTGCGTCACGGTCAATCCGGACAACTCCGACACCCTTGCGATCCAGGCCACCGAGCCGGAAATCGGACTCGTGCGCAAAACCGCCTTCATACTCGACCGAAAATACGAGATCGGACACGTTCGCTCGTAGCTGAGCGACGACTTCCCCGAGTACGGGGGCGTCGATGAGGTGAGATTCCACTATCCGTTCGGTATGGAGATCGTAGATCAGTGCACCGTTGGCGCATACGGCCAGGCCACGGTGCCGTACGGCGTCCGCGACCTCCCTCATCCACCGGGGCGGCCGTCCGGTCACGAAGACGAGCGCGGCCCCGGATTCCTCGACTTTCGCGAAGGCCGCAGCCGTCCGGGGAGACACGGTTCCGTCGGCGCGCAGGGCGGTGCCGTCGAGGTCGGTGGCCACTAGGCGCGGCGGTGCAAGGCTCTGCATAACAGGTTCCAGTTTGCCCGGTGATGCCGCCTGACAGAAATCTTCGTAGGGACGGGAACACCAACGCGCCAGAATGGTGTTAGATGTGATGGCGTTGTATTAGCTGTTCCCGTAGTGAAAACCAGCATGACTTTGTCTGAGCCACCCCGGGTGCCTGCTGTACGACACACCGGGATCCACGAGGTGTGGGTCCCATAGATTCACATCCTGAGGGAGAGCTTTTATGGCTCAGGGAACCGTCAAGTGGTTCAACGCTGAGAAGGGCTTCGGCTTCATCGCCCCGGACGGCGGTGCGCCGGACGTGTTCGTGCACTTCTCCGAGATCGTCGGCAACGGCTACCGCAGCCTTGAAGACGGCCAGCGGGTCGAGTTCGAGATCACGCAGGGACAGAAGGGGCCGCAGGCCTCCCAGGTCCGTGCCCTCTGACCTGTAGTTCGTAGTTCGCAACTAAGGCCGGGGTCCGCATTCCAGCGGACTCCGGTCTTTTTGCTTCTCGCCCCGGCACTTCGCCTGCCCCTTCGGCAGGGCCTGAGGACGCCGTTGCGGCCCTGACATGCGCTGGGCGGCCCCTCCCCATGTCCGGACATGTACTCGCGCGTCAGGGGCCGTCTGAAGCGCGACGGGAAGTTCCGTCCACAGGTGGAGGTCGTCCTGTGGACAAAGGGGAGTTTCACAAATCAGTCACGGCCTCGGGCGCGGCCCAACTTCCCGCCGTCTCCCGCCATCCACCCGTATATGAGGTACGCGTGGTTATGTCACCCCGTGACCATCACCGGGGTCATCCTGCTCCTGCTCAACGACCACCTCTTCAAGCCGCTCTGGCCCGGCCTCCTCACCGGCAAGCTCAGTGATGTGGCCGGACTCGTGGTCGCCCCCGCCCTGATGGCACTGCTCCTCGGGCGCCGCGCCGACCTGGCGGCCACCGTCCTGACCGGTCTGCTGTTCACGTTCATGAAGACCACGGAGACGGGCGCCGAGCTCGCCTCCCAGGGCTGGAGCCTCGTGGCCGGGCCCTCGCGCGTCCTGGCCGACCCCACGGACCTGATCGCCCTGCCCGCCCTCGCCCTGGCCTGGTGGGTACGGCTGCGCAGCGCCGACACCGACTCCCCGCGCCGGCGGATCATGGTCACCGTGCCGCTGGCCGTCCTGGCCGTGACCGCCACGGCCGGGCCCGTCCCGGCGTCGGCGGCCATGTCCGTCGACGTGACCGAATCGGGCAAGATCGTCGTCGGGACGACCGGCACGGAACAGAGCTCCCGCCTCTCCGACGACGGCGGCACGACCTGGACCGACGGAACCGTCCGCGCCTCGGCCCGGACGTCGATCAGCGCCCAGTGCGTGCCCGGCCAGGCGACCCGCTGCTACCGCGTCCGCCAGAACCACCTCGGCGTGGACCAGTCGGACGACGGCGGCCGCACCTGGCGGCCCTCCTGGCAACCCTCCCCCGACGCCCGCCTCCGGCTGACCAGGAAGTACGGCGCGGACGAGAACATGCTCATGTCCTACGACCTGGCGGTCCAGGCCAGGCCAGGAGGGCACGTCGTGGTCGTCGCCAACGGCGTGGACGGCATCCTGGTCAGGGACGTCTCAGGCGTCTGGCGGCGCCTCGGCTGGTCCTACACGCTCGACGCCGTACAGGCCGACGAGGTGGACCTCAGCCCCGAGCGGAACGTCGCGCTCTTCCTGGCGGCGTGCATGCTGCTGGGCGGCGTCGGCGCCAGGATGCGCAGGTATCAGGGGGTGTTCGCGGCATCAGGGGCGATCGGGGCGCTGGCCATGTTCGTCGCGCTGGACAGCGGGACGGACGAGACGGTGTTCGTCAACCTCACCGCCGTGTTCAGCTGGGCGGTGGCGCTGGCGGCCGGGCTGGCGTGCCTCGTGCTGGCCTGGGACGGGAAGCCGCATCCGGTGAGCGCGCTGACCGGCGTCGTGGCCGCGCCGCTGGTCTACGCGGCCGTCTACCTGCCCTTCCACGGCTGGGCAGGCGGCACGCCCGAGACCCACGGGGCCGCCGTCACGCTCGCGGCCCTGCTGACCGGCCTGATCGTGATCGCGGGCGTCGCCGTCATCGCGATCGACGCCCGCCGCCACTCCTACTTGGACGGCTCCAGCACGTCGAGCCCCACGTAGGGACGCAGCGCCTTGGGAACCACCACCGAGCCGTCGGCCTGCTGGTGGTTCTCCAGGATCGCCACGATCCACCGGGTGGTGGCCAGCGTGCCGTTGAGCGTGGCCAGATGCTGCGGCTTGCCGTCTTTGTCGCGATAACGGACGGCGAGCCTGCGCGACTGGAACTCGGTGCAGTTGGAGGTCGAGGTCAGCTCGCGGTAGCGGCCCTGGGTCGGGATCCACGCCTCGCAGTCGAACTTGCGCGCCGCCGACATGCCGAGATCGCCCGCCGCCGTGTCGATGATCCGGTAGGGGACCTCGATCTTGGCCAGCATCTCCTTCTCCCAGGCCAGCAGCCGCTGGTGCTCCTCGTGCGCCTCCTCGGGACGGACGTAGGAGAACATCTCCACCTTGTCGAACTGGTGGACCCTGATGATGCCCCGGGTGTCCTTGCCGTACGAGCCGGCCTCGCGGCGGAAGCACGACGACCAGCCCGCGTAGCGCAGCGGCAGCTCGTCGCCGCTCACGATCTCGTTGGCGTGGTAGCCGGCCAGCGCCACCTCGGAGGTGCCGACGAGGTAGAGGTCGTCCTCCGGCAGGCGGTAGATCTCCTTGTCGTGGGCCACGTGGAAGCCGGTGCCCTGCATGGTCTCCGGCTTGACCAGCACCGGAGTGATCATCGGCGTGAACCCGGCCTCGATCGCCTGCTGCATCGCCATGTTGAGCAGGCCGAGCTGCAGGCGCGCGCCGACGCCCTTGAGGAAGAAGAACCGCGAGCCGGACACCTTGGCGCCGCGCTCCATGTCGATCGCGCCCAGCGCCTCGCCGAGCTCCAGGTGGTCCTTCGGCTCGAAGTCGAACTGGCGCGGCTCCCCGAACGTCTCCAGGACGACATAGTCGTCCTCGCCGCCCGGAGGGGCGCCTTCCTCGACGATGTTCGGCACCGTCTGCATGAGCTGTTCGAGCTCGGCGGCCAGCTTCTCCGCCTCGGCCTCGGCGGCCTTGACCTGGCTCGCGAGGTCCTTGGCCCGCTGGAGCAGCGCGGCCTTCTCCTCGCCCTGCGCCTTGGAGACCGACTTGCCCATGCTCTTTTGCTCAGCGCGCATCGACTCGAACGAGGTCAGCGCGGATCGGTGGCGCTCGTCGAGGTCGAGCAGCGTTGCGACGACGGAGTCGTCCTCACCGCGGGCACGCTGCGACGCCCGTAGCCGGTCGGGATCCTCACGAAGGGTACGCAGGTCAATCACAAGGAAAGGCTACCGGCGCGCGCCCCCACCCCGCCCCCGGATTCCCCGGCACACTACTCGGGGCACGCCCGCGGCCCCTCGAAGGCGGCGACGGCCACCCGCAGGCAGCGCGACCTCGTGGGCCTACCCGGGAACGGTCGGGCCCGCGTCAACGCCCTGGGGTGTCAGAGCCGGCCGGATCTGACGCGGGCCAGCCAGTCGGCGGCCTCGGCGAACTGGGTGTCGGCCGTGCCTCTCTTGATCTGCGGCGCGACCCCGTCGGCGCGGGGGTAGCTGCCGAGGAAGCGCACCTCGCCGCAGATGCGGTGGAGCCCGGCGACGGCCTCGCCCACCCGCGCGTCGGCGATGTGCCCCTCGAAGTCGAAGTGGAAGAAATAGCGCCCGATGCCGTCGCCCGTCGGCCGGGACTCGATGCGGGTCAGGTTGACCCCGCGCACGGAGAACTCGGTCAGCATCTCCAGCAGCGCGCCCGGGTGGTCGTCGGCCAGGAAGACGACCAGCGTGGTGCGGTCGGAGCCGGTCGCCTCCGGCAGCGGCCCGGGACGGCTCACCTTGACGAACCTGGTCACCGTGTCGGACCGGTCGCCGATGTCGCCGGCCAGCGCGACCAGCCCGTAGTGCTCGCCGGCGATGCGCGCGGCGATGGCCGCGTCGTACGGCGAGCCGGGCAGCGAGACCTCCTGGGCCGCGGCCGCCGTGGACGGCGCGGCGACCACCACGGCGTCGGGCAGCTCGCGGGCGATGAAGGCGCGGCACTGCGTGATGGCCGCGGGATGGGTGTAGACCCGCTTGATGTGCGCGATCTCGGTGCCGGGCCTGGCCAGCAGCGAGAACTGGACCGGCAGCAGCAGTTCGGCCGTGATCACCAGCGGCTCGCCCCAGGCGAACTCGTCGAGCGTCGTGGTGATCGCGCCCTCGATGGAGTTCTCCAGCGGCACGACGGCGCCGTCGGCGTCACCGGAACGGGCGGCGTTGAGCGCCGCGCTCACCGTGGCGCAGGGCAGGCGCTCGGCGGCGGGGTCAAGGAGCCTCAGGGCCTCTTCGGTGAAGGTCCCTTCCGGTCCGAGATAGGCGAGTCTGGGCATGCATCCAGAGTATCCGCAGGTGGTCGCAGCATGCCGCTCTTTCGCCGACCGCGTACGGCACCCGTACGGGCACTCAGCGTGAACCTTTGAGGACCCGCGGCGGGACCAGCGGCCCCAGCCCGAGCCGGGCCGCCCGCACCGCCTGCTCCTCCTCCGGCGACAGCGGCTGCTGGCCCTTCCCGCCCACCACCGGACGCACGTACGTGCGTGTCTCGCTGGTGCCGTTGATCGAGGTCAGCACGATGCCGTCGCCCAGCCCGTTGATCATGGCCACCGAGAACGAGAGCCTGCCGCTCATCTCGGCGAGCGCGTCGTAGCGGCACACGGCCACGTCCCGGATCGCCTTGAGGTCGCCGGCGCCCTCGCTGGTCTGCCTGGCCACCCTGCGCAGGCAGTCGTCGACGGCGGCCCTGGCCTGCCTGAGGCCCATGTAGCCGATGAACACGCCACTCACCCCGGCCACCAGGCCCACGACTACCCAAGCGGTAACGAGCACGCCACAGAGGGTAATACTTCGGTCAAGCCAATTGCCGCCGTTTGGGCAACCAGGACGCCAGCAGCCAGACCAGAACCAGCGCCCCCAGCCCGAAACCGTCCTGCACGATCTTGCCGAGCACCAGGCTCACCCCCGGGATGCCGGCGGCGATCAGCGAGACCCCCCACCAGGGCACGGGCACCACGTAGAACAGCCAGACCCCCGCGGCCACCCGCAGCCTGACCGGATCGCGCCCGTCGCCGACGATCGCCCCGAGCACCACGACCACCCAGGCCAGATGGTGGATCCAGGCGACCGGCGAGAGCAGCACCGCCATCAGCGACGTCAGCGCCACCGCCGTCAGCTCGTCCTTCGCCTGGTACGCCGCCCGCGCAGCCCGGAACCCGTACCAGGCCACGGCCGCCACGATCACGGCCCAGATCGCGAACGTCAGCGACTCCGGCATGTACAGCCGCAGCAACATGCCCCGGATCGACTGGTTCGTCGTGGCGGTGTTCGCCCCCAGCCGCTCCGGATCGAGCAGCGCCGAGAACCAGAAGGCGGACGCGTCCTGCGGGATCACCACGAACGGCAGCACCGTCAGCACGGCCGCCACGAACGCCGCCATGAAGAACGTCCGCCACTGCCTGGTGACCAGGAAGTAGATCAGGAAGACGCCGGGGGTCAGCTTGACGGCCGTGGCCAGCCCGACCAGGAACCCCCGGGGCAGCCAGGGCCGCCGCGCCAGGCAGTCCACCAGGCACAGGGCCACCAGCAGGATGTCCACCTGCCCGAACCGCACCTGGTCCCGGATCGGCATCAGGTACGTGCAGGCCACCATGAGCAGCCCGAACACCCACGGCACGTAGGCCCGCAGCGCCTGGCGGAAGGCGAACCAGACGGTGACGGCCAGCGCCGCGAAGATGCCGGCCGTCCACACCCATTGGGCGGTGCCCCAGGACATCTCGGCCAGCGTCACGGCCAGCATCGCCGCGATGGGCGGATAGGTGAACGGCAGCAGCTGCGGCGCCGGGGTGAAGAAGTCGTACACCGGACGGCCGTCGAGCAGCATCTGGCCGCCGGTACGGTAGACGTCGAGGTCGACGAGCCGCTGGTCGTCCGGGTTGGTCAGCCACGTGTGCACAAGAGGCGCGGCCGCCGCCGCGACGACGAGCGCCACCACCACCCACGCCCACCACTGCCGCCGGATCACTCGCACCTCGCCTCTTGTCACGATGTGGCACGTTACCGTGGCTGTTGATCGAGGGCGCAGACACTGGGGGTTCCGTACATGCATCACGCCACGCCGGGGGGCGAGCACCAAGCGCGTCGCGCACGCCCCGCGGCCCCGAGCGCCCATGCCAAGCCCCTGCGGCACCTCGCCAAGCTCCTGCGGCACCTCGGTACAGCGGCGCCTCGGGCGCGCCGCCATCTCGTCACGGTCCTCCTCGGCCTCCTGCTCGCCGCCCTCCTCCTCCCCGGCACGGCCGTCGCCGTTTCCCGGAGCGGCAGCACAGCCGCGGGTTACGGCGCCTCGGGTGACGGCGTCTCCGGACAAAGCAGGCAAGGCGGGCAAGGCGGGCCGGCGGGGCGGCGGGTCGTGGTGGTCGGCGTTCCCGGTCTCCAGTGGAGTGACTTCAGCGAGTCGGGCACGCCCACCCTGTGGAAGCTCGCCGCCCAGGGCAGCTCGGCGTCACTGTCCACCCGTGCCGTCCCGCCCAAGGACAGTGGCGTCACCTGCCCCATGGCGGGCTGGCTGACCGTCTCCGCCGGCCAGCGCGCCGGCACCCCGGGGCAGGGCTGCCCCGCCGCGACGCCGCCTCAGCCCGCCGGGGAAGGCGCCACCGTCCCCGGGTGGCGGGAGCTGGTGGCCTTCCAGGCCGACACCGGCTACGCGGCGCAGATCGGCACGCTCGGCCAGTTGGTGACGGACGGCGGGGGCAAGGTGGCGGCGATCGGCCCCGGCGCCGCCCTCGCCGCCGCCGACAAGACCGGAAAAATCACTAAATACGCCCCCACCCTCGACGCCCTGACCGTCCTGACCCCCTACAACCTGATCGTCTTCGAAGCCGCCGACCTCACCACCGCCTGGGCCCGCGGCCCCCTCGGCGATCACGCAATCCCGGTCTCCCTCCCGGCCGCCGACCGTCGAGCCGCCGCGACCAAGGCGGACCAGCAGATCGCCGCCCTGCTCGGCAAGGTGCCCCCGAACACCACCGTCCTGCTCGCCGGCATCTCCGACCTCAGCCCGAACGCCCACCTCCACGCGGCCCTGGCCACGGGACCGTCCCCGAGCGGGCAGCCATACCCGCAGGGGGGCTACCTCACCGCCTCCTCCACCCGCCAGGACGGCCTGGTCACCATCACCGACCTCACCGCCACCGTCGTCCAGCTCCTGGGCCTGACGGCCCCCCGCGACGTGGTCGGCCGCGCCTGGCAGCCCGACGGCAACGCCCCCGCGCCGGCCGCCGCCGCGGTGACCCGCCTCGCCGACGGCGACCTGGCCAGCCAGGTGCTCCGGGAGGTACGCGGGCCGTTCTTCACCGTCCTGGTGAGCGTCCAGCTGCTCTTCTACGCCCTGGCCGCCCTGGCGCTGCGCCGCCGCCGCTCCTCCCGCGTCCGGCAGGCCGCACCCGCGTCCGACGTCGGCTCGTCCGCCGCCGCCGACCGCACGCCTCCGGCGACCGCCGCCGTGACGGGCGCTCCCGAGGCCGACGGCCGCCCCGCCCCGGCTGCGGGCGGCGACCCGGCCGGCGCCTCGAAACTGCTGGCCGCCATCCAGGTGGTGGCGACCGTCAGCGGCGCCATCGCCGTCTCGACGTTCCTGGCCCAGCTCGTGCCGTGGTGGAGCCTGCCGATGCCGATGGTCTCGGTGATCGTGACGATCCTGGCCATCGCCGCCCTGATCACCGGTCTCGCGTTCGCCGGCCCGTGGCGTGCGCACGTGCTGGGACCGCTCACCGTGGTCGCGGCCGTCACCTCGCTCGCCCTCCTCATCGACGTGATGACCGGCTCGGCCCTCCAGGTGAACGCCGTGACCGGCTACGAACCCGTCACCGGCGGACGTTTCTACGGCTTCAGCAACATCGCCTTCGCCGTCTACGCGACCGGCACGGTTCTCGGCCTGGCCGGGGTGGCGCATTGGCTGCTCGGCAGAGGCGTCTCCAGGACGGTGGTCGTGGCGCTGTGCGCCCTGTACGGCGCCTTCGCCGTCTTCGCGGACGGTTCGCCCTCGTGGGGCGCGGACTTCGGCGGTGTGCCGGCGTTCGTCATCGGGGTGGCGGTCTTCCTCATCCTGCTGTCCGGCAGGCGGGTGTCGGTGGTGAAACTCCTGCTCGTGGGGGTGGGCGCGGTCGCGCTGATCGCCGCCATCTCGGTCTTCGACTGGATGCGCCCGGCCGACAGGCGCACGCACCTCGGCGCGTTCGTGCAGCAGATCATCGACGGCCAGGCGTGGACCGTCGTCGGACGCAAGTTCGGGGCCATGATCGGCGTGACCGTGGGCAACTGGCCGCTGACCCTGCTCTCGCTGGTCGCGCTGGCGTTCCTGTTCCTGGTGCTGGCCCGCCCGTCGCACTGGGGCGCCTCGGCGCTGGGTCAGGCGTACACGCTGGCCCCGCCGCTCAGGGCCGGCCTGTTCGGGACGCTCACCTGCGCCTTCATCGGCTTCCTGATGAACGACTCGGGCATCGCCATCCCGGCCATGGCGCTCACGGTGGCGGTGCCGCTGACGCTCGCGGCCTGCGTACGGGCCCTCCAGCTCGCCACGCCCACACCACCAGCAGAACGGTCAACGCCAGCAGCGCCCACCCGATCTGAGGCCTGAGCACGCCGCTGAGCCATTCGACGCCCGGCGGCTGCCCGTCGACCCGGGCGGGCAGGTAGGCCAGGGACAGGACCAGCAGGTGGGCGACCATGAACCCGTCGACGGCCGAGGCGCCCACCAGGGCGAGCATGCCGAACGCCAGCCCGTCGTACCAGGGCAGGATGTACGGCGTGGCGAACAGGTAGGCCACGACGAGCGCCGCCGCCACGACCGGCGCCTCCAGCCCTGCGGAGGCCCCCGGCCCCTGGAGAGCGGCGGACCGCCGGGACGCCAGCCGGAGCAACGACCAGGCGACGAGCGCGAGCACTGCCAGCGCGCCGACCTGGATCTCGCCCCGGTACGCCCGCCCCGGGCCGACCAGGGCCCAGAGCCACCCCTGAACCAGCTTCCAGAACGAGGCGTGCGAGATCGCCTTGCTGGTGGTCGTCACCGGCGTGATCGCCTCGGGCCCGACGACCGCGTAGCCGACGACCACCACGGCCAGCGCGGCGGCCGCCATGACGGCGAGCCGCCCCGGACGGCGGCGCAGCTCCCACGCGGGGCCCAGCGCCACCAGCCCCGCGTTGAGCTTCGTCGCCACCCCGAGCCCGAGCAGCACCCCCGACGCGACCGGACGTGCCCTGGCCAGCAGCGCGGCCACCATGCAGGCGATGGCCAGGGTGTCGGCGTGCATGCCCGCGACCAGGTGGTAGAGCAGCAGCGGATTGACCGCCCACAGCAGGGCGGCGCGCAGCCGCCGGGCCGGGTCGTCCCTGGTGAAGCGGTCGATGAGCAGGGCCGTGACGACGAAGGCGGCGGCGTTGAACACCGCCAGCACGAAGATGGTCAACCGGAGCGAGTCGCCCCCGATCCAGCTCGCCAGCGCCTGGAGAGCGGTGGCGACGGGCCCGTAGACGCTGGGTTCCTCGCGCCACGGCCGCTCGACCGCGTCGGCGATGGGATCGCCCGGCAGGTCGACGGCGCCGTGCGTGTAGGGGTTCAGCCCCAGCGTGACCATCCGGCCGTACACGGCGTAGTTGAGATGGTCGCCGGAGCCCGAGGGAGGCAGGAACGCGAGCACCCCCGCGGCGAGACAGCCGAGCAGCACCAGCGGCCGAGCACGCAGCCCGGGACGCGCCCCGGCGGCCAGCGCCGCCAGCAGCCCGACCCCGCCGATGACCAGAGCCGCGGCGGCCAGGAGGAGCACCGCATAAGGATCAGGACGGGCAGCCAGCCAGTACGGCGGCTGCCACCCCGGCCCGCCCAGCGCGGGAACCATGGGAGAGGGCCCGAGCAACCCGATCGTGATCGTCAGGAGCACCGAGACCGCGATCATCACCAGCCCGGGAACCGCGAGCCGCGCTCGAGCGGCGTCGACGAACCGCCCCTGTCGAGGAGTCGCCGCCCGCCCACCGGCCGCGGAGGCCCGCGCGAACACCGGCCGCCCACCCCACGGGAGAACCCCGCCCGCCGAGAAGCGGCGCCGGTCGGCGGCGGACCACGGAAGCCGCAGCGATACCACCCACAAGGGTGGGGCTTGTGCCTGTTTGCGGCGTCTCTCCGAAGTCACCCGCAAATTCCAGCACACTCCTCACGGCCGCAGCCCCAGATCATCCACGCCTGTGGACAACCCGGAGGCCGACCTCACCGCTTGGGGAGAAGTTTGCCGAGATTTTCGACGACCACCGGCTCCCGGCTCGCCAGAGCCAGAGCGACGTCCCGCAACTGCCGGGCGCGGTGCAACTGGGCCCGCCAGTCGTTGCCGGTGGCCCGGTGGGACATCTCCACCTCGACCTCGACGACCCTGAACCCCTTGCGCAGCAGGTCGATCGTGAGCGCCGTCTCCACGCCGAACCCGTGCGCCAGCGGCCGGGCGGCCTCGAAGGCGGCTCTGGTCAGGCAACGCTGGCCGTTGAGCGGCTGGGCGGCCTCGAAGCCGGTGGCGCGGCGGATGCCGTCCTTGGACACGCGCACGACTAACCCATGGCCGCCGAGCTTCACCCGCGTGCCGAACAGCGCGATCGTCATGTCGGCCTTGCCCTCGCGCACGGGCTCCACCAGCGGCGCCGCGGCGCTGGCCGTGTCACCCAGGTCGGCGTCGAGGAAGAGCAGGTGGCGAGGGGTACGGCCGTCGTCGAGGAGGCGTACGGCCTCCGCGCCCGTCTCCATGGCCGCGGCCTTGCCGCGGTTGCGGCTGTGGCGGACCACCCGCGCGCCCGCCGCCCGCGCCACCTTGCCGGTGCGGTCCGTCGAGCCGTCGTCGACGACCACGACGAGATCGACGCCCGGCAGGCCGGCCGCCGCCGCGACGGTGGCGGCGATGCGGTCGCCCTCGTTCACCGCGGGAATGACGACAGCCGTGTCAGCCTGCGTCATGATCCCTCGGTGATGAGGAACTCCTGCGGCAGCTCGTCATGCACGGTGAACACCGAGACGAGCCCCGTCACCTGCAGGATCTTGCGGACGGCCGGACGCGGCGCGGCCACCTCCAGCACACCTCCCCGCTCTTTCATGCGCTTGAGCGCCGAGAGCAGCACGTTCATCCCCGTGGAGTCGCAGAAATCCACGGCGGACATGTCGATGACCACCCGGCTGGGCTCGTCCTGCAGCAGCCGAGTGAACTCGGCCTGCAGGTGAGGCGCCGTATAGAGGTCGATTTCTCCGGTGATGGCAACGAGTGCGCACCCGGCATGTGATCGAGTCGAGACCTTGAGCTCCACATGGGCAGGCTAGCGGCGCGGAGGCTTCCGGTCACGTTGTCACGCCGAGAGGGGAACGACAGGTTTTTGTCCTCCGTTTGGGCTCCATCAAAACGGAGAGTACGCGAAGCTTGACAGCGTGACACCGGAACCGGCAACGCTTCACGGAGAAGGAGGGGCTGTGGCCCGCCCCATGGGCCTCGTATCGATGAATGCAGAGAAACCTGAAGATCCACAGCGTCAGGGGCTCCGGGAACGTCTGGAGACCATCCTCATCCGCACAGAAAAGGCCACGTCATGGCATGACGAAGCAGCGCGCCTGCGCGGTCTGCTGAACCACGAGGGCTACGTCCCGATCCGCACCAGGCTGGCGAGCGAAGACCTCGACTTCCTGGCCGGCTCCCGCGCCGACCTGCTCAGGTTCGCCGAGCTCGGGCTGCGGCTGCTCGACCTGCACCAGCCGCGCGACGCGGGTGGCATCACGAGCGACACCGCCAACCCGATCCTGCGGTGCCGGAGCTGCATGTGGCGCTGGCCCTGCCCGACGTTCCGGGCGATGTCGGAGTCGTTCGGGCAACGCGACACCGCGCTCCCCGAACCCGCCTGACCCGGGCGACCCACGTTCGAGGAAGCGAGATCACAGCGGAAGATCGAGGCAGGACACCATGCGGGAACGTCAACTTCCGGACACCAGGGGCAACCGGATCTCGAACCGGCACCCCGGTCCTTCGTTGACCACCCCGATCATCCCATCATGCGCCTCGACGATCCCTTGGGCGATCGCCAGCCCGAGCCCGGCGCCGCCGTCGGCGGTGGGCGTACGCGCGGCCTCCCCCCGGAACGCCACCTCGAACACCCGAGGCAGATCCTCCTCGGGAATCCCCCCGCAACCGTCGGCCACCGAGAGGCAGGCCATCCCCTGCTCGTCCACCCCGACCCGCAGCACCACGGCCCGTTCCGACGGCGTGTGCCGGATGGCGTTGACGACCAGGTTCCGCAGGGCCCGGCCCAGCGCCGCCGCGTCGGCCTCCACGGGCACGGCCCCCGCCGCCTCCGCCGTGAGCACCACCCCCTTGGCCCTGGCCAGCGGCTCGACCCCGGCCAGCGTGTCCGCGACGAGGTCGGCGAGCCCGATCCTGGCCCGCGAGAGCCGCAACGCGCCCGCGTGGATGCGCGACAGCTCGAACAGGTCGTCCACCATGGCCGAGAGCCGTTCGACCTCCAGCTTGATCTGGCCGTGGTAGCGCGCGACCGTCTCGTGGTCGGCCACCACCCCGTCCTCCAGGGCCTCGGCCATGGCCCGCAGGCCGGCGAGCGGTGTGCGCAGGTCGTGGCTCACCCAGGCGACCAGTTCCCGGCGCGCGCCTTCGAGCGCGCGTTCCCGCGCGTACGCCTCCTCAAGGGTGCTCGCGATCTCCTGGAGCTCGGCCGGCAACCCCTGCGGCGCCCTGAACGGCACGTCGCGCACGGCCGCCACCAGCCGCCTGCTCTCCCCCACCACCCGCCTGGCCAGCACGAACGCGACCCCGAGCCCCACCAGCCCGCCCACCGCGACCACGCTGAGCACGAAGTCCTTGACCGCCCCCTCGATGATCATTTTCATGGTGATCGCGACCACGCCCGCCAGCGTCGCCGCCACGGCGACCACCACCACGACGGCCAGCATCACCCCGATCGACCTGGTCCGCAGCCGTCCCATGGCCCATACGCCGGCGGCGGCGACCAGCAGCCCCAGCCCCGCCGAGACGGCCACGACCATGGGCAGCTCGCTCACCGACACCATGGCCGGCGGGCACGTCCCGCCCAGGCAGGGCTCGGGAGGCGTCACCCCGCGCTCTCCAGCGGCTCGTACCGGTAGCCGACACCCCAGACCGTGACGATCCGCCGCGGCTCGGTCGGGTCCGCCTCGACCTTCTCCCGCAACCGCCGCACGTGCACGGTCACGGTCGAGGAGTCGCCGAACGACCACCCCCACACCTGGTCGAGCAGCGCCGACCGGCTGAACGCCTGGCGCGGGTTGCGCATGAGGTAGGCCAGCAGGTCGAACTCCCTGGCCGTCAGCAGCACCTGCGCGCCGCCGAGCCGCACCTCGTGGGCGCCGACGTCCACGACGAGGTCGCCGTCGCGCAGCACGCCGGTGCCGGCCGTGACGGACGCCCCCCGCGCCCGGCGCAGCACCGACTGCACGCGCAACGCCAGCTCCCGGGGGCTGAACGGCTTCGTCACGTAGTCGTCGGCCCCGGTCTCCAGGCCCACCACCCGGTCGATCTCCTCGCCGAGCGCGGTCAGCATGATCACCGGGACCGGCCACCGCTCCCTGAGCTTCCTGCACACCTGGAGCCCGTCGATCCTGGGCAGCATCAGGTCGAGCACCATGAGGTCGGGCGGGTCGGCCAGGGCCCTGCGCAGCGCCTCGGCGCCGTCGCCCACGCACTCCACCTCGTGCCCGTCGCGCTCCAGATAGCGCGCCACGACCTCGGACACGGTCGGATCGTCGTCGACCACCAGGATGCGGGTGTTCACCGTCTCACCGTACGGCCGGGCCCACGTGGCGGACATGGTGGCGGACGTGGACGTCACAGGTTCGTAAGCCTCGCGGATCATGCTCGGAGGACGTACGGTGGCCTCATGAGTAGAGTCGTGATGCTCGTTTTAGGGACCCTTCTCGGTCTCTTCGTGCTGTTCAACTTCCTCCTGCCCCTGCTGGCAGGTCTGTTCAAGCTGGTCCTGATCGTCGGGGTCGTCGCCCTGGTGGTCTTCATCGCGGTCACCGTCGTCGGTAAGTCCCGTTCGTCGCAGTGACCTCGCTTCTGTTCGATCCGTGGCTGGTGGGGATCACCATGATGGCGATCCTCCTGCTGGCCACGTGGGCGGCCACATTGCCGCCCGTCCTCGGCGGTGAGTCTCCCGGCTTCCCGCTGACCTACGCGCGCCGCACGGCCTTCCAGCGGCTGCGCGATCCCGACGCGGCTGGACGCCCGCGTCCACGAGCGCCTTAGGCGAGCCCCGCTTCCGTCAAAGCGGGGCTCATCGTCATGTGTGAGCCCTGATCCGTCGTCATGTCTGAAGGGCTCATGATCGATTCACTTGTCACGTTCGTCATCGGCGTGTCCGGGGGCCATGCCGCCCTCGCCATCGTGCTGTTCACGCTCGCCGTACGCCTGCTTCTGCTGCCGCTCAACGTCCGGCAGGCGCGGGCCGGCCAGGTCCGGCAGCGGCTCGCGCCCAAGCTGCAGGAGCTGCGCGAGCGCCACGGGCGCGATCCGGAGCGGTTGTCCAAGGAACTGACCGCTCTGTACGCCCGGGAGGGCACGTCACCGTTCGCGGGGATCTTGCCGATGCTGGCGCAATTGCCGTTCCTGTGGCTGATGTTCAGGGTGGCCACGCATCCGACGGCACTGGCCGGTCACACTCTGTTCGGGGCACCGCTGGGACAGCAGCTCGCGGGTGTGGTGGCCAATTTCGGTCTGATCAGTTGGCCGGTTTCGGTCTTTGTCGTCGTGATCGCGGGGCTCGTGCTGCTGGCATGGCTGTCGGCACGCTCGATCAAGGTGTCGGAGGAGCAGCCGGACTTGCTGCGCAAGGTCATGCCGCTGATGCCGTACGGCTCCGCGCTGGCCGTGCTCGTGCTCCCCCTGGCGGCCGGCCTGTACCTGCTGGTCTCCACGGCGTGGGCCGTCACCGAACGGGCCGTACTGGCGGCCAGGACCGCCTAACCGGCCTCCTTCAGGGCCGCGACCTGCCCGTTCACCGCCGCCCCGTGGGGTGCGGGCAGAATGGCCCACACCGTCGTCGTGTCACCGTCGTGACGAACCCCCCAGCTCTCAGCCACGTATTCGACGATCCCCAGCCCCCGGCCCCCGAGCGAAGACAGGGTCGGGCGGCCCGCCCGCGGCTCTGTCGCCGCACCCCCGTCGCTGACCGCCACCTCTATGTGATCGTCGCTACGCATCCAGGCGACCCTCACCATGCCTGAAGGCAGCGGATGCGCGTGCCGCAGCGCGTTGCTCAGCAACTCGCTCACCACCAGCACCGCATCGTCGATCGCGGCGGTGTAGACCCCACAGTCCTGCAGGTCAGTGCTCAGACGCTGGCGGGCGACGGCGACGCTGGACGGCGCGTACGGCAGCAGCACCACGCTTGACACACCCACCTCCCCGTTCCCTGTGCCCCCCGCGGGAACACTCCCCGGTACGACCGAAATGCCCCGTTAGCCAATCGCAGAAACCGCATCTCGATCACAGCTTGTACACATTGGACGATAGATCAGCTCAACTGTGACCACCTCGTTACCGCATCGGTGTGTCGGATCGGATAGGGGAAGCGCGCCTCAGGATCAACCGCATCCTCGTACCCCCTCCGGGCCTCGGTTGAGCACTCACTTCTCCCCCCTGTGCCCTGGCCAGACTGCGGACGATGTAGAGGCCGAGCCCCACTCCACCAAAGCGCCTCCGGTCCCCGCTGTCCACCTGGACGAAGCGCTCAAAGATCCGTTCGCGGTCAGGCGGTGCGATTCCGACCCCCTCGTCATCCACCACTACGACCACGCCGTCGTCTTCGGGCCAAGCTTCAACACAGATCAATCCACCCATTGGGGAATATTTAAACGCGTTCTCCAGCAATTGCCCCAAAACGATGTCGGTTGCCAGGGCGTCCCCCAGCACCGGTGGCAAGTCGTCCGGGATGCGCACTTCGACGCGGTGGCGGTCGGACAACACGGGGAGGCCGAGCGTGGCCGCGTGGATGCGGGCCGCGAGATCGAACGCCTCGATGCGGACGGCCAGCTCGTCCGCGCCCGCCCTGGCCCCCAGCAGCAGGTGGTCCATGAGCTGGCCCAGCGATCCGGCCCGCTCGGCGATCGTGTGCACGGCCGACCGGCGTTCCGCGTCGCTCATCTTGTCCCAGCGCGCGTCGAGCGTGCCGGCGAACCCGCGCACGATCGTGATCGGCGTGCGCAGCTCGTGGCTGGTCGTGGCCAGGAAGAGGTCCTTGGCCTCCTCCAGTTCCTTGGCCTGGGTGACGTCGCGGAAGTCGATGACGATCTCGCCGGTCTCCTCGATCCGCGCGCTCACCACGTCCAGCCAGCGGCCGTTCTCCATCTGGAAGGTGAGCTTCTCGCCGGGGCTGGGCAGCGGGAACGGCGGCGGGCCGCCGATCACCGCGTCGGCGGGGAAGGCGGTCAGCTCGGCCGCGGCGGGGTTCCAGCGCACGACCCGGCCGGCGCCGTCCAGCACGGCGATGCCGTCGGCGCTGGCGTCGAACACGGCCCGCTCGTGCGCCCGCTGCCGCACCGCCTCCTGGTAGGCCACCGCGTTGCCGACCGCGATGCCGGCGTGCCCGGCCAGCAGTTCGAGCAGCTCCAGCTCCAGGTGGCCGGGGGCGGGCCCGGCGAACAGCGCGTAGAGGGCGCCGTAGGGGCGGCCACCGACCGCGGCCAGGCCGAGCGCGATCGTGTGCAGCCCGTCGAGGCTGGCCCACACCAGGTCGCCGAGCCCCTGGGACTCCAGCATGACGGTCTTGCCCGTGCGTAAGAGTTTGTCCACCAGGCTCGTCCGCAGGCCGGTGGTGGTGCCCCTGAGCGTCTCCGGCAGCCGGTACGTGCTGACCAGCCGCAGCCGCTCCCCCTCGATCAGCACGAACCCGCCCGCGTCCGCGCCCGTGAGCTCGGTGAGGCTGGCCGAGATGCGGTCGAGCACGGCCGGCAGCTCCAGCTCCGAGTTGATGTCGCCGACCACGTCGGTGAGCCGGCGCACCAGCCTCGCCCGGCGTTCCATGCGCAGCCCGGCGACCTCGTCGGCCCGCGCGGGATGGTGGGCCAGCACGTAGCCGACCACGGAGTTGCCCATGCGCAGGGCGTTGATGTCCACGCGCAGATCGAGCGGCCTGCCGTCCTTGTGGACGCGCTTGGTGCGCAGCGACACCTGCCCCCCGGTGCGTACGCGCTCCAGCACCGCGTTGTGCTCGGCGGCCAGCTCGTCGGGGACGATCGGCGCCCGGCGACCCAGTATCTCGGCCGCCGTCCAGCCGAACAGGTGCTCGGCCGCCGCGTTCCAGACCAGCACGCTCTGGTCGCGGTCGAGCGCCACCACGGCGTTGGGGGACCCGGCGAGCACGGCGCGAGCGATCTCCTCGTCACTCCCGACCCATGCGTATCCCACACCTCCATAGTGCACGTGGCGTGGTGGGTCTGACGGGCGATCCGTCCGATACGCTGCGCTCACGAAGATTCCGGTGGCTGAAACGGGTGAGCGGCATGTCGAGCAGCGACCTCGATGCCCTGCTGAGAGTGACCTCCAGCACCTACAAGGGCGAAGGGCCCCCGGACATCGCGTTCGGCACCTACGACGGCGCGGTGGGCAGGCTGGTGCTCGCGGTGACCGGCAAGGGCATCGCGGCCTGCAGTTTCGAGGCCGAGAACACCGTGTTCGAGCGGGTGGCCAAGGAGGTCGGCACGTTCATCGGGCCCGACGCCCGCCGCCTCGACCCGGTGCGCCGGGAGCTCGACGCGTACTTCTCCGGCCGGCTGCGCACCTTCGCCACGCCGGTCGACCTCGCGCTGGCCACGCCGTTCGCCCGTACCGTGCTGCAGAAGACCATGGCCGTGCCCTACGGCACGACCACGACGTACGAGGAGATCGGCGCGAGCATCGGGCGGCCGCGCGCCCTGCGCGCGGTGGGCAACGCGGTCGGCGCCAACCCCGTGTGCGTGATCGTGCCCTGTCATCGGGTGGTCCGTGAGGACGGCGAGCTCGGCGACTACGCCGGAGGCGTGGCCGCCAAGCAGCACCTGCTCAACGTCGAACGCCGGGCCTCAGCGGGCCGCTGAGCGACGCCGGCCGAGCACGCCGATGACCAGCGTCACCACGGCCGCGACCAGCGCGCCGCCGAGCGCGCCGTTCATCCACGGCTCCCGCGTGAAGCCGACGGCGTCGCGGGCCGACGCCCAGAAGCCGTCCCAGCCCGCGACCGTGGGCGTCGAGGTGGTGAACCAGTAGGCGGCGAAGCCCAGCGCCCACGGCAGCAGCATCAGCCAGCGCGAGGGCGCGTCCTCGGCGGTGTTCCAGCGGGCGGCGCCGCCGAGCACGAAGTAGTCGACGGCCAGCACCGCGAACATCGGCACGAACACCGCGCCGATCACCCCGAGGAACGCGCCGTAGGAGGTGACGTCCACGACCAGGGCGATCGCGGTGGTGAGCACGCCGATCGCGGTGGAGACGATCCGGCGGTCGACCTTCGGCATCAGGTTCTGCAGCGAGACGGTGGTGGAGTAGACGTTGGCGAAGGACTGGTCGGTCTCGCGCAGCACCAGGATGCCGAAGAACAGCGCGCCCAGCGGCGCCGCGACGAACGGCTGGAAGACGACCATGCCGTCGGCCGCGACCGCCTGGGCGCCCGCGATGGCCACCGCGTACACGCCGAGGGCCAGGCAGGCCACCTGGGCGACGGTGTAGCCGCCGACGACCCCGGTGAAGGCGGCCCTGCTGGAACGCGAGTGCCTGGCGAAGTCGGCGGCCATCGGCACCCACGACACCGACAGGGCGATGACGTAGTCGACGGCCGGGGCGAAGGCCGTCCACGACCCGCCCGCGTACGTCGGCGCCTCGCCCAGGAACGACACGGTGAACCAGATCAGCGACACGATCACGCCGGCGGTCACGTACCGGCGCAGCAGCCTGATCGATCCGAGCGGCCAGACGGCGAGCGCGGTGGTCAGCACCCCCGCCACCACCACCCACACCTGGTACGGGACGCTCCCGAAGATCGCGTTCGCGGCCTTGGCGATCACCCAGAGCTCGAAGGCCCCCCAGCCGAGCATCTGCACGATGTTCAGCACGGACGGGACGTACGACATCTTCGCCCCGAACAGCCCGCGCAGCAGCACCATCGCCGGCCGCCCGGTCTGCGTGCCGGGGATGGCCGACAGGCCGACCATGGCCGTGCCGATGAGGCTGCCGACCACGGCGGCCGTGAGCGCGGCCACCAGGCTGAGCGGCGCGTTGCCCAGAGGGTCGATCAGGACGAGCGCGCCGGAGAAGCCGAGGAGGCTGACACCGAGGTTGGCCCAGAGCGCGCCCTGGTCGAGGACGCCGAGGGTCTTGGGGGGCGCGCCGTCAAGGGTCAGCGGAACTTCGTCGACGACATGCGTCATCGCACACTCCCTACGCCGGCATTACCCGGACAGGTTCAGGCGGTCGGCAGCGGCTGTGTTGCTGCCCTCTCAGCCCGGCACCCCGAGCTCCCGCGACTATGCAGTTGGCGCCCTCATCATGCCTCAATGGCGGCGGAACCGCCACAGTGGGGCATTCAGGCCACGAAAGGATCCTGCCCGGTCTCGCTGACCATCGGACGGCGCGCGAACTCCCACGACTGCATGCCGCCGCCCACGTTGACGGCGTCGCGCCCGAGCTGGTTGAGCCACGCCGTGACCTGCATCGACCGGCCGCCGACCCGGCACACCACGTAGACCGTGCGGTCGGCGGGCACCTCCTCGACCCGGCCCTGGATCTGCGACATCGGGATGTGCACGGCCTCGGGGGCGTGGCCGGCGAGCCATTCGTCCTGCTCGCGGACGTCGAGCAGGTAGGCGTTGTCGGGAACGGCGGTGACGTCGATCTCTGGAACGGTCATGCCTCCATCATCCCGCGCCTGGGACCCTACTTGAGCAGGCGCGACATCCGCCGGTCGGCCAGCGGCTTGCCGCCCGTCTGGCAGGTCGGGCAGTACTGGAGCGCGGAGTCGGCGAAGGACACCTCGCGGATGGTGTCGCCGCACACGTCGCACGGCTGGCCGGCCCGGTTGTGCACGCGCAGCCCGGACTTCTTCTCCGCCTTGAGGTCTTTGGCGGCCAGCCCGTGCGCCCGTTCGACGGCGTCGCGCAACGTCGTCACGATGGCCTCGTGCAGGTCGGCGATCTGCGCGTCGGTCAGCGTCGCGGCGATCTTGAACGGTGACATCCTCGCCGCGTGCAGCACCTCGTCGGAGTAGGCGTTGCCGATGCCCGCGATCACCTTCTGGTCGCGCAGCAGCCCCTTGATCTGGGTGCGGTTGCCGCCGACGATGCGCTTGAGCGCCTCGACGGTGAAGGCGTCGTCGAGCGGGTCGGGGCCCAGGGCGGCGACGCCGGGCACGTCCTCCGGTTTGTCGGTGACGTAGACGGCCAGCCGTTTCTGCGTGCCGGCCTCGGTCAGCTCGAACCCGGGGGCCAGGCCGTCGTCGTCGGGCGCCAGCCGTACGCGGACGGCCAGCGGCCCCTTGCCCGGCCGCACCGGCCGCGCGCCGGTCAGGTCGTCGCGCCAGCGCAGCCAGCCGGCGCGGGCCAGATGGATGATCAGGTGCAGGCCGTCGCAGTCGAGGTCGATGAACTTGCCGTGCCTCGACACGCCCGTGACGGTGAGCCCGCCGAGCGCGGTGACCGGCGGGTCGAACGTCTTGAGCGCCTGGAAGCCGACGACGTCTACGCCGGCGATCGAGCGGCCGACCGCCCGCTCGCGCAGGAAGTTGGTGAGCGACTCCACCTCGGGAAGTTCCGGCATGCCCCCAGGGTATGGCGCGTACCGGACCGGCACGCGACTACGGCACGTCCCAGAAGGCGAGCTCGTGTGCCATGCCCTCGGCAAACAGCGCCTCCGCCCGTACGGGGTCGGGGTCGGCCTCGTCGATCATCTGCCCGATCCGTACGGTCAGCGCCGCGAACGCCGGGTCGGCGTAGGTGTCCACCCAGGCCCGGTAGCGCGGCTCGGCGGGCGGGTTCTCGGCGAGGATCTTCCCAAGACTCGAATATCCCCACATACACGGATAAAGCGCCGCCAGCCCCTCCCCGTACGACCCCGCCGCCTTCAGCAGGAACGCCGTGTACGCCGCACACGCCGGCCCCTTCACCGCATTGTCCAGATCGGCCCCGAACTCCGCCGACAACGACCGATGCAGACGCAGTTCGTCGTGGTACGTCGAGTACGCCAGATCCACCAGGTCGCCCAGATGCCCGTCCGGCGCCTGCCAGGCCAGCCTGGAGAACACCCGCACGTAGTCGAGCAGGTACAGGTAGTCCTGCTCCAGCCAGGACCGGAAGACCGGCTCGGCCAGGTCGCCGCGCCCGATGCCGGCCACCGTGGGATGGTCGAGCTGCGCCTGGAGCAAGGGCCGGCCGATCGCGTGAAGTCTTTCCGAAATGCTCATGCTGGGAGGTTAGTGTCGGGACATGACCGTGACGATCGCTGAAGAACTCCTCCTCCTCGCCCACGACGAGGCAGAAGGCAAGCAGCTCATCGGGGGCGTGCAGCTCGACCCCGCGCTCGGCGGCGCGATCCTCGCCGAGCTGGCCGCCGCGGGCCGCGTCGAACTGGCCGACGACAAGGTGACGGTGACGGACCCCACCCCGCTGGGGGACGCCGAGCTCGACGCCGCCCTCGCCCGCATGGCCGAGGACGGCAAGACCAGGAAGCCCGCGTGGTGGGTGCAGCGGCTGCAGTCGGACAAGCTGCGCAGGCGCCTGCTCACCAGGCTCGCCGAGGCGGGCGTGCTGGCCGAGGAGCGCGGCCGGGTCCTGGGCGTCTTCCCGACCACGCGGTGGCCGGAGGCGGACCCTCAGGTGGAGGCCGACGTGCGCGAACGCGTCACGGCCGTCCTCGCGGGCGCCGACCCCGACGAGCGCACCGCCACGCTCATCGCGATCATGCACGCGGCGAAGCTCGACCGCAAAGCCTTCCCGGGCGCCGACCGCAAGCGCGTCAAGGAGATCGCCGAGGGCGAGTGGGCCGGCCAGGCGGTCGCCAAGACGATCACCGCCATCACCGCGGCCATCGCCGCCACCGCCTCCACCGCCGCGGTCGTCGCCGCCACCACGACCTGAGCCGGGCCCGGCTGCTCCCGCGAGGCTCGCGCCTACGCGGGAAGCGGGTCAACCGGCGTCGACGATCTCCTTCGGCACCGGCTTGTCGGCCTTCAGCGCGTCGAAGAGGGCCAGCGCCTTGAGCCGGTCCCACTTGACCGCCGCACCGCCGCCGGCGACGATCTCGTTCCCGCCGAACGGCACCACCGTCGTGACCGGGCTGTCGCCCATCGCCAGCCCCAGCGAGAGCATGTCGAACGCGCCCGTGCTGGAGTCGACCTCGACCGCGTCCGTGGCGCTCATGGCCAGCGGGATCGAGGTGAACGGGTTGATCAGTACGCCCGGGCTGGCGGCCTTCTTCACCACCGCGCCGAGGAACTGCCGCTGCCGCTTGGTGCGCTCGAAGTCCGGCAGCGCGCCGCCCTTGCGGGTGCGTACGTAGCCGAGGGCCTGGGCGCCGTTGAGCACCTGCTTGCCCTTCTTGAGCTTGAGCCCGGCCTTGGGGTCGTCGACGTCGGCCCGGACGTTGATCTCGACGCCGCCGATGGCGTCCACGATGTCCACGAAGCCGGCGAAGCCGATCTCCATGTAGTTGTCGACGTGCACGCCGGTGACCGTCTCGACCGTGCGGACCAGCAGCTTCGGCCCGCCGGACGCGTACGCCGCGTTGAGCTTGTCGCGCCCGCGCCCCGGAATGGTCACCGCCGAGTCGCGCGGAAGGCTGACCAGGGTGGGCTTGTCGCCGTTGTCGGAGATGTGCAGCAGCATCATCGAGTCGGTGCGCTGCCCGACCGCGCGCCCGGTGGCCAGCTTCTTGCGCTCGGCCGCGGTCAGGCCCTTGCGGCTGTCGGAGCCGACCAGCAGCCAGTTGGTGCCGGGTGTGTCGGCGGGCCGGCCCTCGTAGTCGTCGAGCACCCCGTCGATGCCGGCCAGCCGGGAGTCGATCCAGAAGAACAGGCCCACGGCCGCCACCAGGAGCAGCGCGACCAGGCCCGCGACGATCTTCAGGACGGTCCGGCCGCGCACCCGCGGCCCCCTGGGCCCGCGCGGCTCCTTCGGCGCGGGCTCGCCCGCCGCCCTGAGCGGTTTGACCGGGCTGCTCCCGGCGCGCTCGCGTCCGTAGACCTTGCCCGACCGGGAAGGCGGCGGAGGCGGCGGCGACTGCTGGTCCTCGGAGTAGGCGGGCAGCTTGGACGTGGCCGCGTTCGGCACGCCCGGCGGGACCCGGTGGGCGGGTGCGCCGCCGGAGCGCGGCCCGTCGCCGGGCCTCGGCGGCAGCGGGCGGCCGTCGCCCGGCGAGCGCATGGCCCGCGTACGGTCGTCCTCAGACACTTCGCCTTCTTCCCTTCGGTATGCCATAGACGCTACGTCCAACCCCCTGGCAGTGAAGACATCTCACCAAGTTTCTTCCACGGACAAGTACACACAACTGGCGGAGAGTCACTGCGGAAACATAGACGCGGACTGCGTCGTTAGCGTTATGGACGACCTCTATCGAAGGGATGATCGTGTCCGCTCCGGACTCGTGGAGTCTTGGCCCGTGCCTCGGCACGGGTTTCTCTGAGGGCTCACTCAGGTGAGCGCCTATCTCGGCCTGCTGGCCCTTTTCCTGCTCACCGCCGCCACCGGGTACTTCGTCGCCCAGGAGTTCGCCTTCGTCGCCGCCGACCGGGGCCTCCTGCGCGAGCAGGCCGCGGCCGGTGACACCCAGGCCGAAAAGGCACTGCAGGTGACCTCCCGGCTCTCGTTCATGCTCTCGGGCGCCCAGCTCGGCATCACCGTCACGGCCCTGCTCGTCGGCTTCCTGGCCGAGCCGGCCATCTCCGTCCTGGTACGGCCCTGGCTCGACGGCACGGGCCTGCCCGACGCGGCGATCACGGGGCTGTCCGTGGCCGCCGGCGTGTTCGTGGCGACCGTGGTCCAGATGGTGCTCGGCGAGCTGGCGCCGAAGAACCTCGGCATCGCCAGGCCCGAGCCGGTGGCCAAGTTCCTGGCCGGCTCCACGCTGGTCTACCTGGCGGTCGTGGGGCCGGTGGTCAAGCTGTTCGACTCGGCCGCCACCGGGCTGCTCCGCCGCGTCGGCATCGAGCCGGTCGAGGAGGTCGAGCACGGGGCCACCCCCGAGGAGCTCTCCCGGATCATCGAGGAGTCGACCCAGGCGGGCGAGCTGCCCCCGAGGTTGTCGGAGCTGCTGGAGCGCGCCCTGGAGTTCGGCGACCACAGCGCCGAGGAGATCATGGTGCCGCGCCCCCGCGTGGTGGCGCTGCGCGACTCCCAGCCCATCTCCGAGCTGCTGGAGGTCATGCGCGAACGCGGCCACTCCCGCTACCCCGTCGTCGGCGACGACGGCGACGTGGTGGGCGTGACGGGCGTGCGCGAGCTGCTGGAGTCCGGCCTGGACGAGGGCCTGGTCGCCAGCATCACCCGCCCCGCGCTGCTGGTGCCCGACTCGCTGCCGCTGCCGGCCGTCCTCGACCGGATGCGGGCGGCCAACGACGACATCGTCTGCGTCATCGACGAGTACGGCGGCCTGGCCGGTGTGCTCACCGTCGAGGACCTGGCCGAGGAGCTGGTCGGCGAGCTCGTCGACGAGAACGACCCCGAGCCCGCGGGCGCCGTGGAGCGGCCCGGCGGCGTCTGGGAGGTGCCCGGCTGGCTCAGGCTGGACGAGGTCGAGCGCGCGACCGGCGTCGCGCTGCCGGAGAGCGACGACTACGACACCCTCGCCGGCCTGGTGCTGGCCCGACTGGGCCGGATGCCCGACCCCGGCGACGTGGTGACCGTCCCGATCGAGGGGGACGCCGACCCGTTCGCCGACGACGCGGCCGAGCACCTGGCCGAGCTGACCGTCATGTCGCTCAACCGCCGGGTGCCCGAATGGGTGCGGCTCGCGCCCGTGCAGCACGCGGAGGCGTCCCGATGACGATGATCCTGGTCAGCCTCGCGCTGCTGTTCTTCAACGCGCTGTTCGTGGCCGCCGAGTTCGCGTTCGTCTCCTCCAGGCGGCACCGTCTGGAGGAGATGGCCTCGGGCGGCAACCGCCTGGTCCGGGTCGCGGCCAAGTCGGCCGTGGGCGGCGGGCGTCAGCTCTCGCTCATGCTGGCCGGCGCGCAGCTCGGCATCACGCTGTGCACGCTGGGCCTCGGCCAGGTCACCGAGCCGGCCATCGAGCACTTCCTGGAGCCGGTCTTCGCCGCCGTCGGCGTGCCGGAGTCGCTGCGCATGCCGATCGCGCTGACGATCGCGCTGACGCTGGTGACGTTCCTGCACATGGTGGTGGGCGAGATGGCCCCCAAGTCGTGGGCGCTGACGCACCCCGAGCGGGCGGCGCTGGTTCTGACGCTGCCGTTCCGCGGGTTCACCCAGCTCATGCGCCCGCTGCTGTCGTCGCTGAACGCGCTGACCAACCTCATCCTGCGCCTGTTCGGCGTCCAGCCGCGCGACGAGCTGGCCACCACCAGGACGCCCCGGCAGCTCGCCATGCTGGTGGGCGAGTCGGGCCGGATGGGCCTGCTCGACCGGGAGGAGCACGACCTGCTCACCCGCGCGCTGCGGCTGCAGGCCGAGGGCATCGAGCGGCTGATGGTGCCGATCGACCGGGCCGTGAAGGTGCCGCCGGCCGCCGGGTCGGCCCAGATCAGGGCCAGGGCGGCGGGCAGCGGCCACCTGCGGCTGCTGGTGGGCGGCCCGGCCGGCATCGAGGGCGTCCTGCACGCCCGTGACGCCCTCCTGCAGCCCACGCGTACGGCCGGTGAGCTCGCCAGGCCGCTGCCGAGGCTGGCGTGCGTCACGCAGGTCCCCGAGGCCGTGACGGCCCTTCAGGAGGCCCGCGCGCACCTGGCGCTGGTCACCGGCCAGGGCGGCGCGGTCATCGGCATGGTGAGCCTCACGGACCTCCTGGGCGAGCTCCTGGACACCAAGGCCGCCTCGCGCGCCTACTCCCCGGCGGCGAACCCGTCGAGGTAGGCGGCGTGCTGCGCCCGCTCGGCCTCGACGAGCGGGTGCGGCTCGGCGTAGACGTGTTCGAAGATCGCCGAAGGGGCGGGGTCGGGCAGTTCGAGGAGCCGCCTGCGCAGCTCGGCCCCGACCTTGGCGGCGTCGGCCTCGACCGCGCGGAAGAAGTCGTCGCCGGTGCCGGCCGCGGTCAGGTACGCCCTGACCCGCTCGATGGGGTCGCGCCGCCGCCACGCCTCGACGTCGTCCTTGGCCCGGTAGCGGGTGGGGTCGTCGGAGGTGGTGTGCGCCCCCATCCGGTACGTGAACGCCTCGACGAGCGTGGGCCCCTGCCCCGACCGGGCGTCGGCCAGCGCCTTGCGCGTGACCGCGAGACAGGCCAGCACGTCGTTCCCGTCGACCCGGACGCCGGGGAACCCGAAGCCCTCGGCCCGGCGGTACAGCGGGATCCGCGACTGGCGTTCCTGGGGCTCGGAGATCGCCCACTGGTTGTTCTGGCAGAAGAACACGATCGGCGCGTGACAGGCGCCGGCGAAGACGAACGCCTCGTTCACGTCGCCCTGGGAGGTGGCGCCGTCGCCGAAGTAGACGATGGTCGCCCCGGCCTTGTCGGTGCCGATGACGCCGTCGCGCTGCATGCCCATCGCGTAACCGGTGGCGTGCAGCGCCTGCGTCCCGATGACGATCGTGTACAGGAAGAAGTTGTGCCGGGACGGGTCCCAGCCGCCGTGGTTGACGCCGCGCCACATGGCGACCACGTCGAGGGGGTCCATCCCGCGGCAGTAGGCGACCCCGTGCTCCCGGTAGGAGGGGAAGACGGCGTCCAGATCGCCGACCGCGCGCCCGGAGCCGACCTGGGCGGCCTCCTGCCCGAGCAGGGACGTCCACAGCCCCAGCTCCCCCTGCCGCGCGAGCGCGACCGCCTCGGAGTCGATCTGCCGGACGGTCACGAGATCCCGATAGAGGTCCCGGATCTCGTCATCCGAGACGACCAGCGGATATTCCGGATGCTCCACGCGCTCACCTGAGGGCGTGAGCAGCTGAACCATCGAGTCATCCATGTGCGGCAACCCCCTGAACAGAAACCCAGCGGCCACAGTTTGCCGTAGCCCTCAGGATCACCCGAACTCGCCCACCACACCAATGTGACCTAAATCACGCAAGCCACCGGAAAGTTCCCTGCAAGCCGCCTGACCTAAAGTCCAAGAGCCACGTCACAAGAAAGAAATCCCAGGACCCTTGCGCAGCAAGACCCGGTACGAAACCGTGGGCCAGACCCAGAAACCAGGGGCCAAGCCCAAAAACCAGGGGCCAGGCCCAGGAGACGAGCAACCCTCATGGACGGGGGTCCGGGGGAGAATCCCCCGAACGCTTGTCCCCCTGGGGGTCCGGGGGTTATCCCCCGGGCAGATATGACGAGGGGACCCGAGGAAGCCGACCTGTAAGGCCGGCGACCAAGGATCCCCTAGTCACCGAGTGGGCGAGGAGGGATTTGAACCCTCACGTCCTTTCGGACACACGGACCTGAACCGTGCGCGTCTGCCGTTCCGCCACCCGCCCGTTTGTGGGTGCGGAGAAACAGTAGCACGGAACAGCCACTGGTACTGAACCCGGATACGATCGCAGAAGACACGGAAGCGGAGGAGCTGGGCGCGACTGGCAACGAGCGTCACGACGCCGCCACGTGGGACGAGCGGAAACCGGGCGCCGGAAGCGTCTGGGGCCGCGATCATATGCAGGGAAGAAGGGAGGTACCCGGTGGGAGTCCTTCAGCGCTTCGAGCGAAGGCTCGAAGGCTTGGTTGAGGGGGCCTTTGCGCGGGCGTTCAAATCTGACCTTCAGCCGGTCGAGGTCGCCAGCGCGGTTCAACGGGAGATGGACGAGCGGGCGGCGATCGTCGCACAGGGCCGGACGCTCGTGCCCAACGACTTCGTGGTGGAGCTGTCCACGACCGACAGCGAACGGCTTGAGGTCTACGCCGACAGCATCAGCCACGAGCTGGCCAACCTCGCCAGGGAGTACGCCAAGGAACAGGGCTACTCCTTCGTGGGACCGGTCCGGGTGCGCTTCGAGACCGCCGGAGACCTGGCTGTGGGCCTGTTCCGCATCCGGTCCGGCGTCATCCGCGGCGCGACGGTCGAGCAGGACGAGATCCGCCAGCCGGCGAGCGACCTGCCCCCGTCCAGGCCCGGGGCCTTCAACGGGCGGCCCAGGCTGCTCGTCTCCACCCAGGACGACCCGCAGGGCGACCGCTCCTACGAGCTCACCACGCCGGTGACCTTGCTGGGCAGGGGCACCGACTGCGATCTTCGTCTTGTCGATCCGGGAGTGTCGCGGCACCATGCGGAGCTGCGCGTCGAGGGGCAGCTCGTGGCCCTCGTCGATCTCGGTTCGACGAACGGTACCTTCGTCAACGGCCAGCCGGTACGCAGAATCGAGCTCCAGAACGGCACGCGAGTGACGCTGGGACGCACGACTCTGGTGTTCCGGCGCGATTAGGGGTAGACAGACGGTCCATGTCCGAGCTCACGCTGCTGCTGATCCGGCTCGCCTTCCTGGCGGTGCTGTGGTTTTTCGTCATTGCCGCAGTCGGCGTGATCCGGACTGACTTGTTCGGTTCACGCACGGCTCCCGCGGGCCCGCGCAAAGCCGTGAAGCCCGCCAAACCGGTGGCCAAGCCCAAGAGCAAGAAGGGCGAGCCACGCCAGCTCATCGTTACCGGTGGCCCATTGCAGGGCACCACCATTAACCTCACGGAGACGCCCATCACCATTGGCCGGGCGAACGACGCCACGCTGGTAGTCAGCGACGACTACGCATCCAGCCGGCATGCCCGGCTCTTCCCTCAGGACGGTCAATGGATCGTGGAAGATCTCGGTTCGACCAACGGCACGTATCTCGACCGCTCGAAAGTCACCCGTCCGACCCCGGTGCCGCTCGGTGTTCCGATCCGCGTCGGCAAGACAGTCATTGAATTGCGCAAATGACCATCGCACTCCGCTACGCCGCCCGCTCGGACGTCGGCCTCCTCCGCGAAGGGAACGAGGACTCGGCGTACGCTAGCGGCCGCCTGCTGGCCGTCGCCGACGGCATGGGCGGGCACGCACACGGCGAGGTGGCGAGCTCTGTCGCCATCGCCGCCATGGCCTCTCTGGAAGAGGCCCAACAGGGGGGTGACCTGCTCAACGCCATCGAGGCAGCGGTGCGCGACGCCAATCGCCGGCTGCACGAGATGGTCGGGCGGGATCCCAGCCTCAAAGGCATGGGCACGACGCTCACCGCCATGCTCTGGAACGGCACCCAGGTAGCCCTGGTGCACGTGGGCGACTCGCGCGCCTACCTCCTGAGACGCGGCGAGCTCTACCAGATCACCCATGACCACACCCTGGTGCAGCAGCTCGTCGACGACGGGCGCATCACGCCCGAAGAGGCGGCCACGCACCCCCAACGATCGATCCTGCTGCGCGCGCTCGACGGCAGCGGCGAGGTCGATCCCGACCTCACCCTGCGCGAGGCGCAGGTGGGCGACCGCTACCTGCTCTGTTCCGACGGCCTGTCGGGCGTGGTGAGCGCCGAGACGCTGCACGCCACGCTGACCAACATCGACGACCCCGAAGAGGTGGTCCGCCAGCTCATCGATCTGGCGAACCGGGGCGGTGGGCCCGACAACATCACGTGCGTGCTCGCCGACGTGCTGGAGATCAGCGACGGCCAGGAAGTCCCCGTGGAGGCGGCGGTCGTCGGCGCCGCGGGGATGACCAGGCTACGAGGAGGCGCCCCGGAGACCCAGCCGGGGCGATTGAGCGCGGTGACCGCACCCCAGCCGGCGATCACCGACGGTGACGACTTCGACGAGCCGGTCGCGCAGGCGACCCGGCGGTCGGGGCGGCGCCGTCGTGTGTGGCCCGTGCTGGTCACCGTGCTCGGGGTGGGCGCCGTCGCCTTGGGCGCCGGCGGTTACCTCGGATGGCAGTGGACCCAGGACCAGTTCTTCGTCGGTGCCAGGGGCGACGAAGTGGTCATCTTCCAGGGGATCAAGCAGGAGGTGGGGCCGATCGAGTTCTTCCACGTGGAGAAGCGCACCGGCCGTCCGCTCTCCAAGCTGTCCCCGGCGGATCAGGCCCTGATCAAGAGCGGCATACCCGTCACCGACGTCAACGAAGGCGTGACGAAGATAAACGGATTGAAGTTCTCCCAGGACGACAAGGGCGACACAGGCGACACGAGCTCCACCACGGCCACGTCCCCGACTCCCTCCGCCACCAAGACGAAATCGCAATAAATGGCAGAAATGCTCGCGACCCCCGTCCCGATGCCGGCCAAACGGCGGGTGGCCCAGCTGGTCCTGCTCGCCATGGCGGTGCTGATCATCATGGGCGCCTACGCCAACGTCGGCCTGGCCGTCGACGGCAAGGTGCCGGCCGGCATGCTGGCCTACGGCCTGGGCCTCGGCGGCCTGATGCTGGCGGCCTACCTGGTGCTGGCCAAGTTCGCGCCATGGGCCGATCCGCTGATCCTGCCGCTGGTGACCCTGATCAACGGCCTCGGGCTGGTGATGATCTACCGGCTGGAGTCGGCCGACATGAAGGGCGCCTCCGCGGCCAACCAGATCATGTGGACCGGCGTCGGCGTCGTGATGTTCTCGATCACGCTGATCGTGCTGCGCGACCACCGTATGCTGCAACGCCTCACGTACACGGCGGGCGCGGTGGGCCTGGTGCTGCTGGCGATCCCGGCGCTGCTGCCCGGCTCGCTCAGCGAGGTCCAGGGCGCCAAGATCTGGATCCGCGTCGGCGGCTTCTCCATCCAGCCGGGCGAGTTCGCCAAGCTGGCGCTGGTGGTCTTCTTCGCCGGTTACCTGGTGGCCAAGCGCGACGTGCTGGCGCTGGCCGGGCGGCGGCTGCTCTTCATCGACCTGCCGCGCGCCCGCGACCTCGGCCCGGTCCTGGTCACCTGGGGCCTCAGCCTGCTGGTGCTGGTCTTCGAGAAGGACCTCGGCACCTCGCTGCTGCTGTTCGGCACGTTCATCGCGATGCTCTACATCGCCACCCAGCGCACCTCGTGGGTGCTCATCGGCATCCTGCTGTTCGTCGGCGGCGCCTTCCTCGCCGGGCAGGTCTTCGACCACGTCGGCGCGCGTTTCGACGCCTGGCTCGACCCGAGCGACCCGGTCAACTTCGGCACCGCCCCCATCTGCCTGGAGGACCCGCCGGGCGACCCGATGTGCAGCAAGAGCTACCAGATCATGCAGGGGCTGTTCGGGTTCGGCGCGGGCGGCATCCTCGGCACCGGGCTCGGCCAGGGCCACCCCGATCTGATCCCGCTGAGCTTCTCCGACTTCATCTTCGCCGCGACCGGCGAGGAGCTCGGGCTGACCGGCCTGATGGCGCTGCTCATGCTCTACGCGCTGCTGGTCGAGCGCGGCCTGCGCACCTCGCTCGTGGCCCGCGACCCGTTCTCGAAGCTGCTGGCCGGCGGCCTGTCGTTCATCCTGGCCTGGCAGGTGTTCATCATCGTCGGCGGCGTGACGAACCTCATCCCGCTGACCGGCCTGGTCACCCCGTTCATGTCGCAGGGCGGCTCGGCGCTGCTGGCTAACTGGATCCTTATCGCGCTGCTGATACGCATGTCAGACGCGGCGCGACGGCCCCCGCCCCAGGCGATCCAGAACGAAGGACTCACCCAGGTGTTCCAGCGATGAACAGCACTCTGAAGCGTGCGGCCGTGGCCTGCCTGGTCATGTTCGCGCTCCTGATGATCAACGTGAACATCCTCCAGGCGGTCCGGGCCGACGACTACCGCTCCAACCCGAGCAACCGCCGCAACTACTACGAGCGCTACGCCGTCGAGCGCGGCCGCATCACCGCCGGCGGCAAGGTGATCGCCCAGTCGGTGGAGACCGACAGCAAGAACTTCAGGTTCGTCAGGAAGTACACCGACGGGAAGCTCTACGCGCACGTCACGGGCTACTTCTCGCCCGAGAGCGCGAGCGCGATCGAGGGGGCCGAGAACAAGCTGCTCGACGGCTCCAGCGCCGACCTGCTGCTGCGGCGCAGCATCGACCTGTTCACGGGCGAGCCGACCAGGGGCGCGAACGTCGACCTCACGATCAACCCCAAGGCGCAGAAGGCGGCCTACGACGCGCTGCGCGCCAGCGGCAAGCGCGGCGCGCTGGTGGCGCTCGACCCGCGGACGGGCGGGATCCTGGCGATGGTGTCGCTGCCCACCTTCGACCCGGCCGAGCTGTCGGGCACCGACAAGGGCACGGTGTTCACCCGGTACAACCAGCTGGACAAGGACAAGAGCCAGCCGCTGCTCAACCGGGCCATCGCCCAGACGTACCCGCCGGGGTCGACGTTCAAGGTGGTGACGGCGGCGGCGTACCTGGAGGACGACTCCTCGCGCGGCGGCGACACCACGGTGGACGCGCCGCAGCGGCTGCCGCTGCCCAACACGAACATCAGCCTGCCCAACTACGGCGGCGCGGCCTGCGGCGCCGGCCAGGTACCGCTCGTGTACGCGCTGGAGAAGTCCTGCAACACGCCGTTCGCCAAGATCGGCATGCAGCTGGGCTACGACAAGCTCAACGAGCAGACCGAGAAGTTCGGCATGGGCAAGCAGATCGGCGTGCCGATGTCGGTGGCCCAGAGCGACTTCGGCAGCAAGTACGACGACGCCGCGCTCGCGATGGCCTCGATCGGTCAGCGCGACAACCGGATGACGCCCCTGCAGATGGCCATGATCGCGGCCGGCATCGCCAACGACGGCAAGGTGATGAAGCCGTACCTGGTGAACAAGATCACCGACTCCAAGAACGACGTCATGGAGGAGGCCAAGCCCGAGGAGCTGACCGAGGCGGTCAGTTCCGAGACGGCGGCCAAGCTGCGCGACATGATGGTCAGCGTGGTCAAGAACGGCACGGCCAACCTCGCGCAGGTGCCGGGCGTCCAGGTGGGTGGCAAGACCGGCACCGCGGAGACCGCCGACGGCGCGCCGCCGCACGCCTGGTTCATCTCCTTCGCGCCCGCCGAGGACCCGAAGGTGGCGCTGGCGGTCATCGTCGAGTCGGGCGCGGCCAACGTCGGCGCGGAGGCCACGGGCGGTCACACCGCCGCCCCGATCGCAAAGGCTGTGCTGGAGGCGGTGCTGAACAAGTGAGTGACGGTAACGTGCTGGGTCATGCGGCTCCGTAACCGCTACCTCCTGCTCTCCCGCATCGCCACGGGCGGTATGGGAGAGGTGTGGCGCGCCCGTGACGAGCTCCTGGGCCGCGAGGTCGCGGTCAAGATCCTGCGCAGTCACATGCACGCCGACCCCACGTTCCGCGAGCGCTTCCGCAACGAGGCGCGGCTCACCGCCGCCCTGGCCGATCCCGGGGTGGCCCAGATCTTCGACTACGGCGAGCAGAGCGACCTGGCCTATCTCGTGATGGAGCTGGTGCACGGCGAGCCGCTGTCGGCGATCCTGGGGCGCAACGGCGCGCTCGGGCCCGAGGTGGCCCTCGACGTGGTGCACCAGACCGCCAAGGCGCTGCACGCGGCCCACTCCTCCGGGATCATCCACAGGGACGTCAAGCCCGGCAACCTGCTGGTCACCCGCGAGGGCACGATCAAGGTGACCGACTTCGGCATCGCCCGCGCCCTGGAGGCGGCGCCCGTCACGCAGACCGGCACCGTCCTCGGCACGGCCCAGTACGTCAGCCCCGAGCAGGCCCAGGGCTTCCCGCTCACGCCCGCGACCGACCTGTACTCGCTGGGCGTGGTGGCCTACGAGTGCCTGGCCGGCCACACGCCGTTCCGGGCCGACAGCCAGGTGGCGATCGCGCTGCTGCACCTCAACGAGCAGCCGCCGCCGCTCGGCGCGGACGTGCCCGTCCCGGTGCGCGACCTGGTCATGACGCTGCTGTCCAAGGAGCCGGGGATGCGTCCGGCCTCGGCGCTGGAGGCGGCCGACCGGGCGTACGTGCTGCGTCAGTCGCTGGTCGAGGGCGTCGAGCAGGGCGCCGACCTGAGCATGTACACCGATCCGGCGGGTTTCCGGGTGCGCGAGCCGGCCACGGAGGACCAGCGGGCGACCGAGAGCCTCGCCCCGGCCACGACGGTCCAGAGCCCGCCCGATCCGCCGGCCCGCGGCCGCCGCGGCGCGCGGACGCTGGCGCTGGTCGCGACGGCCGGCTGCGTGGCCGCGGTGGGGCTGAGCGCGATCACGTTCGCCAACCGCGATACGACGCCGCCGCCCCTGCCGGAGATCGCCGAGCCCAGCCACTCCCCGATGCAGTCGCCCGAGCTGCTCAGGCCCACGCGGGTGAAGAAGCACACGCGCCGACCCCCTGCGCTTCCGGTGAAGTCGACGCGGCCGGTACCCTCGCGGTCGGCTACGGTAAGCAAGTCGGCTACTCCCACGAAGAAGCCGACACCGAAGCCAACCCCGACCACCCGTACCCCGACTCCCACCCCCACCACCCCAACGCCCAGCAGGACACCGACAACTCCGACACCAACCGCTTCGCCGGACCCGGGTGGCACAAACCCGCCGAAGGAGGAGACGTGATGCGCTACGGGGTCGATGATGGACACCGGCGGCCCCCCGAGCAGGCCGGTACCCAAGATGAACGGTAAGGGACAGTGCAGGAAATGACTCAGCCTCGGCTACTCGGAGGTCGTTACGAGCTCGACGGTGTCGTCGGGCGCGGCGGCATGGCCGAGGTGTATCGCGCCCGAGACATCCGGCTGGACCGCATAGTCGCGATCAAGACCCTCCGCTCCGACCTGGCGCGCGATCACACCTTCCAGGCCCGCTTCCGCCGCGAGGCGCAGTCGGCGGCCTCACTGAACCACCCCGCCGTCGTCGCGGTCTACGACACCGGCGAAGACGTCACCGACGGCACCCCGGTGCCCTACATCGTGATGGAGTACGTCGACGGCCGGACGCTGCGCGACCTGCTGCGCCAGGACCGCCGGCTGCTGCCCGAGCGGGCGGCCGAGCTGGTCGACGGCATCCTGCGCGCGCTCGACTACAGCCACCGCGGCGGCATCGTCCACCGTGACATCAAGCCGGCCAACGTGATGATCACGCGCGCCGGCGACGTCAAGGTGATGGACTTCGGCATCGCGCGCGCGATGGCCGACTCGGCCGCCACCATGACCCAGACGGCGCAGGTGATAGGGACCGCCCAGTACCTGTCGCCCGAGCAGGCCCGCGGCGAGCGCGTCGACGCCCGCAGCGACATCTACTCCACCGGCTGCGTGCTGTACGAGCTGCTCACCGGCCAGCCGCCGTTCACCGGCGACTCCCCGGTGGCGATCGCCTACCAGCACGTCCGCGAAGAGCCGATCCCGCCCTCGCAGATCGACCGCGAGATCCCGGCGTGGGCCGACGCGATCGTGCTCAAGGCCATGGCCAAGGACCCGGCCCACCGCTACCAGAACGCCGGTGAGATGCGGGCCGACATCCAGCGAGCCATGTCCGGCATGCCGGTCGACGCCCAGACGATGGCGATGACCGGGAACTTCAACCAGGGCACCCGCATGATGACCGCCACCCAGGCGGCCCAGGGCCCGGCCACGCAGCGCACCGGCGCGGTCCCGCCGTACGAGTACGGCGACGGCGACGGCACCCGTGTGGGGCGGCGCAGGGCCTCCGGCGGCGGCGGCAACGCGGTCAAGACAGCGTTGTGGATCATCATCCCGCTGCTGATCATCGGCGCCTTCGTCACGGTCGGCTACCTGGTGTTCGGCACCAAGACCACGCCCACCGACGCCTCGGTCACCATCCCGGCCCTGGCCACGCAGAAGCTGGATCCCGCGCAGAAGGCGCTCGTCACCCTGGGACTGAAGCCCGAGGTGGTGCAGGAGGCCAGCGACGAGTTCGGCAAGGGCACGGTGATCCGCACCGAGCCGGCGGAGGGCGAGAAGGTCGAGAAGGGCGCCACGGTCAAGCTGGTCGTGTCCAAGGGCAAGGAGAAGGTCGCCGTCCCCGACGGGCTCATCGGCATGAGCACCCAGGACGCGATGAAGGCCCTCGACGACGTCGGCCTGAAGGGCGTGGTCAAGACCAAGCAGTCCGCCAAGCCCCAGGGCAAGGTCTTCGAGACCAAGCCGGCGGCCGGCACCGAGATCGAGAAGGACGCCAGCGTCACCCTCTACGTGCCGTTCGAGCTCACCGAGCTGCCCGACGTGACCGGCTACACCCAGAAGGACGCCATCGCCGCGCTCAAGGGCGCCGGTTTCAAGGTGAAGGTGTCGCCGCAGGCCGACAACCAGGCCGAGGGCACGGTCATCCAGCAGAACCCGGGCGCGGGCCAGAAGCTGCCGCCGAACACGACGATCACGATCGTGGTGTCCACCGGCCCCGAGACGGCTCCGCCGCCCACCAACGAGCAGCCCACCGACGAACCGACCGACGACCAGACGGACTTCCCGTCCGACGAGCCGACCGAGGACAACCCGATCGGCGACGACGGCCTCAACGGCTGACCGAGCACCCAGGGCCGCCCTCCCCACGCGGGAAGGGCGGCCCTTCGGCGTTCCCCAAGCACGAAAGAACGCCCCCGCCGCTCGGGGGCAACGGCGGGGGCGTTCCTTTGGTAGTCGCTCTGTGCGAGCCGGGCGTTACACGATCCCGCGCAGCCAGTTCCCGAGCAGCCGGTGGCCGTGCTCGGACAGCACCGACTCCGGGTGGAACTGGATGCCCTCGATGGGCGCCCGGCGGTGGCGCAGGCCCATGATGACCCCGTCGTCGGTGCGGGCGGTCACGTCGAGGACCTCGGGGACGGTCTCCGGCAGCACGGCGAGCGAGTGGTAGCGGGTCATCGGCACCGGCGACGGCAGGCCCTCGAAGACCCCCTTGCCGTCGTGGTGCACCGCGCTGGTGCGGCCGTGGACCAGCTCGGGCGCGCGGGCCACGGTGGCGCCGAAGGCGACCGCGATGGCCTGGTGGCCGAGACAGACGCCGAGCAGGGGCGTGCCGCGCTCGGCCGCGCGCAGCACCAGGGGCACGCTCACGCCGGCCGCCTCCGGGGTGCCCGGCCCGGGGCTGACGAGCACGCCGTCGAAGGCGTCGCCGTCGCGCACGCCCACGACGTCGCGGGGGCGCACGTCGCAGTCGGCGCCCAGCACGCGCAGGTACTGGACGATCGTGTGGACGAAGCTGTCGTGGTTGTCCACGACCAGCACGCGGGTCATCTTCTTACGGTCACCTCGTCGAGCGTCACCGCCGGCTCCAGGAGCGGAAACACGGCATACCAGAGTACGACCCCCACGACCGCGACCAGCACGGCGGCCACCAGCACCTTGCGACGGGTGTCGCCGGGCAGTCTGCGCCAGATCCAGCCGTACATGTCAGTCCTTTCTGAGCTCGGTCTTCTTGAGCACGCCGTACACGATGAGACGCTGGGCGGCGGAGTACTCGGGATGGCAGGTGGAGAGGGTGATGTAGGCGCGGATGGGACGGATGTCGGGCTTGCCGGGGACGGGGGCGAGCACCTCCACCTCCGTGGGCTCCACGACGTCCTGGGACGTGACGCGGTAGGTGTAGCGGGCCTCGCGGGCGTCCACGATGATCTCGTCGCCGCGTTCGAGCTCGTCGAGCTCCTTGAACGGGGCCGCGTACGTGGTCCGGTGGCCCGAGACCACGAAGTTGCCGACCTGGCCGGGCATGGCGCTGTCGGGGTAGTGTCCCGGGCCCTTCTTCAGGTGCTCGGCGTCCACGCCCTCGACGATGGCGTACCGGTAGTCGCGGCCGAGCCTCGGGATGCTCAGCATGGCGACGGCCTTGCCGAGCTCGATGTTGTCGATGCGGCCGCGGTCGCGCTCCGCCTTCTCGGCGGCCAGCTCGCGCTGGAGCAGCAACTGCTGGCTCTTGGTGTAGGCGCCGGTGCCCCAGAGCAGGTAGGCGCAGAACAACATGAGGACCAGGCCGGCGGTGATGCTCAGCTCCCCCACGGCCCGGAAGATGGACCGCATGTCGTCAGCGTATTCATGACATCTCCCGACGTGGGGGATCGCCATGTCGTGCGCGTGGCGACTATCCTGGGGCACGCTTCAACTACGCTTAACGAAGAGCCTGTGGACGATCCGGAAGCCCAGGCCCTCAGCAGGAGTTACCCAGTGCCCAAGTCCAAGGCTCGCAAGAAGGCGGTTTACACCCCGCCGCAGAAGTCCCAGCAGGTCAAGGTCAGCCCGCGCTGGCTGGCGCCCACCATGGTGGTGTCCTGGATCATCGGCATCCTGTGGATCGCGATCTACTACGTCGCCCCGCAGGCGCCCTTCTTCAGCGACCTCCAGAACTGGAACCTGCTGATCGGGTTTGTCTTCATCATCTTCGGTGTGGTTCTTTCCACCCGCTGGCGTTAGTTCTTTCCACAGTCTTTTCCACAGCCTGGGGAAGTCAGATCGAGCTCAGGATCGCCGAGGTCCGGGCCATCACGAGCACGGCTAGCACGGCCAGCGCTCCCGCGATCGCCAGCACCTGCCACAGGGTCCGGTTGTTCTTGGGGGCGTAGGCCATCGCTCCCGCCAGCACCGAGCCGGTGATCAGGCCGCCGACGTGCCCGGTCCAGCTGATGCCGGGGAACACGAAGGTGATCACCAGGTTGATCACGATGAGCATGGCGATGCCGCGTACGTCCATGTTGAGCTTTCGGCCCACCACGAAGACGGCGCCGAAGAGGCCGAAGATGGCGCCGGACGCGCCCACGGTCGGCTGGCCGAGCGGGTCGAGCCAGAGGCTGAGCACGCTGCCGCCGACGGCGCTGACGAGGTAGAGGGCCGTGTAGCGCACGTGACCGAAGGCGCGCTCCAGATAGGGCCCCACGACGTAGAGCGCCCAGCAGTTGAACAGGATGTGGAAGACGCCGGCGTGCACGAACGCGGCGCTGACCAGCCGGTAGTAGTCGCCGAAGACCGCCACTCCGGCCGGCCACATCTGCAGCGCCCCGGTGACGGCGGGCACGAGGTACTGGGCGCCGAAGACGAGGACGTTGAGGGCCAGGATGGCCCAGGTGACGTACGGCGTGCCGACGACCTGGCCGCCGAAGGTGGAGCGGGCCTGGCGGAAGCCCTGGTTGCCCTGGGCGACGCATTCGGGGCACTGGAAGCCCACGGCGGCGTCGCGCATGCAGTCGGGGCAGATGGGCCGGTCACAGCGCTGGCAGCGGACCCAGGTCTCCCTGCCGGGATGCCGGTAGCACGTGGGGACCGCCTCGGCGGGCTGCTCGGGCTGCGAGGGCGGGCTGGGCGGCTGGCTGGTCATGTCCAGAGCCTATGACGTACCGGACCCAGCTGTGTGCCGTCGATCAGGGCTGTGACATGCCTGCCCGAAGGGGGCGGGACCCGTGGGTGGCCCGCCCCCGTCAGGGACGGGCTCAGCCCTGTACGCGCTCGATGGTGACCGACTCCAGGACGACGTCCTGGACGGGACGGTCGCGCCGGTCGGTGTCGGTCTTGGCGATGGCGTCGACGACGTCCTGGCCCTCGACGACCTCACCGAAGATCGTGTGCTTGCCGTTGAGATGCGGCGTGGGCACGACCGTGATGAAGAACTGCGAGCCGTTGGTGCCCCTGCCGCCCCGGACGCCCGCGTTGGCCATGGCCAGCAGGTAGGGCCGGTTGAAGTAGAGGTCGGGGTGGATCTCGTCGTCGAACTCGTAGCCGGGGCCGCCGATGCCCTGGCCGAGCGGGTCGCCGCCCTGGATCATGAAACCGGAGATGACCCGGTGGAAGACGGTCCCGTCGTACAGCCGGGCCGTGCTCTTCTCGCCCGACTCCGGATGCGTCCACTCGCGGGTGCCCTCGGCGAGCTCCACGAAGTTGCGGACGGTCTTCGGCGCCTGGTTCGGGAAAAGCTCGACCTTGATATCGCCGCGATTGGTCTTCAGTTTTGCGATCAGCTTCTCAGCCACGAGACAGCTGCCCCCCTCTATGTACAGGGTTGTATGTGATGTTCTGCGGAATATGGCCGTTCGGCCTCCTGAGCCATCCTCCCATGGACCGCCATGATTGAGCCGCCTTGTCCAGGGAAGGTCAAGCGCGGGGCCCCAACGACAGGGGAGGTTGTCGTGTCCCTGACACTGAAGAGACGCCGCGTGGTAATAGAGGTACCCGCCACGTGGATGGGCCGCATGAAGGCCCAGGCCGTCAAGACCGGCCATCGCATGGCGCCAATGGCGGACCAGGCCAAGGTGGCCACCGCACAGCGCATCGAAGACGCCCGTTACTGGGCGGCGCCCAGGCTCGACGCCGCGGCGCACGGGTTCGAGGATCAGGTCGCCCCCAAGGTCAGCAGGATGCTGTCGGCGGCGGCCAGGAGAATCGATCCGAAACCGTCCCGGTCACGGCGGTGGCCGACGATGGTGCTGCTGACCGGTCTTGCGGTCGGCGCGATCGGCTACATGGCCTACCGCCGCAACGCCCAGCAGTGGACCGAGCACATGAAGGACTCTGCCTCCGATGCATCACGCTGGGTCGGTGAGAAGGCGGACAGGACCGCGCATTCGGCGGACCGGATGGCGTCCAACGTGCAGAACAAGACGGACCAGGCATCGCACAACATGCCCTGATCCGGACTGGAAGCGCGCCCCCGCTCTCGTGAGAGCGGGGGCGCGCTTTCGCGTTCTGGCCCGTTGACGTTTCACCAAGCGCTTGCTACAAACCCGGGCATGGCGCTGTCACCGCTCGACGATCACCCCGTGCACCAGACCGCCCAGGTCATGCGGCACGTCGCCACCTCCGACCGCAACTTCTACGACCGCTACTACTTCAACTGCCATGCCGGCACCGACGAGCTCATGCTGATCGTCGGCCTCGGCCAGTACCCCAACCTCGGCGTCACCGACGCCTTCGCCTGCGTACGGCACGGCGACCTGCACCGGGTCGTGCGGGCCTCGCGCGAGCTGGGCCCTGACCGGATGGACACCAGGATCGGCCCCTTCCGGGTCGAGGTGATCGAAGGGCTCAAGCGGCTCCGGGTGATCCTGGAGCCGACCGAGCATGGCCTGTCCTTCGAGCTCGACTGGGAGGGGACGATCCCGGCGACCCTCGAACCCCGCCATTTCCTGCGCCGGCAGGAACGGGTGATGTTCGACTCGGTGCGGCTCGCCCAGACCGGCCGCTGGTCCGGCAGCATCACCGTCGGCGACCAGGTGATCCCGGTCACCCCCGACCGCTGGCTCGGCACCAGGGACCGGTCATGGGGTGTGCGGCCGGTGGGCGAGCCCGAGCCGCCCGGCATCCAGGCCAACAGCCCCGGCACGTTCTACTGGCTGTACACGCCGATGAAGTTCGACGACCACGCCATCCTGTGCATCGTCCAGGAGGACCACCGTGGCCGGCGGCTGCTGGAGGAGGCCGTACGCGTCTGGACGGACGGGCGGGAGGAGGAGTACCTCGGCCGGCCGGACTACCGCCCGGTCTACGCCTCGGGCACCCGGGACGTCGTGGACGCCGTGATCGCCTTCTCGCCGCCCGGCGGCAGGCCGTTCGAGGTGCGCTGCACGCCGGTGCTGCCGGTGCACCTCATGGCCGGCACCGGATACGGGCTGGAGCCGGAGTGGCGGCACGGCATGTACCAGGGGCCGGGGACGGTCGTGCAGGGGGTGACGTACCGGCTGCCCGACGACGCCGCCAGGATGTGGGGCCTGGTCGACGCCGTCGGCCGCTTCGAGTACGACGGGCTCGTCGGCCACGGCCTGTTCGAGTACTGGGCGCTCGGCCCGCACCCGTCGTTCCCCGGGTGAACTACTTGACGGACTCGGCGGGGGCGCAGACGATGCGGACGACCTTGCTGGGGTCGTCCAGCTTCACGGCGCCCGGGGGAAGCTCGGTCGCGGGCAGCGCCGGGAGCACCCGCGCCGCCTCGCCTTCAGGAAGGGCGGCGGGCCCGGTCTCGGCATCGGTCAGGGGCGTCGCCGGGACGGCGGGCACGGCCTCGCCCTCGGGAAGGGTGGCGCTCGGCGTGGTGGGCGCGGCCTCGGTGCCGGACTGAGGGGCGGCCGGGGCGGAGGGGGTGGCCGGGGTGGCCTCGGTGCTGGTCCGGGGTGCGAGCTCGATCACGCGGCCCCGCTCGGCCTTGAGCTCCGGCGCGCCGTCCGCCCGCTCCCCCTTCTCGTCGCGCATGACGAACACGCGGGCCGCCGGGCCGTCGGCGAGCTTGACCTCCTTGCCGTCAGGCGTCCGGCAGGACACAGCCATAGTGGTGGTGGTGGTGGCGTCGGGGGCGGGGGTCCCGTCGGCCAGGGCGGAGCCGCCCAGGCCCGCGAGCGCGAGCACCCCCACCGTGCCGAGGACCGCGAGACGTCGCTTGAACATGCAATCTCCTCAGTGGGATCCATCCGAACGCCCCGAGCGTGCTCGCCCGCACCTGAAGCGTCCCTGAACGCGCCCTAAATGATCTTCAGGTTGGCTTTAGGTTCGCTCAGGCACTCTGGACGTCGTGCGAGTGCTGCTGGTGGAGGACGAGGAACGGCTGGCCGGCCTGATCAAGGGCGGGCTGGCGGGCGAGGGCTTCGCCGTGGACGTGGCCCACGACGGGCGCGACGGCCTGTGGATGGCGACCGAGAACTCCTACGACGTGATCGTCCTGGACGTGATGCTGCCCAGGATGAACGGCTACACGGTCTGCTCCCGGCTGCGCGAGGCGGGCGACTGGACCCCGATCATGATGCTCACCGCCAAGGACGGCGTCCACGACGAGGCCGAGTCGCTGGACAACGGCGCCGACGACTACCTGGCCAAGCCGTTCTCGTACGTGGTGCTGCTGGCCCGGCTGCGCGCCCTGGTGCGGCGCGGCGGGACCGAGCGGCCGGTCACGATCACGGTCGGCGACCTGGTGGTGGACCCGGCCGGCCTGCGCTGCCGCAGGGGCGGGGTGGAGGTCGGGCTGACGCCGAAGGAGTTCGCGGTGCTGCACGCGCTCGCCCGCCGCCCCGGCGAGGTGGTCTCCAAGAGCGAGCTGCTGGCCCAGGCGTGGGACTTCTCCTACGACGGCGACCCGAACATCGTCGAGGTCTACATCAGCGCACTGCGCAGGAAGATCGACCTGCCGTTCGGGCGGACGACGCTGGTGACCGTCCGGGGAGCGGGCTACCGGTTGGAGGCGGCATGAGGGCGCTGCTCGAACGGAGGCCGAGCTGGGCGCGGGTGCCGGGCGGGCTGTCGTCGGTGCGGGTGCGGGCCACCGTCGCGGCGACGCTGGTGGTGGCCCTGGCGCTCGGCGTCGCCGCCCTGGTGCTGGTCATGGCGTTGCGCGGCACGCTGGAGGGCAACGCGGGCGAGGAGGCGGCCAGGCGCGCCGCGGCGGCGATGCCGTACGCGGAGACGGTGCCGATCATGCCTGAGGGGGTGACGCCGGCGGCCACGACGACCGCCGCCCAGACGACCACGATCATGGCGGACGACCTGTCCGTGGTGCGGCTCGCCGATCCCGATCTCGTCCTGGCCGGCCGCGCCACCGGCTCGCCCGCCCTGTGGGCGCAGCCGGCCGAATACGCCGTCGCGGGGCTGCAGGTGAGCACGCCGACCGGCCCGGCCACGCTCTGGTCGCGGGTCTCCCTGGACGGCGTGCAGAAGGCCGTCCAGGCCCTGTACGGCGCGTTGTTGCCGGGCGTGCCCGCCCTGCTGCTCGTGGTGGCCGGGATGACCTGGTTCTCCGTGGGCCGCGCGCTGGCCCCCGTGGCCGCGATCAGGGTTAAGGTGGCCGACATCACGGCCCGCGACCTGCACCAGCGCGTCCCGGTGCCGGGTTCCAAGGACGAGATCGCGGCCCTGGCCACCACCGTGAACGGCACCCTCGACCGCCTGGAGACGGCCGTGGGCCGGCACAAGCGGTTCGTCGCCGATGCCGCCCACGAGCTGCGCAGCCCCATCGCCACCCTGCGGGCCCGGCTCGAACTGGCCGAGCAGAGCGAGCTCACCCGCGAGGCGCTGGCCGACGTCGAACGCCTGCAGTCGCTGGCCGCCGACCTGCTCATGCTGGCCAAGCTGGACGCCGGCGAGCCGCTGCGCACCGGCGAGCTGGACCTGGGTCAGGTGGCGGCCGAGGAGTCGCTGCGGGCCAGGCGGCGGCCGGAGATCAGGGTCGAGCTGGACATCGAGCCCGACGTGGTGCTGAACGGCTCCCGCGCGCACCTCGACCGGCTGGTCACCAACCTGGCCGACAACGCCGTCCGGCACGCCGCCTCGGCCGTACGCGTGCGGGTGCGCGCCGAGGAGGGCCAGGCCGTGCTGGAGGTGCACGACGACGGCCCGGGGATCCCGCCGGAGCACCGCGAGGCCGTCTTCGGCCGCTTCACCCGCCTGGACGAGGCGCGTGCGAGGGACGCCGGCGGCGCCGGGCTCGGCCTGCCCATCGCCAGGGACATCGCCCACCTGCACGGCGGCACGCTCACGTACACGGACGCCGGTTTCGTGGCCCGGTTCCCCCTCGCGGAGGGGGCGCTCAGCCCCGTTTGACGACCAGGGCGTAGTTCGTGCTGCGCTGGAAGATCTCGAAACCGGCGCGGGAGTAGACGCTGACGGCTCCCGTGGGGTTGTCGGCGTCGACGCCCAGCCCGGTCGTGTCGAACCCCTGTGCGCGGAAGGCGGCCAGGGCGTGCGCGATCAGCGCACCGGCCACGCCCTTGCCGCGCCACTCCCGGAGCGTGCCGACGATCTGGATCCAGGCCCGGCGCTCGCCGGCCAGCTCGTTGTAGCCCTCGAAGGTGTGGGTGATGAGCGTGCCCACCGCCCGGCCGTCGTGCAGGGCCACGAACGACGATTCCGGCAGGAAGTTCTGGGAGCCGACGATGTAGTCGCGCCAGCTCTCCGGGGTGTGCGGAACGCTGCCCCAGTGGTCGAGGAACGCCTCGTTGCGTACGCGGCGGGCGCCCTCGTCCAGCTCGGGCGACCAGGGGGCGACGGTCACCCCGGCGGGCGGCGCGAAGGCCGGCAGGTCGCCCGACAGCGAGCGTCCCATGTGGGCGAACCAGCGGTTGGCGACGAAACCGGCGCCCTCGGCCAGCGCCTTCAGCCCGACGTTGGTGTCGGGCACGTGGAGGTGGATCTCCGGCTGGACGCCGGGGAAGGCCCGCTCGCTCAACCCAGGCGCCACGGCCAGGCTCCAGTCGACGATCCGCCGGCCGAGCCCGCGCCTGCGGTGGGCGGGGTGCACGCCGCCCGACAGCCGCATGACGTGGCTGTCGGTGACGGACTGCCGGACCGGCAGGTAGCCGTAGGCGACGATCTCGCCGCCCTGCCTGGCCGCGAGCGTCCCCGCGGCCAGGTCGATCAGGCGGTGGCCGAGCTGCTCCCTGACGTCGTCGAGGTCGGGGACCTCGCCCGTGCGATCCTCGGCCTCGATCGCGGCCAGGAGGGCGGCGAGCGCCTCGGCGTCGTCAGGGGTCAGCGGTTCCCACACCAGGCTCATGGCCAGCAGCCTAGGACAGCCTGGCGAAACACCCCAGTTCTTTCCCTATGCGGGCGATGCCTTCGGCGAAGCCCTTCCTCGTCCGCTGCCCGAACCCGATGAAGAACCGGTTGGCCAGGGGCACGGCCCAGCGTCCCCGCTCGGCCACGTCGTAGACGCGGTGCTCCACGCGGGCGCCCTCCGGGTGCGGGAGCACGGCCCATTCGCCCCGGTACCACCAGCCGCCCTGGAAGGCGACGGTGTACCCGTCCTTCTCGACGGTCATCGGGTGTGTGGGCAGTGAGCGCATCAGGGCCTGCCACACCTGCTCGACCGGGGCGCCGACCACCCCGGCCACCTCGGTGATCAGCCGCTTCCTCACGGCTTGCGCACCCGGCTGTTCTGGAAGGAGGCGAACCGCCAGCCTTCCGGCGTGCGCAGCGCGGTCAGCGTGACGACGGACTGCCTGCTCGGGTCGGGCACGCCGGCCACCGACGAGCTGCCGCCGACGATCACCAGCGCGACGTCGTCGGTCAGCGGCCGGACGATCGGCGCGGGGCCGCCCTCGGCCAGCTTGATCGAGGTCTCGAACAGCGCGCGGTGGGTCTCCTCGATCGCCTTCCTGCCCCGCAGGTGCAGGCCGAAGAAGGTGATGTAGTCGGCGTCCTCGGTGAACAGACCGGCGTAGGCGGCGGAGTCGCCGGCGTTCCAGGTCTCCGTCATCCGCTCCACCAGGCGGATGATCTCTTCGGACATGGCACAGCTCCTTTCGTCGCGGCGCCTATCCTGGGAGTTGCGCGTCCGGGCAGGGCAGGCGCCGTGTTCGGATGTCGGCCGCCGGGGTGTTGGCGCACCCCGGCGGCCCTTCTCTCACCCCTCGGTCGTGCTCGTCCAGGCGAGCTCGCCCTGGTCGAGCCGGTCGAGAAGTCTTCTGATCCAGGCGAGCTCGGCGGCGTGCAGCGCCTGCTCGCACTCGACCTCCAGCATGAGGATCTCGGGCAGGCCGCTGTCGTGCATGGCCTTGATGTGCCCTTCCATCCCGGCGAGCGTGCCTTCGAGGGTCGCGGCGCGGGTGCGCAGCGCCCGCTGCGCCTCGGGCAGCGGCAGGCAGCCGATCAGCGAGATGGCCGCGACGAAGGCGCGCCGGTCGGGGTCGGGCTGCTCCAGCAGCCGCCGGAGCCGGGTGATCAGCTCTTCGCGGCCCTCGTCGGTGATCTCGTAGACCGTGCGCTCGGGACGGCGGCCCTCGCGGCCGGTCGCGGCGGGGACGATCAGCTCGTCCCTGGCCAGCCGCTCGACCGCGTGGTAGAGGCTGCGCGGCAGGCCGGTGATGTAGTCCTTGTGCGTGTCGATGATGAAGCGGTGGAGCTCGTAGGGGTGGCTCGGGTGCACCGTGAGCAGGGCGAGCACGGTCAGGTCGACCAGGCCCTTGCGTTGTGCCATGTTGCCTCCCCCTATATTGCAATTTGCAATATAGCTCACCTGTCGAGCTGGAGGAAGGCCCGCTCGATCGCCTGCCGCGACACCTCCTCCGGGTACGGGAACCGCGTGATCGAGTCCCGCAGCCCCTCCACGTGGGCCTTCGCGGCCAGCTCCGCCACCAGCGCCAGCTCGGCCTGCTGCTCCTGGACGAAGGCCCGGCCGACCACCGCGCCGTGCCCCGGCACGAACACCTGCTCGGGCAGCGCGTCGAGCATCGCGGCCGTCGTGTTGGGCCAGTCGAGCGGGTAGGAGTCGCCGAACGCCGGCGGCGCGCCCTCCTCGACCAGGTCGCCGGCGAACACCACGCCGGCGTCCGGCACGTGCACGACGATGTCGTTGCTGCTGTGGCCGAGCCCGAAGTGCCGCAGGTGCACCATGCGTCCGCCGATGTCGAGGCTGGCCGAGACGGTGAAGGTGTGGTCGGGCGGCGTGATGGCGATCTCCTCCATCTCCGCGCGGCGGTCGGGCCGCCGTTCCATGACGTCCGCGCGGTGCCGCTCGCCGTACACCTCGATCTCCTCGGCGCACCGGACGTGGCTCCAGATCTCGGCGGGACGGAAGAGCGCGTTGCCGAAGTAGTGGTCGAAATGCGAATGGCTGTTCACGACCGTCCACGGGTGGCCGGTGATCGTCCTGATCGCGTCGATCAGGTCGGCGGCCTCCCGGTGGGAGCTTCGGGTGTCGAGCACCAGACAGTGCCCGTCGCCCACGATGAGGCCCGTGTTCAGGTCGAAGGACTCATGGCGACGCACGTAGACCCGGTCGCCGACCTCCTGCCACTGCTCGTTCATGGCAACGAACCTTACTTTTCGGACTTCCCGCCGGTCATCCCCGGAGGTAGGCCAGCACGGCCAGGACCCGGCGGTGGCCGTCGGACTCCGGCGGCAGGTCGAGCTTGGTGAAGATGCCGGCGATGTGCTTGGCCACCGCGGCGTCGGTGACGACCAGCTCCCTGGCGATCGAGGCGTTCGCGCGGCCCTCGGCGATCAGGGCGAGCACCTGCTGCTCGCGCGGGGTGAGCCGGGCCAGCGGGTCGCGCCGGCGGCGCAGGAGCTGGCGCACCACCTCCGGGTCCACGACCGTGCCGCCCGCGGCCACCCGGTCGAGCGCGTCGACGAACTCGCGCACGTCGCCGATCCGGTCCTTCAGCAGGTAGCCGACGCCCGCGCCGGCGCCGGACTCCAGCAGCTCGGCCGCGTACGTCTGCTCGACGTACTGGCTGAGCACGAGGACGGCCAGCTCGGGGTGGCGGCGGCGCAGGCCGAGCGCGGCGCGCAGGCCCTCGTCGCTGAAGCCCGGGGGCATGCGCACGTCGGTCACCACGGCGTCGGGGCGGTGTTCGGCGACCGCCGCGACCAGGGCGCCGGCGTCGCCGACCGAGGCCGCCACGGTGTGGCCGAACCGTTCGAGCAGCCCCACCAGCCCCTCGCGGAGCAGCACGGCATCCTCGGCGATCACGACGCGCACGGGATCTCCACTCGTACCAGGGTCGGGCCGCCCGGCGGGCTGGACACCGACAATCGTCCCGCCACCACGGCCAGCCGGTCGGCCAGGCCGGTCAGCCCGGTGCCCCTGGCCGGGTCCGCGCCGCCGACGCCGTCGTCGCGCACCTCGACGGCCAGCGTGCCGGCCACCGTCCGGGCGGTGACCGCGGCCCTCGTGGCTCCGCTGTGCCTGGCCACGTTCGCCAGCGCCTCGGTGACCACGTAGTACGCGGTGACCTCGACGGGCGCGGGCAGCCGTCCGAGCTCGTCGGCGTCCACGTCCACGGGGACGGGCGAGCGTCCGGCCACGTCGCGGATCGCCGCGCCCAGCCCCCGGTCGGTGAGCACCTGCGAGTGCACGCCCCGGATCAGCTCGCGCAGCTCGGCCAGCGCCTGCCTGGCCTCGTCGTGCGCCACGTCGAGCAGCCGGGCCGTCGGCGAGCCGTCGGGCACGTCCAGCCGGGCCAGGCCGAGCGTCATCGACAGGGCGACCAGCCGCTGCTGCGCGCCGTCGTGCAGGTCCCGCTCGATCCGGCGGCGCTCGGTCTCGAACGCGTCCACCAGGCGCGCCCGCGACCGCATGACCTCGCTCAGCTCCGACCCGGCCGGCGCCAGCACCGCCCTGACCATCGCGCCGCGCGCCCCGCCCCACGCCGTGATCGTGTACGCCGCCACCGGCAGCAGCAGCACCCCCGCCACGCCCGCCACGGCGCCGAGCACCGGCCCGGCCTCCGGCTGGACCACGGGGGACAGGATCAGCAGCACCGGCCCCCCGACGGTGAACCCCAGCATGACCAGGTCGATCCACCACATCGCGAACACCGTCATGACCGCGACCCCGGCCGCCCGCCGGCGCCGGTCGGGCACCGACGGCAGCGGCACGGTGTCCACCAGGCGCAGCCGCACCCGTTCGAACCGGGCGGCCGGCGGCACGACCAGCGTGAGCAGCACCGGCACGAGCAGCAGGCCGACCGGCGGTCCGGCGAGCCCGACCGCGATGACCCCGAGCCCGACGGCCGCCCCCGGCAGCACGCTGCCCACCAGGTACGCCACGCACCGCCACGGCCAGGCCGACCGGAGGAAGGCGGCCGGCCGCTGCGTGAGCGCTTCGAGCGCGGTCCTGTTTCCCACCCGGCGACCGTATCCGGGGACGGGAACGGCCCGCAGTAGTGCAGGGTCTACCCTCGGCGGCTCAGCCCGCCATCAGCGGCTCGGCGGCGGTACGCAGCTCGGCGCTGAACGGCGTGGGCCGGAAGGTCTGCGGATCGAGGTTGACGTTGACGCGGTAGCCCTCGGCGTGCACGACCGAGCGGTCCTCGGACAGGACGCGGAAGCCGTACACGCCGCTGGTGCGGCCCATGCGGTCGATCCAGAAGTCGACCTGCACCTGGCCCGCGCCCATGACCGGCGCGTTGTAGGTGATCTTGAACTCGCGGACGGCCAGGTAGAGGTCCTTGAACTTGGAGATCGCCGGGTCGAAGCTCCAGCCCTGCTCGGCCCAGTAGGCGGAGATCGCGCGCTCGACCAGCAGGGCGTAACGCGAGTTGTGCAGCAGGCCCATCGCGTCGAGGTCGTCGAAGTGCACCTGGGCGGGTCGGGTCTGGGTCACGCGAGCTCCTTCAGTCGGTCGTGGACGGCGCGGCGGGCCCGCTCGTAGGCGGCCTCGCCCCTGCCGAGCAGGCGGGTGTGGGTGACCGCGGCCTCGCCGAGGGCGTCGATCTCGTACGCGAGCTGCGCCGGGTCGGTCTCCGGACGCAACTCCCCCAGCTCGACCGCCTCCCGGACCAGCCGCTCGACGAAGTGCAGCCAGTCGGCCATCGACTCGGCCACCCGGTCCCTGACCGGGCCGGGACGGTCGTCGAACTCCACCCGCGCCGTGTAGAAGAAGCACCCGCCGGGCAGGACGCCCCTCTCGTAGAAACGCAGGCGCGCCTCGTGCAGGGCCAGGACGCGGGCCACGCCGGGAGGGGCCTTGAGCGCGGGCTTGACGATCTCGTCGGTCCATTGGCGGACGGCCCACTCGATGGTGTCGAGCTGAAGTTGCTCTTTATCTCGCCAGTGAGCGAAAAATCCGGATTTGCTGACACCGGCGGCTTCGGCCAGCCGGCCCAGGGTCAGCCCGTCCAGACCGTGCACCGAGGCCAGCGACACGGCCTGTCCGAGGATCGCCTCACGGCTGCGCTGCCCGCGCGCCCGGCGACCGTCTTCCTTCACGTCGGCCATGCCGCCAGCATACATTAACGACCGATCGTTCAGATTGGTGGGGTCAGACCCTCCCGTAGCGCACCGCGACCGCGTCGAAGATCCGGACCGCCGCCGCCGCGTCCGCTTCCATGATCGGGCAGTCGAGCTGCGGGTCGTTGCCGTCGAGCCCCGACTCCCGCTCGACGATCCGCGCCACCTGGTACATCAGGTCCACGACCCGGCCCGCGGCCTCACCGTGCCACCAGTACGGCACGCTGATCCCCCAGCCGCCCGCCCAGTGGTCCACGGAGATGCCGGTGCCCTCGTGTTCGAGCTCCCAGTTGGGCGGGTCCTCGAAGACCGTCACGTCGCCGAGGAGCGCGCGGGCCTGGGTGACGACGTTGTTCCACGCCACCAGGTCCGGCGGGCGCGGCTCGTCGCTCTCCGAGCCGAAGTACAGGTCGTAGCTCATGGTGGACGAAACTAGCGCCCACTCCCGACGAAACCCCGCAGAATACGCCGAACGACAACGACCAGCGCGAGCGCCACCCCGACCCTCACCACCACGGAACTTCCCCCGCGGGGCGCCTGCGCGGCCACGGGCGCCGCCTCGCCGGCGGTGACCTCCGAGTAGACGTCGTCGATGATCAGATTGAACCGGCGTTCCCTGCGCGACCCGGCGCTCGTCGTCCGCAACGTCCGCACCTGACGCCAGAAGTCGCGACCGATCGGCCCGGCGAGCACGGTCGCGGCGATCTGCCGCAGGTGCGCCTCGGTGATCGAGCGCAGCTCCCACATCAGCAGCCAGTGGTTGAGGATCATGTTCACGTACAGGTGGGCCCGCTGCCCCTCCTCGTCGCCGGAGGCGAAGAACGCTCCCCAGCAGGCCCGGTAGAGCGGGTCGTCCATCGCCATCTTCATCAGGTCGCCATGCAGCGTGCGCAGCGCCTGCTCCCTGGCGGACTTGGCCTCTCTGGCCTGGAGCACGAGCGAGAACGCCACGCCGATGAGCGCGAGGACGGCCAGGATGGCCGAGGCCGCGCCGTACGTCTGGCCGATGTCGCCGAGCACCGACCAGTCGCCGCGGCTGCGCCCCAGGGCGGCCAGGAAGAAGGGCGAGGCGACGACCAGTCCGGCGGCGGCGACGACCGACAGCAGGAGCAGGATGGTCACCCAGTAGCGCCCGAACGACCGTCTGTTCACCGCGCTAGAACGTGGCGGAGTGGCGCAGGGGCGGGGGGAGGACGTCGCGTTCGGCGGTCATGTACGGGATGAGCTCCACTCCCTGACCGAAAAGCTTTTCCAGCTCGTCTCCGCAGCTCTCGATCAACGGCCGGTCGAGGATCTTGCGCGCTCCGGTCAGTGTGCCGTCCTCGCTGTAGAGCACCTCGTACATGACGGTCGAGTCGAGGACGACCAGCTCGGGCAGCGGCCCGGGGAAGCCGAGCGCGGGCAGGCGGTCGGCTTCGAGCACGCGGATGTGCTCACCGGCCAGCGCCCGCAGGCGGATGTAGTAGAGCTCCCACTGCAGGTAACGGCTGAAGGGCCGCTCGACCAGCCGCACGCGCCGCATCGCGAACTTCCCCGCCTCGCGCAGCGGCCGCTGGATCTCGTGGCGACGCTCGTCGATGAGCCGGATCGCCTCTCCCCAGTCGCCGGCGTCGAGGGCCAGCCAGCTCGGCTCGTCCGGCTCGCGGTAGCTCTGGCGGGTCTCCAGTTTCCAGAAGACACGTTCGAGCTCGCGGAAGTATGGCCAGAAGTCGGAGAAATACTCATCTGGAGTGAGCTGCTGGGACTGCGCCGCAGCGACGTTTCTAAGCATCAGGGATATCCGGCTTGGCGGCTACGAGCATCTTGCGGGGAATGACGACCAGGCGTTCGTCTCGGGCAATACTAACCCCCTCGGGCAGGCGGCCACGATAACTCTCCGTGAGGTCGCGTCCTATCACCGCGATATCGCCGTTGGATAGCTCCCAGATATCGGGACATGAGGGGCTTGCCGTGGTATCGCCCAGCTCAAGGGCCGACCTCCCCAGGCGTCGTCGCAGTTCGGCCGATGCGTCAGCTTCCCATGGACGCGCCACGGCAAAACCCCTTTTCCCTGGTGGCGTTACGCATGAGTGTGACATCGAATGCCATGACCGACAATGTCCCCGTCACGGAAGAGTGAATTCACTGCGGCGGCAGTAATGTTCCGGCGGGGAGCGCCGGATCATTCTCCCGCTGCGTGCTTGCGGAACTCCAGCCCCTCGAACGTCCCGGACGTGCGCCAGCCGTCGATGTAGGCGAAGTACGCCATCGCCCCCTGGGGATGGCCGATGTTCAGCCGGCCTTTCATGCCGGCGTCCTGGCCCTCGTTGTTGTAGTAGCCGGGTGTGCAGTCGGCGGAGGCGCCCAGGATGCTTCCCGGGCCCGACAGCAGCAGCTCGATCCAGGCGTCCTCGGCCTCCCGGGTCGCCTCGACCTCGTCGAAGCCCTGGCCGAGCGCATGGCTGACGATCGTGGCGATGGTCCGGCCAGCCTCGGTGAGGTTGTGCGGGATGTTGGAGATGAGGTTCGCGCCCTGCGTGGGCTGGACGACGAAGGCGTTGGGGAAGCCGTGCACGTGGATGCCGTGCAGGGTGCGCATGCCGTCCGCCCAGCGGTCGGTGAGCCGCAGGCCGTCGCGGCCGGTCAGCTCGTAGCCGGCGCGCCGGGTGTAGTCGGTGGTCACCTCGAAGCCCGAGGCGTAGATGACGCAGTCGACCTCGTACTCGACGCCCCCGGCCACCACCCCGCGCCGGGTGACGCGCTCGACGCCCTTGCCGTCGGTGTCCACCAGGTGGGTGCCCGGCACGTTGAAGGACTGCAGGTACTCGTCGTGGAAGCAGGGACGCTTGCAGAGCTGGCGGTACCAGGCCTTGAGTTTCGCGGCGGTCCGCGGGTCGGCGACGATCGAGTCGACGCGGGCCCGGATCTCCTCCATCTTCTCGAAGTCGGAGTCCTCGTACGCCTGCGCCATCTTCTCCGGGGTCAGGTCCTCGGGCGGCAGGGCCGCGATGCGGGCGCGGACGCGGCGGGCGATGTCGGTCCAGCCGTCCATCACCAGGTCCTCGTCGACCAGGCCGCCGGTCTGGTTGCCGGTGAAGTTCTCCAGCCAGCGCTGCTGCCAGCCCGGGGTGGCGATCCCGGCGAACCAGGCGGGGTCGGTGGGCCGGTTGTCGCGTACGTCCACCGAGGAGGGGGTGCGCTGGAACACGTACAGCTCGGCGCAGGCGCGGGCCAGGTGCGGCACGCACTGCACGGCCGTCGCGCCCGTGCCGATGACGGCGACGCGCTTGTCCGCCAGCCGGTCCATGGGCGCGCCGGTGGGGTCGCCGCCGGTGTAGTCGTAGTCCCAGCGGCTGGTGTGGAACGAATGCCCCCGGAAGTGGTCGATGCCCGGGATGCCGGGGAGTTTGGGCACGTGCAGCGGACCGATGCCCATGACCACGAACCGGGCGGTGAAGGCGTCGCCGCGGTTCGTGCGCACGGTCCAGCGCGACCGGGAGGCGTCCCACTCCAGGTCCTGGACCTCGGTGTGGAAGAGCGCGTCGTCGTACAGGCCGTAGTGCTTGCCGATGCGGCGGCAGTGTTCGAGGATCTCGGGGGCGTGCGCGTACTTCTCCGTCGGCATGTGGCCGGTCTCCTCCAGGAGCGGCATGTACACGAACGACGCGGTGTCGCACTGGGCTCCCGGGTAGCGGTTCCAGTACCAGGTGCCGCCGAAGTCGCCGCCCTTCTCGACGATCCGCACGTCGCCGACCCCCGCCTCCCTGAGCCGGGCGCCGGTGACGAGCCCGGCGAACCCGCCGCCGACGACGGCCACCGTCACGTGGTCGGTCTTCGGTTCGCGCTCGGTCCTCGGCGTGTACGGGTCGTCGAGGTAGTGGGCGAAGCGGCCGGTGAGGCGGACGTACTGGTCGTTGCCGTCCGGGCGGAGCCGCTTGTCGCGCTCTTCGAGGTATTTGCGGCGGAGGGCTTCTTTGTCCATACGTCCTCCGGGGACGAGGTTCCGAATTCCAGAATGTCATTCGCGAATCTCGTTCGACAAGGCCCGCGGCCGGGTGAAGCGGGCCCGCAGCCGGCCGAGGACCGGCGGACCGCCCGCGAAGCACCACAACGCGATCACCGGATCGCAGATGGCGCAGCCGAAGGAGGAGTCCGCGGCGAAGGGCAGCAGCGGGCTGCCCTGGAGGTGGTGCAGCACGTCCCAGGCGGTGTGCAGCAGCCAGCCGATGCCGATGAACGTCCAGCTCTCCAGCCCGCGGTAGGCGACGTAGGTCATCACGACGGGCAGCAGGAACTCCCAGTAGCCGAGCCCGCCGCCGCTGAGGTACGCGGCGCCCGCGCCGGCCACCAGCACGGCGTTGGCGCGGCGGCCGTGCGGCTCGGGGATCAGGGAGACGAGGGAGACGGCGACCAGGCCGATCAGGATCGGCATGAGGATGGACATGGGGCACTTCCTGCTGGATTCGGGGGAACGCAGCCAGGCTAGGCGGGCCGTCCGGACCCTCCCAGAGGGTGGCTCGACAAACTCCGACGAGTTCCCGCCAACCGCCCGCCGCCTGGCCTAGCGTGGCCGCATGCACACTGTGGCGGTCCTGGCCCTCGATCACGTGGTGGCGGCCGACCTGGCGATCCCGGTCGAGGTGTTCGGCCGCGCCCGGCTGGCCGACGGGAGCCGCCCGTACCGGGTCCAGGTGTGCGCGGCGACGCCGCAGGTGGCCGCCGACGCCTTCACGATCGTCGCGCCCCACGGCCTGGAGGCGCTGCGCACGGCCGACACGATCATGGTGCCCGGCTGCTCGGAGCAGGCCGCCCCGCCGGGCCCCGAGGTGCTCGCGGCGCTACGCGACGCGGCCGCCGCCGGCACCCGCATCGCCTCCATCTGCGCGGGGGCCTTCACGCTGGCCGCGGCCGGGCTGCTCGACGGGCTGGGCGCGACCACCCACTGGATGGCCGCCGACCGGCTGGCCGAGCTCTTCCCCGACGTCGACGTGCGGCCCGACGTGCTCTACGTCGACAACGGCCAGATCCTGACCTCGGCCGGCGCCGCCGCCGGGCTCGACCTGTGCCTGCACCTCGTCCGGCGCGACTTCGGCTCGGCGGTCGCCGCGGACTCGGCCCGCCTGTCGGTGACGCCCCTGGAGCGGGAGGGCGGCCAGGCCCAGTTCATGGCGCACACCCGGCCGCCGGTGCCCCAGGGCTCGTTGCTGGAGCCGGTGCTGGCGTGGATCGAGGACAACCTCGACGGCAAGGTGACCCTGGCCGCGATGGCCGCGCAGAGCGGGATGAGCGAGCGCACGTTCGGCCGCCGGTTCCGCGAGCAGACCGGCACCACGCCGCTGCAGTGGCTGCTGCGCGCCCGGGTGCGGCGGGCGCAGCTCCTCCTGGAGACCACCGACCACGGCGTGGAGCGGATCGCCACGCAGGCCGGGTTCGGCTCGGCGGTCGCCCTCCGCGAGCGGTTCAAGCGGGTGGTCGGCGTGCCGCCGCAGTCCTACCGCGCCTCTTTCCGGCCTCTCGTCACGGACGCGGCTCTCGTCACGGACGCGGCTCTCGTCACGGACGCGGCTCTCGTCACAGACGAGGCTCTCGTCACGCACGAGGCTCTCGTCACGGACGCAGCGCCGTGAGGGCGCTCTCCCAGACGTAGGTGTCGTTGCCGTCGCCCGCGCTCGGGGCGTGCGGCTCGAACTGCCCCGGCCCGATCAGGACGCGCACCCCCTCCGACCGCAGCTCCTCGACGCTGCGCCGGAAGGGCGCGCGGGCGGCGAGCGCGCGGTTGACGAACGGCAGGACGACCACGGGGATGCCGAGCCCCGGAGCCTCGGCCAGCAGCCCGAGCGCGTAGGTGTCGGCGACGCCCATGGCGAACTTGTTGATCGTGTTGTACGTGGCCGGGGCGACGATGATCGCGTCGGCCCTCGGCGGCCTGGGCTCGTGCGGACTGCGGTAGCGGCTGCGGACCGGGCGCCCGGTCAGGCGCTCCAGCTCCGGCACGTCGACGAAGCCGAGCGCCGAGGGTGTGGCGACGATCTGGACGTCCCAGCCCTCTTCTTGAGCCGGGACGACGAGCCTGGCCACGTCGCCGGCCGGGCCCGCCGCGCACACGATGACATGGAGACTGCGTGCCGGTGTCTTCACGGTTGAGATCGTAGGACGCCCGCCGCCCCCTCGGCATCGCGTACGCGGGCGGCGACCTCCGGCGTGAGGTGGCGGGCCAGCACCTCCAGGGCGGCGGTGACCTCGCCGACCGCCTCGGGGCCCGGATCGGGCAGGGCGGCGGCGAGGGCGTCGTCGATCGTGGCGGCCCTGACCTCGGCGACCCGGGCGGAGGGCGTCGCCGCGGGACGGATGAGCCGCCGCCGCCGGTCGGCCGGATCGGGCACGCCCTCGATCGACCCCGTGGACTCCAACCGGGCGACGGCCGTGGACACCTGGCTCTGCGGCAGGCCGGTCCGGGCCGCGATCTCGCTGACCGTCGTGCCGGAGTGGGCGACCACGTCGCCGAGGACGACGAGCACCGTGCGGACCGAGCCCCGCGGGCCGTCGCCCTTCGGCTGGGGCATCGCCTGCTCGCCGATCTTCATGAGGGTGCGGCCGAGCAGGAACAGTTCGACTCCGTTCATGAAGTCATGATACATCTAGATCGATGCATCGATTTAGATGCTTTTTTTCCCTAGCGGAGGAGACCCGCATGACCGCCCTTCCCGTCCCCGGCGCCACCCTCCACTTCCAGGTCGAGGGCAGCGGCCCGGTCCTGCTGTTGTCGCAGAGCGGCGAGGGCGACGCCGATCGCACCGCCGACCTCGTGCCGCTCCTGGCGGACACCTTCACCGTCGTCACCTACGACCGGCGCGGCCTGTCGCGCAGCACCCTCGACCCCGCCGCCCCGCCCGTCACCATGGCCGACCACGCCGACGACGTCGCGCGGCTGCTCGCCGAGGTCGCCGACGGGCCCGCCCTGATGGCCGGGTTCAGCATGGGAGGCGCGATCGGCCTGCGGGTCGCGGCCCGCCACCCCGGCGTGCTGCGCACGCTGATCGCGCACGAGCCCGTGCTGCCGAACCTGCTGCCCGCCGCCGGCCGCGCCGAGCACGTGGCCGAGCTGGCGGCCATCCAGCGGGCGTACGCGGACGGCGGGCTGGCCGCGGCCTTCCCCGCGATCACCCGGCACCTCGGCATCGACCCGGCCCACGACGAGACCGAGGACGGGCTCACCCCGCAGCCGCTCACGGCCAGGCGGCAGGCCAACTTCGGGTTCTTCATCGGGACGGAGTTCACGGCCGTCATGGAGGACGACCTCGCCCCGGCCGAGACGGCGGGCACCGGGACCCGGGTGATCCCGGCGATCGGCCTCGCCACCCGGCCGTCGGTGCACACCTACCGCTGCGCGCTCGCGCTGGCCGAGCTGCTCGGCGTCGAGCCGGTCACGCTGCCGGGCGGCCACAACGGCAACACGGCCTTCCCACGCGCGACGGCTCGTGCGCTCAAGAAGCTCCTCGCTCCCCGTCACGTCCAGGCGTGAACGTACGGGCGTGAACGTCCGGGCGGTCAGCGGCCGGGCGGTCAGCGCCGGGCGGTCAGCGCCGGGCGGTCAGCGGCCGCAGGTGCGGAGCATGTTGGACAGCGCCACACGCTCGCTGCGCGTCACGAACAGCCGGTAGTGGTGCTTGACGGTGATCCACGAGGTCGCGTAGCGGCACCAGTACGCACGGCGGCGCGGACGCCAGCTCTGCGGCCCCTGCCCGCCCTTGGCGATGTTGGCGGAATGGCTGACGGTGACCAGCTCGGGACGGGTGAGGTCGTTGGCGAAGGCCCGCCGCCGCGCCGGGCTCCACCTCTTGGCGCCCGAGCGCCAGGCGTAGGCCAGCGGGACGACGTGGTCGACGTCCACCAGGCGCTCGCTCTTCAGCCGCCTGCCGTCGTACGGGCTGTACCAGACGCCCTTCACCGGATGGCAGGCCGCGTTCCTGCGCACCCGCCGCCCGTCCCGGGCCAGGACGGTCTCGCGTACGTCACACCTTCCCTTGTGACGTCCCCACTTGGGCTGGAACCGGCGATGGGTGTAGCCGCGCAGCGATAAGGGCCTGGCGACCCGCAGCTGGGCCAGCATGCGGCGGGCCCGCGCCGCACTGGCCTGCGCGCCCGCATGGGCGCGTGCGCCGGACTGCGCCGCGGCCGGCTGCGGCGCGGCCACGACCTCGGTGATCGGGATGACCAGGAAGGCGAGGACGGCCATCAGTACGGCCCGTCTCAGGAAGATCATGCTTTACCCCATACCCACCCAGGACGGACCTCCTCCAAGTGGATGGCCAGCCCTCCGCAAGTGGGGGTGCGTACCTTCCCTAACCATGCGAAAGCTCCCTCTCCTCCTCGCCGCCCTGACCGCCGCCTCCGCCGTCGTGCTGCCCGCGACCACGTCCCTCGCGTCGGCCTCCGCCGCCGGGAAGACGCTCTCCTTCCGCGGCATGACGCTGCGGATCCCCGCCGACTGGAAGGTGCACCGGTCGGGTGACCACGTCGTGGTGGTGACCGGGTTGTTGTGCAAGAAGCCGGAGCCGTTCGCGCCCGACTGCGAGAGCTTCTGGATCTTCGGGCCGAAGGACTACACGAACGTGCCGGTCGGCGGCGGTTCCATGACGTACACGGGCAAGCAGCAGTTCCATCCGTTCAGCGGGGTGATCCCGTGCCCGTTCAACTCCAACCTGAGCTGGTATCCCGGCGAGAAGGCGTCCTACCGCGGGCTGCGGCCGGTGGGCGCCGGACACCAGGCGAAGTACACCACGTGGCCGAACCGCTGCGTGACGAACGACACCGGCCGCACCACCAGCAAGTGGAACGAGAAGGAGTGGTTCCTGCCGCAGTCCAGGATCCTGGTGGTGGACGCCTGGAACACCTACGGGCTGGCCGGCGTGCTCAAGCGCGCCACCTGGAGCTGATCCCGCACGTCCCGGCTTCCGGGTGGCGGCTGGCACGATGGGCGGTGGTCCGGGGATGGGGGTGAGGGGTGGCGAGCCGGTTCTTCATCGGTGAGGGGTACGCGTCGTACCAGGGGCCGTCGGCGGACAACTCGCTCCATCGTCACGCCGCTTACCAGGTGACGGCCGCCGTGGAGGGCGAGGTGGCGGTCGTCGACGAGCGGGGGACGTGTCATCGCGGGCCTGCGCTGATCATCCCGCCCATGGTCCGGCACCGCATGCCGGGGGCGCCGGACGTCCGCATCTGGTTCGTCGAGCCGCAGTGCTCGTACGCGTCCGTCCTGCGCGACCGCTGCACCCGGATCCCCGACACCTCGCCCATCGGCTCCGGCCTGCCGCCCGACGACGGCTCCCCTACCGGCTCCGGCCTGCCGCCCGACGACGGCTCCCCTACCGGCTCCGGCCTGCCGCCCGGCGGTGGGGTGATCACCGCGGCTGCCGATCTGCATGCCCTCCGTGAGGAGGACTTCCGTCGGGTCGTGGAACCTCGGCCGTCCCGGGCGCTCGATCCGCGCCTGGTGGTGGCGATGGAGGCGTTGACGTCGCGGAACCTCCTGGTCGCCGACGCGGCCGCGCAGGCCGGGCTCTCCCCCCAGCGCCTTCGCACCCTGGCCCGGCTGCAACTCGGCATGCCGCTCGCCCGGTGGCGCATCTGGCGGCGGCTCACCCGCGCGGCCCGCGCCCTGGCCGGCGGCGGTTCGATCGCCGAGGCCGCGCTCGACGGCGGCTTCGCCGACCAGGCCCACTTCCACCGGCAGTTACGCGACATGCTGGGGCTCACGCCGGCGACCGTGCTGCCGCTGCTGCGCCGGTCAGCCGCGAGCGGCCACGTAGACGGAGATTGAGCCGGTCACCGTCCGCACGACCTCCGCCTCGCGGACGTCCGCGAACCCCGCGTCGGTCATCAGCGCCGGCAGCACGCCGTCGGCGTTGGGCTGCGTGTCCCGCACCCCGTCGGCCAGTTGCACCACCCGGAACGCCAGCCGCATCGACGCCGTCCGCTGCCAACCGTAGTCGGCGATCACCAGCTTGCCGCCCGGCCGCAGCACGGCGTGCATGGAGGCGAGGATCGCGCGTTTCATCGCGAGCGGACACTGGTGCAGGACCAGGCTCGACACCGCCGTGTCGGCCGAACCCGGCCCCAGCAGGCCGGTCAGCGCGTCCCCCATGCCGAGCCGCCATTCCGGGGCCGTACCGCTCGCCCTGCTCTTGCGCCGCGCCTGGGCCAGCGTCTCCGGATCGGGGTCGACACCGACGATCCTGGCCCGCGGTTCGAGGCGGTGGAGCAGCATGGCCTGCGAACCGGTGCCGCAGCCGACGTCCACGATCGTCTCGTCCGGCCTGGGGGCGACGTGCATGGCCACCAGGCTGCGCCACAGCCGTTCCCGCGTCAGCGCGACCACCGGGTCGTACAGGCGGGTGAACTTCAGACGTCCGAGCGCGGGGGTGAAGGTCTGTTCAGACATGGACGCAGTCTCAGCCGCCCGCCGCATCCCGGTCTTGAACGAAACGCTCGCACGACGCCTGCGTGACCGCCGCTACTCGCATGCCCGGGTTCGGGCTCCGACCTTCTTCAGCCCGTACTCCGACCTGAGCCGTACCTCTTGCACGAAGCACTCGTAGTCGAACACCTCCATGACCCCCGGCATCCTCGCGAGCCGGCGGCGCCAGGGGCCGCGGTTCACGTCCGACCGAATCGACAGCCGGTACGACTCAGGCATGTCCGACACCCTGGTGGCCGCGATCAGCGCCTCCCTGTCCGCGTACGCTTCGGCGAAGTTGCGATAAGCCGTCCGCTGGTCCTCGTATTCGTACGATTCGAGGCCGGGAATCCGCTCGATGACGGCGACGATCGCCTTCTTCTCCTTGGCGGTGGCCGACTTTCGGTTCGCCGGTCCCCGCCCGTGCCGACATCCGGACATGACGGTACCGCTCGTGCAGAGGAACACGGAGAGTTCCGCCTCCCAACGCGACCGGGTGGCCCTACGGACCTCCAACTGGTCGACGACCCGCGCCACGCCAGGGCGCAAACCCGCCGCCGACGCGATGCGAGCCCGGTCGGCCGTCTGGGAAACCCGTATCCAGAACGACTCCGGCAGGTCCTTGGCCCGTACCTCGGCCAGCATCTTCGTCTCGCCGTCGAACTCCCGGCGGAACTCCCCGTACGCCGCCGCCCGGCTCACGAACCGCACCTCGGTCACCCCGGGCGCGGATGTCAGGAAAGCCTCGACGTCCCGCCGCTGTTTCGCCGTCACGGGCCGTTCGTGGCAGCCGCGGGCGGACGGCGTACAGAGGAACACCGCGATTTCCCCGTCGTCGACGGCGGCGACATCCGCGGGACCGGGCCCTGTTTCGGCCGACGCGGCCTGCCCGGACATTCCCGACAATGCCACGGCAGCCGCGACCACCACCCGCGAGAACCAGCGCTTCACCGAACTCCTTGTTTCCACGAATCAGTCCCCCTGCGGGGGCGTCGCTGACGTACCGGCGCGGTCGCGGACTCGTAGCCGGACCATCGCACCATCAAGATGCACAGGCCGACGACCGTCGTCATCGCACCGGAGAAGAGGCCCAAAAACGCCAGGACGCTTTCGCCGTCCGGATCGCCTATCCCGGACGGGTCAGTCTCGACCCATTCGCCCATGGCCCATGCCTGAGTGGCGACCAGCAGCCCGAAAAGCGTCGTGACCGTTCCCAGCAGATAACCAGGAGTCCGCGCCCATACCCCTTTCACGGCGAGCACGAGCCCCACGACCAGCGCGATCGGCACGGTGACGAACTGCCCTATCTCCAGGGCCATCAGCGTCGAGAGCCGCGCATGCTGAAAATCGTCCGCACGTAGCGGCGGCCACAGGACCAGGCACAGCGCGGCACCGGCAAGAAGACCTGTCGCCAACAACCGGAGCATCGCCACGAGCAGCATGATCCCGGACCAACCCACCCAACCGCCAGACGTTTCCCACAGTCATCAACCGGCGCCCCGCCCGCTGCAAACCGGGTGGTACGGTATGCGTCATGCGGATGATCCACTCATTTCTCGGCTGGTGGCGCCCCTGACCGGGCGGCACTGCTCATCCGCGCAGACCTGACAAAGCGGCCGCCCAGTCCCGGGCGGCCCGTCGGTGTCCTCATTCCTCGGCCGATCCAGGACGACGGGCGGCTCCCGACCTGAGGGAGCTCCACCGATGCCACGACGTCTCACGGGTTTCACGCCGTCCGGCGACCTGCACCTCGGCAACTACTTCGGCGCCATCGCCCCGATCATCGCCGGTCAGACCACCACGGACACCGTCGTCTTCATCTCCGACCTGCACGCGCTCACCCTGGACCACGACCCGACCCAGGTGCGCCGGCGCACCCTGGAATTCGCCACCCTGCTGCTGGCCGCCGGCACCGACCCCGAGTCCTGCCTGTTCCTCGTCCAGTCGCACGTCCCGGAACACACCGAACTGCACTACCTGCTCGAATGCACCACGGGCTACGGCGAGGCCCAGCGGATGATCCAGTTCAAGGAGAAGTCCGGCCGCCAGCAGCAGGTCCGCATGTCGCTGCTGACGTACCCGATCCTCATGGCCGCCGACATCCTGCTGTACGACACCGACGAGGTCCCCGTCGGCGAGGACCAGCGCCAGCACGTCGAGCTGGCCCGAACCGTCGCCCAGCGGTTCAACACCCGGTACGCCCCCGTCTTCACCGTGCCCACGACGGTCAACCCGCCGGTGGCCGCCCGTCTCATGGACCTGACCTCCCCCGCCGACAAGATGAGCAAGTCGGCCGCCACGCCGGGCGGCACCCTGCGCCTGCTCGACGAGCCCGACGTGCTGCGGCGCAAGGTGATGCGCGCGGTCACCGACGCGGACAACACGGTCGCCTACGATCCCGACCGCAAACCCGGCGTCTCGAACCTCCTGGCCATCCTGGCCGCCTGCACCGGCGAGGCCCCCGAGGACCTGGCGTCCCGGTTCGACCGCTACGGCGAGCTCAAGGCGGCGGTGACCGACGCGGTGGTCGCCACTCTGACACCCATCCGCGACCGCTACCTGCACCTGTCGGAAGACCCCGGCCACGTCCAGAAGGCTCTGCGGTCCGGCGCCGAACGAGCCCGCGACCTGGCCGGCGCCAAGATCCGCCAGACCAAGGCAGCCATCGGCCTGCTCCCCGCCTGACTGCGACTCCCCCACCCGCACCACACCCGCCTCCGGCCCCGCACCGGAGGCGGGCCCACGTCACCCGCCGATCAGGACCTGGGCCCCGTCAGAGCCCTCACGCATCCGGCCGAGCACCCGCAGAAATCGGCGACCATGCGGATACAGGACGTTCCGGGGAAGCCAACCGGTGGTGCGGCTGATACCGGCCTCTTGCAGATCCTGACGGACGCGCCGGCCGAGCAGGCCGCTGACCGCCTGCCCATGGCGGGTGCGGGTGATCGTGAACTCGGTGAGCTCGCACGTGTCCGGTGACGGCTGCTGCAACTGGATCTCCACCGTGCCGAGCACTTCTCCGGCCACCGGCTCGCCCGGCGGCCGCTTCTCGTAGGACCAGCGGCGAAGGTCCCACACGCGTGGCTCGTCGTGGGGTTGCGCCTCTCGTACGTGCGTCTGGCCGTCGTCCCCCACTACGGCGACGTACCGGAGCCGGTTGTCGGAGCACGGAGTGAGGTACAGGTGGTCACCGGAGCAGAGCGGATCCCAGTGGTAGGCGAACCAGATCAGCGACGAGGCGAGCTCAGGGTGGGCGCCGGCCCATCGATCGTCGAAGAAGAACCACTGCTCGTACGTCCCATTGCCGCCGTGGACGAACATCTGGGCCACGTGTTCACCCGTCCGGACGACGGTCCCGTCGCGATCGGCCTCAAGAAGCCGTAGCGCCTCGGCATGCGAGTAGGGCAGGACATGCTTTTCGCCAGAAACGGCAGATCGTCCAACTGGCCGCGCATAGGTCGTCCGACAAGGACATCGCCGTCCAGCTTTCCTGAGTCCCCGCACGGTGGATCACCACCTGGCCAAGGCCTACCCGGAGCTGGGCGTCACCTCCTGCGGCGAACTCGCCGCGCTCACCGCTGACCTTGGCTGAGCACCTTCCCCTCCGCCGACTACCCCCTGGTCCAGGCGTCAGAGCAGCGCCAGGCAGACCGCGAACGGCAGCGGGATGAGCACTGCCGTGCCGAGCCGTGCCGCAAGCCCCAGCCCGCGCCGGACCGGGAGAATCACGTCGACCACCACCACCGACGCCAGGATGACGACGCCGGTAACCGCCAGGAGGAACATGACGATGCTCGCGTGATCGAGCGTCGTGTAGTTGCAGTTGACGAGGACGGGTTTGGCGAGGTCTTCCGTGCTCCCGCAGTCCATCGGCAGGTACTCGGTCAGCAGCCAGTGCGCCAGAGCGAGCGGCAGGGTCGCGGGCACGCCGAGCGCGAGGTTGACCAGGGCGGAGCCCAAAAGCCCGCTCGTCGCTCGTCCCTCACGCCGAGAAGGCGGATCCGCCCTGCACACAGCCATCGAAACGCCCTCTGCTCTTTGGTGACCCACCAGGGGCATCATGGCCTACGACGCCCGGCTGACCACGATCGACCGTTATCGGTGACCTGTTCCCCATGCGACGCCTACGGGCAGTTGGAGCGGGCCAGCCCATCAATCGCGCAGGCGAATCGCGGCTTCAATGCGGAGCCCGACACCGATCCCGGCGAAAATGAGCGTCCCGAGGAGAGCATTGGTGGAGAGCTCGTGCTGGAGAATGAGCCCGAAAGCGGTCACGACCGCTGCAAGTATGAAAGCAGCGTTCCCCAGGGACCTCACGGTCAGGGCGTCACTCGCTGCGTCTGTTTGAGGGGTGGCATCATCCGATTCATTCACACGGCAAAGCATCGCAGAAGAGTTCGTAGCAGCACAGGCAGCAAATGCGCTGCGCTAATTCGTGGACGCGTGGTCTGCCGGGGAGCCAGATGAGCGGAGGCGGTCGGCGAATGCCTCGGCAGTGCCCAGGGGAAGCCGTGCATACACGGTCATCTCGGAATCTCGTCGTGGGACGGCACCTGGTTGTCGTTTATCGAGGCTCGTTCAGCGTCAGTCAGGCCGGCCGCCGCGAGGATGGCCTGCACCGTCGCGTTCTTCCCTCGGCCGTAGTCGTCGATGTCGGCGGCGTTGCCGGCAAGGCGCTTCTTCACCATGGCGTACTCGTCGCGAAGTCTCGCGTTGGTTCGCAGGATGTCCCTGACCGCGAGGTGATTGCGGAGGGACAGCGACCCCTCAACAATGACGTAGGCATGGGTCCCGGCGAGTCGTGCGGGTTCCCTGAAGGCCCATCTCTGAGGGATCCCCAGCTCGCCGCGCGGCGAGAATCCCAGGCCGATCAGGACGTCCGTGGCGGCTGCGACATCTTGCTCCGCCACCACGATGTCGCAGTCGATGATCGGCTTGGCTGCCAGCCCGGGGACTGACGTGCTGCCGACATGTTCGATGGAAATCACTGCGACTTCGGCGGCTGCCAATGCCTCGGCGTACTCCCTGCGCAGCGCCTCGAACCTATCCGGCCAGGTGGGGTCGTAGTCGACTACCTCGATCACATCCGGAGCCTAGTGGGCAGGCCAGGATTCGTGAGTGGCGCGCGGGAAGTTCGGCCGCCGTCAGCGCGTACTCACCTCACCGAACGCGGCGATCAGCTGAGCACGGACGCCGACCGGCCGCGCCGGATCCCGCTCACCGTCCGGGACCGGCGGTGGGATCGGACGTCGCGGTGGGGCCTGCGGTCGGGCGATCGTAGACGCCGATCGCCCACTCGCCGGGCTGCTCGCCGACCTCCGCGGAGAGACGTTCGAGCACGTCCGGGCGAGACAGCGCGACGCCGGCCGCCCGCTCGTCGCACGTCGCCCCCTTCGGGAACGGCTCGCAGCGGCCGAGTGCTTGGACGACCTTGACGACGGGGGCGTCCGACGGGAAGACCCATACCTGGATCGCCTGCCGGTTCTTGAGCCATCTGGCCGGTGCCGACAGCCGGTCGTGGTGGCCGCCGACCCCGGCTCCGCACCGCCCGGACGTGCCGCCCGCTTCACCGCTCTTGAGCAGGACGGAGACGACGACCCAGGCCCGGGGATCAGCACAGACCACCTTGTAACCGGTGGAGACGCTCGTGGGCGTGAACGTCACGGCCTGGCGGACCCCTGTCGTGCCGAAGCGCTCGGAGTGGACGAGGGGAAGGGTGAACCTTTCGGCTCCCAGCACCACGGGGAACGTCTCGGGCGGCTGCGGGGGCGTCTGGATCCGCGCCGAGCTGGGCGGCTGGGCGACCGCGGCCTGGTCGCTACGGTCGGGGCTCGTCAGCATCACGGCGGCGGTGGCGGCGACTGCCAGCGCCGCACCGACGTTCAGCGAACGTCGTGCCCACCGCATCCGGCGGCCTCGGCGGACGATCGCGTCAAGGTGCGGGACCGGTTCCCTACCGGTCGCGTCGTGAGCGTACGTGTCCAGGAGCGTGCGCAGGTTGCTCTCCGTGTGCCTCATCGCTGGAGCTCCTCCAGGTTCATGGTGCGGATGTCGGGATCGACGCGCAGACGGGTCAGGGCCCTGCCGAGCTGACTCTTGACCGCGCCCAGCGAGCAGCCGATGATGTCGGCGATCTGGGTGAGCGTGCGTCCCTCGAAATAGTGCAGGACGATCACCGCCCGCTGGCGGGGCGACAGGGCGGCGATGGCCTTCCACAGCGCCGCCTGGTCCCCCACGGCGGTCGCGTGGTCCTGCGGGTCGGCCGTCTCGGGCAGGGTCTCGACCGGCACCTCGCCGCGCCACAGCCGGCGCCACCAGGTGGCGTGGGTGTTGACGATGATGCGATAGACGTACGGATCGGGGTTGCCCTCGATCCGCCGCCAGGCCACCCACGCCTTGGCCAACGCCGTCTGCACCAGGTCCTCGGCGGTGCCCCAGTCCCGGGTGAGGAGGTACGCCATCCGGCACAGCCGCAGATGGCGATGCGCCACGTACTTGGCGAACCCGTCGTCCATCAGTCATCTCCGTCTCGTCGTCTCCGGCGATGACTACAACCCGGAGGGCCCGTACGGATGACAGGCACCGCGCTGAGCGCTCTCGCCGAGGCCCGGCAGGCGGAGATCATCAACAGCCAGTGGCGCCGACGTCCTGCGAAAACCCTGATCGCGTCTCCCCTGTCCCCTGTCCCCTGTCCCCTCTCCCTTCCCGTCCCATCGGGCACGCGACGGTGTTCTCGCCGAAAGGTCTCCGGCATCGCGCCGCGCTTCCCCGCATGGGTACGGCCTGCCGTAGGCGATCGGCACAGCGCCGAGGACGCCGGACAGCACCGGAGACCGTCACCACCCTCAGCGCCGCCAGTGCGACCTGGGACCCTGCGGATCAGCCCGGAAGAGACCCGGCCTGGCCCCTCTGGGAGGCCAGGGACCTGTTCGACGGTAGTGCGTCACCAAGCGACGGTCGCTCATGTACGGATAACGTGGCTCAGGAAGGCACGAGTGGTCGTTGCTCAATCCGCGTAGTACTCCGCGTACCAATGCGACCTGGACTCGGGAGAGAAGCCCTCGAAGTCGCCGGCTCCCTCACACGACAGAAGGTAGTCCAACGCCACCAACGCCTCGGGTGAGTTCATCGCGGCGAGGTGCGCCTTGGTTCCCTCAAGTCCGGCGCCGCAGAGCAACTGAACGTCGATGGAAGCACCGGCATCCCAGCTCGACCGCTTGGCATCCCAGATCGTCAGCACATCGTCCAGATAGCCGGCGTTGAACAGCTGCACACAGCACAGCTTCATCAACTCGGTATCGCCTTCACCCTGCGCGCTTCGCTCCAACACCGCTTGGGTTCTCAACGTCTCTCGAATCTCGTTCAGATCATCGCCAGACGGTCGAATCCCGTAACGTCGCAGACTCTCACCCTCGTCCACTACCCCCTCCCTTCAAGACACGGAAAAGCGATGCTTATTCATCTAGCTAACCGTAGGCGTCCGAAAAGCCGTTACGCAGTCACATCACTGCGGCCATCCGGTGGGGAAAGCCGGAACAGATCAAGACCAACCTCGAGAAGTTCCGTACGGCGTCGCTCCGGCAGCTCTGCCACCGAGACCCACGCCGCCTGGTCAGAGCTGCCACCAATCTCGTTTCGAAGGAACCCTCCTACCACGGCCACTTCGTACAACAGATTCGTCGCGTGGATTTCAGCTTCCGGGCTGCGCCATACGTTGGAGTGAACTCCGAGCAGCCGGACGACTTTCACCCGGTATCCAGTCTCCTCATGCACTTCCCGAACAACCGCATCAGCGGGATGCTCGCCGTGCTCCACGCCACCACCCGGCGGACCCCAGCGACAGTCCGGTTCTGCGAACCGGGACAGAAGTATGGCTTCTTCGTCGATGCATATCGCGTAGGCTCCGACCCGCTGAATCGCATCAAGATTGTCCGCCATCTGGAAATGGTGACACATCGCGCCTCGCTGGCAGCAATCCATTTTCGTCGCTGTGCCCCCGAAACGCATGCGCTCGCATGGTGTCGCTTTGCCTGATTGAAGGTGAGCCACGCCGCTCAGTGATCCAGGGTAGGAAGACTCGCTCAAGCTCGCCATCAGGAGCCGGATGGGGAGATGGCCTTGGTCTGCTCGGCTTGTCCCGGGTCGGCGGTGGGCGGGATGGTCAGGCTTCCACCTCAACCAGCTACGGACATCTGCTCGTGCTCATGCGCTCATCCCGGAACTGAGGCCCCCGCCGGCGGCATGAAACGGGTGAGGGCTACGAAGGGCTCATTGCGTGCAACCCGTCCCAGGTGGAAGATGCGTGTTCATGATCAGAGAGTCGCAGATCCTGGCCTGTTCCGGGGTGCTGTATCCGCCTGACGGGTTTCGGCACGTCGGCGTTCAGATATGGCAGGCGAGGCAGTTAGCTGGTATGCGTAAGCCGCGGATGTGCCTCATCGCGACGGCGGTCGGTGACTCGCGGGAATTCATCGACGGCTGGTGCGCGAGGGCTGCGTCGTTCGGCGACACGGACTTGTCCCATCTCCAGTTGTTCACGCAGCCGAATGTGAGCGACGTGCGGGCGCATCTCCTCGCCCAGGATGTGATCTTCGTGTCCGGCGGGAGCGTGGTGAATCTGCTGGCGGTGTGGCGGGCGCACCACCTTGATGAAATCCTGCGGGAGTGCTGGGAGAAGGGCGTCGTGCTGGCAGGTCAGAGCGCGGGCAGCCTGTGCTGGCACATGGGCGGTGTGACCGACTCCTTTGGCGATGATCTCGATGCTCTCAAAGACGGCTTGGGATTCCTGCCGTTCAGCAATGGCGTCCATGACGACTTGGGCGATCAGCCCCGGCGGGCTCGGTTCCGCGCAGCTGTGGGCAACGGGACGCTGCCAGCGGGATACGCCACGGAAGACGGTGTCGCCCTCCGCTACGTGGGCACCGAGCTGCACGAGGTCGTGAGCGTCCTTCCCGACCGGAACGCATGGTTCGTCGAGCCAGACGGCGATGGCGGGTACAGAGAGAAGGCGCTTCCGGCTCGCTGCTGGGTGCCTTGAAACGTTGTGCTTGAGCTTGCCGCGCGGCGGCTGGACCTGCACTTCCACGATCTTCCCCACACAGGCAACACGCTGGCCGCACAGTCAGGGGCGAGCCTGGCTGACCTCAAAGCGCGGATGGGCCACGACAGCGATCGAGCCGCGCTCATCTACCAGCACGCGACCAAGGACGCCGACCAACGGATCGCCGACGCTCTCAGCGCGCGAGTGGAGGTGGATATGAGGGATCGCCGCCCTAGCGGCTAATGGCCCGTTAATGGCCTGAACACCCCGTCACAAGATCAGTGGCGGGGTGTTTTCCCTGGTGGAGCCTAGGAGATTCGAACTCCTGACATCCTGCTTGCAAAGCAGGCGCTCTGCCAACTGAGCTAAGGCCCCTTCGACGAAGATAGCTTACCGGGCCGGGGAAGCCACCCGCGTCGTCCCGAGGTCGTCGCTCAGCACCAGGTCCGGGAAGTCCGCGAGGGAGTCCAGGATGTGCGTGGCGCCGCCCTTGAGCAACCGTTCCCTGCTGTGCACGCCGGTCATCACCCCCGCCACCACGGAGGCTCCGGCCCGGCGTCCGCAGAGCATGTCGCTCTCCGAGTCGCCGACGACCGCCACGTGCCGTACGTCCGTCACGCCGAGTCGGAGCACGGCGTGCAGGACCATGTCCGGCCAGGGACGGCCGCGGCCGCCCGCGTCCTCCGGGGAGATGGCCAGGTCGATCTTGTCGTGCCAGCCGAGGACGCCGAGCACGCGGCTGAGCGTCGTACGGCTGAACCCGGTGATCAGGGCGAGCTTGACCCCGGTGCCGCGGAGTTTGTCGAGCACCTCCAGGACGCCGGGCACGGGCTCCAGCCCGGCACGTTCCAGCGCACCCTCGTAGGAGCGCTCGAACGTCAGGTTCGCCGCCTGGGCCTGGGCCTCGTTGCCGGGGAAGATGCCACGGAAGACATCGATCTTGGGACAGCCCCGGGACCGGTGCACGTGAACCATGGCACGCGCGTACGCTCCGGTCCCGGGCACTATGCCCTGGGTGGCGATCGCCTCGGCGAAGGCGCGCTCGACCATGGCGATGTCACCGACTGTGGTGCCTGCCAGGTCCAGGCACGCCAGCTCGATGGGGACGACGTCACTCATCGCCTCGCCGGTCGGTTAGTTCTCGCTGCCGGTCGCCTCGGTCCAGAGATCGAGCTCGGCGCGGTCAGCCTGCACCTTACGCCAGATCAGCAATCCCCCAAGGGCGACCAGCGCCAGAACGAGCAGCTTCTTCACGGTGTGACCCCACTTCTTCGACGGTCTCACCTGCCGGGGTGAGACCCAACGGTTGACATGCAGCCTAGCAAGGGATGGCTGCGCTCCTTGTGTTGCGCACGAACCTGATGTGCGGCTTGTGCGTAGAACGAGCCCTCAGCTGGGCCTGGATCACCCCTTCGACCCCGGCCTGTCTCCATCCCGTCCTGGGCACACCTGCCAATCACTTCGGACAACATCCCGATCATGCCAAATATCCGGACGTCCCGCGCGCGCGGTATACCCCCACAGGTATGTTACATGCCCACCGCCGCCCAGTTCATGGCGATCAGGGACGTGTCCGTCATGGACATCGCATTGCCGGCCTGGTCGACGCGCGACCGGCAGGTCTCCGGCGTGCATTCTCGCAAGGCATGGCCAGGTGGCGTCCGGTGGAGGCTGGTCCTCTGACGGTTTTCGGGCCGCCTTCCCGGGCAACGCGGTGGTGGCCGTCAGGGATGCGGCGCGTCGAGGCGCGGGCCGTCCGTACGCGGAACCGTGAGCTGAATCTCACGCCCTCGGGAATACCCTGGGGGGGTACCGTGTTAGAGTATTCGGCAGGAACCGGAACTATGTTGAGGAGACCGTAATGAGCACCGCCACCTACACCGTCAAGGGCATGACCTGCGGCCACTGCGTGAGCTCGGTGAAGGAGGAGGTCGGCGGCGTGGCCGGCGTCACCGGCGTCGAGGTCGACCTGGCCAGCGGCCGGCTCACCGTGACCAGCGAGAGCCAGGTCGAGGAGTCCCAGATCGCCTCCGCGGTCGAGGAAGCCGGCTACGAGCTGGTCGGACAGTCATGAACACTGCCGCCAAACTCGGCGCCTACGCCCTGGGGCTCGCCGTCGTCTTCGGCGGGGCCCTGGGCGTGGGCCGGGCGGTCGGCCCGGTGGCCGGGCCCGCGCCGACACAGAGCCACGCCGCCATGACGAAGGCCCAGCAGGCCCAGGAGGGCCAACAGGGCCAAGAGGGCCCAGAAGGCCACGAGGGCCAGAAGAGCGAGAAGAGCCAGGAGCACGGGACGCCGGAGCAGGCGTCCGGTGACACCCCCGGGGGGCTGCAAATGTCGCAGAACGGATACACCCTCAACCCGCTGACCCCGATCGAGACCGGCAAGGCCACCGACTTCCGCTTCGCGGTGACCGGCCCGGACGGCCGCCCGGTGACCGAATACCAAGTGGAGCACGACAAGAAGCTGCACTTCATCGTGGTCTCCCGCGACCTGGCGACCTTCCTCCACCTGCATCCGGAGATGACGCCCGACGGCATCTGGTCGGTCGGGCTGACGCTGCCGGCAGCGGGGGCGTACCGGGCTTTCGCCGACTTCGCCCCGATCGGCGGCGAGAAGCTGACGCTCGGCGCCGACCTGCAGGCCGCCGGCGACTACCGGCCGAAGCCGCTGCCCGAGGCGAGCCGCTCCTCGAAGGTCGGCGACTACACTGTGAGCCTCGACGGAGACCTGGTCCCCGGGCGGGCGAGCAAGCTCACCCTCTCGGTCAGCAAGAACGGCGAGCCGGTCACCGACCTGCAGCCCTACCTGGGCGCGTACGGCCATCTGGTCGCCCTTCGCGCCGGTGACCTGGCCTACCTGCACGTGCACCCCGAGCAGGGCGAGAAGGCCGGTCCGCAGATCACCTTCTACGCCGAGGTGCCGAGCATTGGCGACTACCGGCTGTTCCTCGACTTCAAGCACGGGGACGAGGTTCGTACCGCGGACTTCACTGTGCGCGCCACGCAGGGCGACGCGACCGCTGCGGAACCGTCGGCCCCCCACGGCCACTGAAAACACACTGAAAACACACTGAAAAGACTCTGAGACCGGGAAAGGAGAGGTGATGTCTTCCCTCACCGAGGAAAAGGCCGTCGAACTCGCGATCGGCGGAATGACGTGCGCGTCCTGCGCCAATCGCATCGAGCGCAAGCTGAACAAGCTTGAGGGCGTGACCGCGACGGTCAACTACGCGACGGAGAAGGCGAAGGTCACCTTTCCCGACGGGCTCGACCCCCAGGCGCTGATCAGCGAGGTGGAGAAGGCCGGGTACACCGCCGCGCTCCCGGCCCCCAAAGAGCAGGAGGAGCAGGCCGAGCCCGCCGACGAGTTGCGTCCGCTGCGCGACCGGCTGATCGCCGCCGTCACGCTGAGCGTGCCGGTGATCGCGATGGCGATGGTCCCGGCGCTGCAGTTCACGAACTGGCAGTGGTTGTCGCTGGTGCTGGCCGCGCCGGTCGTGGTCTACGCGGGCTGGCCGTTCCACAAGGCCGCCTGGACGAACCTGCGCCACGGCGCCGCCACCATGGACACGCTGATCTCCATCGGCACGCTGGCCGCGCTCGGCTGGTCGCTGTGGGCGCTGTTCTTCGGCACGGCGGGCACGCCGGGCATGACGCACCCGTTCGAGCTGACCATCGAGCGCACCGACGGCTCAGGCAACATCTACCTGGAGGCCGCGGCGGGGGTGACCGCGTTCATCCTGGCCGGACGCTACTTCGAGTCGCGTTCCAAGCGGCGGGCGGGGGCCGCGCTGCGGGCCCTGATGGAGCTGGGCGCCAAGGACGTCGAGCTGGCCGACGGGCGGCGGGTGCCGGTCGAGCAGCTCAAGGCGGGCGACACGTTCGTCGTGCGGCCGGGTGAGAAGATCGCCACGGACGGCGTGATCGAGGAGGGCACCTCCGCGGTCGACGCCTCGATGCTGACCGGCGAGTCGGTGCCCGTCGAGGTGCGTCCGGGCGACGCCGTCACCGGGGCGACGGTGAACGCGGGCGGCCGGCTGGTGGTGCGGGCCACCCGGGTCGGGGCCGACACGCAGCTCGCCCAGATGGCCAAGCTGGTCGAGGACGCCCAGACGGGCAAGGCCGAGGTGCAGCGGCTGGCCGACCGCGTGTCGGGCATCTTCGTGCCGATCGTGATCGCGCTGGCCCTGGGCACGCTGGGCTTCTGGCTCGGCACCGGCAATGGCGCGGGGGCGGCGTTCACCGCCGCGGTGGCCGTGCTGATCATCGCCTGCCCGTGCGCGCTCGGCCTGGCCACGCCCACGGCGCTGCTGGTCGGCACCGGCAGGGGCGCGCAGCTCGGCATCCTGATCAAGGGGCCGGAGGTGCTGGAGTCCACCCGCCGCATCGACACCATCGTCCTGGACAAGACCGGCACGGTCACCGAGGGCAGGATGACGCTGGTCGGCGTGCACCTGGCCGAGGGCGAGAGCCGCGAGGAGGTGCTGCGGCTGGCGGGCGCTCTGGAGCACGCCTCCGAGCACCCGATCGCCCAGGCCATCGCCAGGGAGGCGAAGTCCGACGCGACCGTCGAGGACTTCGCCAACGTCGAGGGCCTCGGCGTGCAGGGCATCGTGGACGGGCACGCGGTCCTGGTCGGCCGGCCGAGGCTGCTGGCCGAGTGGTCGCAGCACCTGCCCGCCGACCTGGCAGCCACCCTTGAGGAGGAGCAGGCCAAGGGCCGTACGGTGGTCGCGGCCGGCTGGGACGGCAAGGCCAGGGCGCTGCTGGTGGTGTCCGACGTGGTCAAGGAGACCAGTGCGGAGGCCATCGCCAGGCTGCGCGCGCTGGGCCTCACCCCGGTGCTGCTGACCGGCGACAACGAGGCCGTCGCCCGGCAGGTCGCGGACGAGGTCGGCATCGACGAGGTGATCGCCGAGGTGCTGCCCGCCGACAAGGTCGACGTCGTCAAGGAGCTCCAGGGCGAGGGCAAGGTCGTGGCCA
>NZ_JBFAOM010000021.1:0-163136 GCF_040675235.1 Nonomuraea sp. NPDC049637
ACTCGGGAGGGTGTGGGAGAGTAGGTCACCGCCGGACAATCTTTCGAAGAAGCCCCACACGAACCGTGTGGGGCTTCTTCGCGTTCGGGGAGGGTTCCGGCTTCGGCCGGAACCCTTTTCCGCATTTCCGGCGGGGTGTTCCTCTTCCAGGGTGTTTGTCGCGGGGCGCCGCGGGTGCCCGCACTCAACTGTCCGGAGTGGTGGCGTAGCTGTGTATTCCAGGAGTCCGGCTCTGGGCTGGGGGCATCGAGAGTCCAGCGAGGTTTGAAGATCCGCTGTTCTGATGCCATGGTGGCTGGCTGGGGGTCAGGGGTGGGTGAAGAGGGTCAGTGTGCAGCTGGAGGCGAGGGCCAGGGTTCGGCCTGTGGGGGAGAAGCCGGCTGTGCGGAGCTCGCAGCCCTCTTCGCGGTGGATGTGCCACCAGGTTGATCCGGCTTCGTCGCGGTAGGGGTCCCCGCCGTTGGAGAGCAGGACGCTTTCGATGGGCCAGTCGGGTGTTACGACATCGATGGACCATCCATGCGTGGTGGTCGTGTGCAGTCCGCCGCCCAGGAGGCCGGAGATTTTGACGGTGGTGCCTGCAAGAGGTCCTATGCCTTGGCAGGTGAGGGTGTAGTCGTCCGGCCAGGCTGGTTCTGGGTTGGGGTCGCGTGCTATGCGTTGGCCGGTGACGCAGTTGAGGACGCCGCGGCCCTGGTGAGAGGTCACGAGGATGAGGTCTTCGCCCGATTCGGGGTGCATGGCGAAGCCGACGCCGGTCAAGCCTCCGACCGCTACTGGCGGCAGGGGGCGCCAGGGTGCGGGCGGGGGTTGGAGCGGCGCGGTTCGGAAACGGGCGCGAAGGTGTTCGTGGTGGGGATTCATGACGGGCGAGTCCTGTCGGGGGGTGGGCGGTGGTACGGCAAGGGCGCATCCTACGCCCGACAGGTCGGGATGGCGTTTATGCCTGAGTCGGCGCCGGTGGCGAGGATTCAGGGCGAGCCGGTCACTGAGCCCTGGAGCTCCGGGTGGCCAACCGCCGGAGGACGGGCTCGGGAGCGCCGGGCTCCGGACACCGGGCGCCGGGAGCGCCAAGCGCCAGTCGCCTGAGGGGCCCAGCGCCGGTCGCCTGAGGGCGGGGATCGTTTGTATGTGACGGCCTTGCGGGGTGGGGCAGGCCCGTCGGGATGCTGGGGGCGGGAATTTCGTGGCCGGCGGGCTGGGCGGGACTCTGGAAGGGGGCTTGTCGGGGGAGAGGGCAGGAAGGCCAGCTTGTCCTGGGGGCGGCGGGGGTCAGGTGGCCTCGTCGAGGCGGGTGCGGGCTTCTTTGAGTTGCCGGCGGACGTCGGCGAGTTCGCGTTCGAGTTCCAGGATGCGGCGGATGGCGATCAGGGTCATGCCCTGGTCGGCGAGGTCGGTCACGTGCTGGACGATCAGGATGTCGTTGCGGGAGTAGCGGCGTTGGCCGCCGGATGAGCGGGTCGGGCTGATGACGTCGTGTTCGTCCAGGCGGCGGAGGTAGGCCTGGCGGACCTGGAGCATCTCGGCGACCTGGCCGAGGGAGTAGAGCGGGGCGTGCTCGTCGTCGAAGGGCAGCTCGGGCATCGGGCCTCCTCGGGATTCGGGGGCGGGGCCGGGTTGCCCCGCCCCCGGTGCCGGTTCAGGCCTGGATGGCCTTCGTGTCGTTGCGCCGGATCTCCACCTTGCGCGGCTTGGCGCGTTCGAGGACGGGGATGCGGACGGTGAGCACCCCGTTGGCGTAGCCGGCGTCGATGCGGTCGCTGTCGAGGTGCTCCGACAGGTAGACGCGCCTGGTGAACGTGCCCATCGGACGCTCGCGGACGAACAGGCGTTCGTTCTCGGCGATCTCTTCCTCGCGGCGGGCGCTGACGGTGAGGACGCCCCGGTCGACGGTGACCTCGATGGAGTCCGGGTCGATGCCAGGCAGGTCGAAGCGCAGGACCACGTCGTCGTCGCGGCGGAGGCCGTCCATCGGCATCGTGGCGGCGCTGCCGTTGTCGAAGGTCTGGCGGGCCAGCCGGTTGAACTGGCGCTCGAACTCCTGGAAGAACGGGTCGATCGAAGTCAGCAGCATGGTTCCGAACCTCCTGCTTCTGTCGTAGTAGCTAACCTCCAACTCGATTTGTAGGTTAGAGAGCTGAGCAGAGGGAAGCAAGGAAGGTAAGGAAGTTTTTACCCGGGCGTGAGGAGTGTGCCGGTGAGGATGGTCACGGCATGGCCGGCGAGGTGGACGCGGTCGCCGTCGAGGCGGGTGTGGACCAGGCCGCCTCTGGCGGACAGCTGTGCACCGGTCAGGGTCGTGCGGCCGAGCCGCGCGGACCAGTACGGCGACAGGGCGCAGTGGGCCGAGCCGGTCACCGGATCCTCGGCGACGCCCACTTTGGGAGCGAAGAATCGTGAGACGAAATCCGTGCCGGTGCCGCGGGCGGTGACGATGACGCCGCGCGCCTCCACCGCCGACAGGGCCGGGATGTCGGGGCGCAGAGCGCGTACCGTCTGCTCTGAATCGAGCTCGACCAGCAGGTCCAGGTCGCTTTTCCCGACCTGTACCGGGGTGGCTCCGAGCGCTTTCTCCAGGCCGTCGGGAACCGTGACGGGCGTCACCTGCTTGGCCGGGAAATCCATCGTGATGAGGTCTCCGGCGGCGCGATTCACGGTTAGCGTTCCGCTGGCCGTGCGGAATTCGACGGGGCCGGTGGCGGCGCCGGTCGAATACAGAACGTGAGCGGTCGCCAGCGTGGCATGACCGCAGAGAGTGACCTCGACCACAGGGGTGAACCACCGTAGGGAATCGCCGAGCAGGAAGGCGGTCTCGGAGAGGTTGATCTCGGCGGCTACGCTCTGCATCCACCCATCAGTAACCGGAGAGTCCAGCAGGCAGACACCTGCGGGATTACCCTTGAAAGCTGTGTCGGTGAAGGCGTCTACAGTGAACAGGCGCATGTGGCCGATGCTATACGGGGGGGACGGATATCCAGATGCAAGCGGGTTGCAAGCCGTACAAAATGGAATTAGGGCTGGGCGTGTCGCGTGGCGAATGCGGAATCGTCGGTTACCGTCCAATGTGTAGGGACGTGCCGATTACGGTGAGTTCCTGAGGAAAGGACAAGCCGATGGGGGCAGTGCGCAAGGTGGTGAACTACCTTGGCCTGAGCGGGGTCGATCACTACGACGACGGCTATGACGACGACGAGCACTACGAGGACGAGTACGTTCCGGCGACGGAGCGGGCCGCCCGGCGGTGGCGCGCGAACGTCGACGCGTCGCGCATCGTGATGGTCCAGCCGCTCAAGTACAACGACGCACCGTTGATCGGTCAGCACTTCCGTGACGGGCAGACGGTGATCATGGACGTCACGGGCATGGCGATGCCCGAGGCGACGAGGATGGTCGACTTCGCCGCCGGGCTCGCGTTCGGTTGCGAGGGTCGGATCGAGCGCATCGCCGATCGCGTGTTCCTGCTCGCGCCGGCGCACGTGGAGATCGAGACGACCTGATCGGGTCTAAGCAGCGCGCGGGCCGCGACGAATCAGCCGGGTGAGCTCGGCTGCATCGTCAGCGGCCTGTTTCGCACGTGCGTCCGCTTCTCTGGCGTAGGCGTGCAGGGCCCAGACGGCGCCCTCGGCCAGCTCCTTCAGCTCGTTGACCTGGGCGGCCACGTAACGGGCGTCGGCGACGATCGTCTTGTGGCGCTGCCAGAGCTGCCAGCCGCCCAGCCCGAGCATGGCCACCCCGGCGGCGGCCAGCAGGAGCGAGGCGCTGAACGCCGCTCCGGCCAGGCACGCGACCCCCGCCACGATCAGCACGAACGCGGCCCACGGCCGGCCGCGCGGCACGACGCCCTCGGTGAGGATGGCGTGCTCCGCCGTGGCGATCGAGGTCTCGTCGGGGCCTTCGGGGCGCAGGTGGATGCGGTGGCCGAGCAGCGGGACGGTCAGCGTGGCGGGCGGCGTCAGCCGGCTGTCGGCTTCGAGCTCCTCGGCCAGGCCGCGCAGGATGGGCGCGGCGACGTGCAGGGCGATGGCGGCCAGGTGCGGGTCGGCGCCGGGACGCAGGTCGTCGAGCAGGTGGGAGATCAGCGAGGCCATCGGGCCGGCGGGGCCGCCCTGCCCGATCTGGGCGCGCAGGACCGCCAGCGGCTCGTCCTCGGCCCAGGACGCGGCCGGGCTGGCCGAGCTGTTGCTGAGCGGGGCGGCGGAGTCGTGGTCGGCCTGCCGGGCCGAGGTGATCTCGGCGCAGCGGCCGCGCAGCCTGGCCAGGCGGGCGGCCGCGACCGCCGGACGGGCCAGGTCGGGGATTTCGGCCATCTCCGGGAAGTCGGCCAGCGACGGCGGCACGACGACCGCGGGCTCGCCTGGCACCAGCGCCTGCACCCACTCCTCGACGTCGGCGTGCTCCTGGACGGCCAGCGCGTCGAGCTTGCGCAGCACGAAGATCTTGCCGGCCGGGCCGTAGGCGCCGCGGGCGGCGGCCAGCCAGAGCGAGCGCTGGCCGTGGGTGACGGGACGGTCGAGCGACAGCTCGCCGAAGGCCGTGCCGAGCCAGGAGGCGTGGATGCGGCTGCCCTGCCCGGACACCGCCAGGGCCAGGCACAGGAAGAGCGCGGTCTGCTGCTGGTCGCGGCCGGCGGCCCTGCTCAGTGGTTCGAGCGGGTCGTCGCCGGCGAGGATGGCGACCAGTGCTTCGACGGCAGGAGGCAGCCAGTGGCCGGGTATGTCGCGAAAGCCCGGAGCGGCGGGAGGAGCGGTGCCATTGGCGGCGAGGTGCGCCAGCAGCGCCTCGGCGTAGCGTTGCAACTCCGTCGCTGCCTGGGGGCTCGCAGTCAGGTCCGTGCTCAAGGCAGAGAACTCCCCCATTTCGGCCTCAGTTCATGACCGCGTAAAGCCTAGCCGTTAGGGCGCGCCAACCCGGTGGAGGCGCGCCCATGACGGAACGGGAGACTTTGAGCCAACTGCCTGTTACATGCGGTCGGGGACGGGGACGCCCAGAAGGTCGAGGCCGGTTTCGAGCACGCGCAGGGTCAGCGCGCACAGGGCCAGCCGCGAGGCGCGGGTCTCGGGCTCGACGTCGGACCGCAGCACCGGGCACTGCTCGTAGAACGTGCTGAACAGGCTCGACGTCTCGAAGAGGAAGTTGCACAGCCGGTGGGGCTCGGAGCGGGCGGTGACCTCTTCGATGAGCGTGCCGAAGCCGAGCAGGTGCAGGGCCAGGGCACGCTCGGCGGGCTCGGCCAGCAGGATCGGGGACGTGGCGGCCGCCGGCTCCATGTCCGCCTTGCGGAAGATGGACCGGATGCGGGCGGTGGCGTACTGCATGTAGGGGCCGGTGTTGCCGGTGAAGCCCAGCATGCGGTCGTAGTCGAAGACGTATTCGCTGTCGTGGCTGACCGACAGGTCGGCGTACTTCACCGCGCCCATGCCGACGGCCAGGGCGATCTCGTTGCGGGTGGCCTCGTCGTAGCCGCGTTCGGCGATGGCCGCCGAGGCCCGGTCGACGCCTTCCTGGAGCAGGTCCATCAGCTTGATGGACTCGCCCGACCTGGTCTTGAAGCGGCGGCCGTCCTTGCCGAGCATCATGCCGATCTGCACGTGTTCGGCCGAGACGGTGTCGGGCAGCCAGCCGGCCATCTGCGCGGAGGCGAAGACCATGCGGAAGTGGAGTGCCTGGTCGGCGCCCACCACGTAGAGGATGCGGTCGGCCTTCAGGTCGTGGACGCGGTAGCGGATCGCCGCCATGTCTGTGGAGGCGTAGCCGTAGCCGCCGTCGCTCTTCCTGATGATGAGCGGCAGGGGCTTGTCGTCGGAGCCGGTGAAGCCGGGCGGGAACAGGCAGAGCGCGCCCTCGCTGTGGACGGCGACGCCCGACGCCTCGAGGTCGGCGCAGGTCTTCTCCAGCATGGGGTTGTACATGCTCTCGCCCGCGAGGTCGGCGTCGGTCAGCGTGACGCCGAGCAGGGAGTAGACCTTGTTGAAGTAGCGGACGGTGGCGTCCATGAAGACGTGCCACAGGCGCATGGTGGCCGGGTCGCCCGACTGGAGGGTGGTGACCCGGACCCGGGCGCGCTGCTTGAAGCCTTCGTCGGCGTCGAACTTGGCCCGCGCCGCCTGGTAGAACTCGGTGCCCATGCCCGCTTCGAGCTGGGCGACCGCGGCCGGCTCGCCGATGTCGAGCAGGTGCTCGATGAGCATGCCGAACGGGGTGCCCCAGTCGCCGAGGTGGTTCTGCCTGATCACCTTGTTGCCGAGGTGTTCGTGCAGGCGGGCCAGGGAGTCGCCGACGATGGTGGTGCGCAGGTGGCCGACGTGCATCTCCTTGGCCGCGTTGGGCGCGGAGTAGTCGATCACGATGGTCTGCGCGGGCGTGCTGGTGCCGACGCCCAGGCGCTGGTCGTCGCGCATGCCCGCGGCCTGGGACTCGATCCAGGAGTCGGCGAGCGTGATGTTGAGGAAGCCGGGGCCGCTGACCTCGACCGTGCCGGGGAAGTCGGACAGCTCGGCCTTGATCGCCTCGGCGACCTCCCGCGGGGACCGTCGCAGGCGCTTGGCCAGGCTCATCGCGACGTTCGCCTGGAAGTCGGCGAACTGGGAGGGCCGGATCAGCGGGTCTGCGTCGGCGTGCTCGGCGCCGAACGCGTTGGCCAGCGCCTGCTGGACGCGCTCGGTGAGCACTATCTGCGGGTCGGTCATGTTCTAAGGGTACCGGCGACCTTGACCGCGATGCTGATCGCCGCAGCGGCCACCAGGGAGATGCCGACGGCGGTCAGGTCGTTGCTGAGGTCGCCGGGCGCGAGGGCGAAGAAGCGCCTGACGGGCGGCAGCGACAGGGCGAGCGCGAAGAGCCCCGCCATGGACGCCAGCAGCGTGATCCGCCACCAGTTGAGCGGCCTGGTGATCAGCACGAGCACCCACCACGTGGTGAGGAAGAGGGTGATCACCGCGGACGTCTGGTCCTCGGTCAGGGTGGAGGTGCCGCTGTGCGCGGCCCAGAACGACAGCAGCACCGCGATCGCGCACAAGACCCCCGCCGGCACGGCGAAGCGCAGCACCCGCCGGACGAACCCCGGCCGCGCCCGTTCGACCGTGGGCGCGAGCGCCAGGAAGAACGCCGGGATGCCGATGGTCAGCGCGTTGGTGAGGGTGGAGTGGCGGGGCGCGAACGGGAACATCACCCCGGCCACGCCGACGGCCAGCGACAACACGATCGCGTAGAAGGTCTTGGTGAGGAAGAGGTTGGCGACGCGTTCGATGTTGGCCAGCACCCGGCGGCCCTCGCCGACGACGTGCGGCAGCGTGGCGAACTTGTCGTCCAGCAGCACCACCTGGGCCACCGCCTTGGTGGCCGGGCTGCCCGCGCCCATGGCGATGCCGAGGTCGGCGTCCTTGAGCGCGAGGACGTCGTTGACGCCGTCGCCGGTCATGGCCACGGTGTGCCCGCGGGCCTGCAGCGCGCCGACGAACTGCCGTTTCTGCTGCGGGCTGACCCGGCCGAACACGGTGTGGGAGTCGAGCAGTTCGCCGAGTTTGTCGGGGTCGTCCTGGGGGAGCGTCCTGGCGTCGACGGAACGGTCGCCGCCGGGGATCTTCAGGCTCATGGCGATGGCGGAGACCGCCTCCGGGTTGTCGCCGGAGATGACCTTGACCGTGACGCCCTGCTTGGCGAAGTAGCCGAGGGTCTTGAGCGCGTCGGGCCTGATCCGCTGCCTGAGGGTGACCAGCGCGACGGGCTCGACGGGCCCGCCGTCCTGGGCGGCCCGCAGGTCGGGCGTGCGGCACAGGACGAGCACGCGGGTGCCCGTGGCGGCCAGTTCGGCGGCCTTGTCGTAGCCGTCGCCGTCGTGCAGCAGCACGTCGGGGGCGCCCAGCAGCCAGGCGCCGTGCCCGCCGAAGTCGGCGCCGCTCCACTTGCGGGCCGAGGAGAAGGGCACGGACGAGGCCGCCGACCAGCCGTCGGCGGGGGCGGGGTAGCGGGCCCTGATGGCCTGGGCGGTGGCGTTGGGACGGGCGTCGAGGTGGGCCAGGGCGGCCAGCGCGGGCTCGACCGGCTGGTCGTCGCGCAGCGGGAGCACCTGGTCGAGGTCCATGCCGCCGGCGGTGAGGGTGCCGGTCTTGTCCAGGCAGAGCACGTCGACCCTGGCCAGCCCCTCGATCGCGGGCAGCTCCTGGACCAGGCACTTGCGCCGGCCGAGGCGGATGACGCCGACGGCGAACGCGATCGAGGTCATCAGCACCAGGCCCTCGGGGATCATGGTGACGATGCCGGCGACCGCGCCGGTGATGGCGGTGGAGAAGTCGGCGGAGTTGTGCAGCTGGCTGTAGATCAGCAGGGCGCCGATCGGCACGACCAGCCAGGTGATGTACTTGATGAAGTTCGCCACGCCCTCGCGCAGCTCGGAGTGGGCGAGGTGGAACTTGCTGGCCTCCTCCGCCAGCCGCACGGCGTAGGCGTCGGTGCCGACGCGGGTGGCGACGTACGCGCCGGAGCCGGCGACCGCGAAGCTGCCCGACAACACCTGGTCGCCGGGCTTCTTGTGCACCGGGTCGGCCTCGCCGGTCAGCAGCGACTCGTCGACCTCCAGGCCGTCGGAGCCGACGACCTCGCCGTCGACCAGCAGGCGGTCGCCGGAGCCGAGCAGCACCAGGTCGCCGAGGACCACCCGGTGCGGCTCGACCTGCTGCTCACGGCCGTCGCGGCGGACGCGGACCGGGGCCTCGTTGATCACGGCGAGCTTGTCGAGGGTGCGCTTGGCGCGCAGCTCCTGGACGATGCCGATCAGCGCGTTGGCCACGATCACCAGGCCGAACAGGCCGTCCTGCCACTCGCCGAAGATCAGGATCAGCGCCCAGAGCACGCCGATGACCAGGTTGAACAGGGTGAACACGTTCGCCCTGATGATCGCGCTGAGCGATCTGCTCGACCGCCGCGGCACCTCGTTGGTCTTCGCCTCCGCGACCTGTGCTGAGGTGAGGCCGTCCACATACCCCCCGTTTCTGTGGATCGGTCTCACACACTACGGCGTCACCAGAGTCGGTGTGAGCGATGTGCGGCGGCGATCCGGTCGCCGATCCTGGCGACGATGCCACCCGCGGAGAGGTCGGCGGCGACCTGGCAGGCGGCGCTGATCGCGGGCGCCCTGGAGGAGCCGTGGGCGATCACCACCGTCCCGTTCAGCCCGAGCAGGACGGCGCCGCCGTGGGCCTCGGCGTCGAGGCGTCTGCGCAGCTCGCGCAGGCGGCCGCGTTGCATGAGCGCGCCGAACTTGGCGATCCTGCTCTCGCCGATGGTCTCGGCCAGCTCGCCGAACGCGTACCGGACCGCGCCTTCCATGGTCTTGAGCGCGACGTTGCCGGTGAAGCCGTCCGTGGTGACGACGTCGACCTTGCCGGTGAGCAGGTCGTGGCCCTCGACGTTGCCGGTGAAGCGGATGCCGGGGGAGGACTGCAGCAGTTCGTGGGCGCGTTTGACGAGCTTGTTGCCCTTCTCCGCCTCGCTGCCGATGGTGAGCAGGCCGATCCTGGGCTCGGGGATGTCGTAGGCCAGCTCGGCGTAGGCCGCGCCGAGGTGGGCGAACTGCAGCAGCATCTCCGGTTTGACCTCGGCGTTGGCGCCGGCGTCCACCAGGAGGGTGGGGGTGGGGAGCGTCGGGAGCGCCACGGCGATGGCCGGTCGCAGGACGCCCTGCTGGGCCTTGAGCCGGAGCCTGCCGGTGGCGACGATGCCCGCGGTCGAGCCGGCCGACACCACGGCCGAGGCGTCGCCGCGGCGGACGAGGTGGCAGGCGATGGCGATGCTGGACCGCGGGCGGCGCAGGCTGGCCAGGGCGCCTTCGTCCATGGCCAGGGCCTCTTCCGCCCTGACGATCGGGACCTCTTTGGTGGCGTCGTGGTCGGCCAGGGCCTCGTACAGGATGCGGGGTGAACCGACGAGCACGATGGGCAGCTTGCGCTCGCGGACGGCGTGGACCGCGCCGGCCACGATCTCGTGGGGAGCGTGGTCGCCGCCCATGGCGTCGAGCGCGACGGGCCTGCTGTCGGACAATGGTCACCTCGTGGGACAGACGAGCCCGCCGTCGCCCGGCCGGGCCGGTACGCGGGCTCGTGTATGTCCGCATCGTAGGCAGGCCGGACGTCAGGTCGACCGGCGGGTGGACCTCCCTGCTTCCCCGGCGCGGCGGTCCCAGTCGCGAGGGGCCGTCAGTGGAGGTTCCAGTCGTCGAGGCCGCGGGTCACGATGACCTTGGAGAACTTCGACGAGCCGGTGACCCGGATCAGCGGGCCGTCGCCCGCCGAGCCGCCGCTGACGTTGCGCTTGCCGAAGATCGAGCTGCCCTCGTCGATCACGTGGGCGTTCTCCGGCACCCGGACGATCATCTTGCTGAACTTCGCGTCGGTCTCGATGGTGATCTCCCGGCCGGGGAGCACGGCGTCGGACAGGTCGATGACGAGGGCGCCGAAGCGGGCCGACAGCTTGGTGCGCCGGGACGCGACCCAGCGCCCCTTGCGCACCATCTTGCTGAACTTCGAGCTGATCACCTGGTGCTCGATGGCCTCGGGCAGGGCGGACGGGGCGGACACCTGGGGCAGGTCCCGGGTGAGGGGGACGAGTTCGCCGATCGTCTTCGCCGTGTAGGCGATCTCCAGACGGTCGGCGTGCTCGACGCTGGTGAGTCTTCCGGTGGCGAGCGCGTCGCCCAGCAGGGCTGCGACACGGTCGCGGTCGGCGTCGGAGGCGCGCAGATCGAGATCCTCGGTCACGATGAATCAGTGTATGTCGAATCGCGATATGTCGCGAGTGTCAAACCTGCAAGGAAACTTGGAGCCCAGTGGAACCGGGGACGCGGCGCGTCGCGTCCGGATATTAAGAACCGTAGACGCGCGACTGGGTCGTGAGGTTTACACGCGATCGAACAAAAAAGATGGGAAAGGCCTAGTGATCTTGAACCAGGCAGGTACCCGACGCTTCAAGGCGTACACGTCCAAGCACCTCGACGAGCTCCTGCGACGGGCGGGGCTGGACGACGAGGAGCGGCTGAGGGTCCGCGCCGTGGCCACGGTGCTGCCCTTCCGGACGAACGCCTATGTCGTGGATGAACTCATAGATTGGTCGGCGGCGCCCGACGATCCCATCTACCGCCTCGTCTTCCCGCAGGAGGACATGCTTCCCGCCGCGGACGTGGCCAGGCTGGCCGACCTGCTCAAGGCCGAGGCGCCCAACAGCGAGGTCCAGGCCGAGGCCAACCGCGTACGCGCGCAGCTCAACCCGCATCCCGCCGGGCAGAAGGAGCTCAACGTCCCGAGGATGGACGACGAGCCGGTGCCCGGCATGCAGCATAAATATCCAGAGACAGTGCTCATCTTCCCTAAACAGGGGCAGACCTGCCACGCCTACTGCACGTACTGCTTCCGGTGGGCGCAGTTCATCGGGGACGCGGACCTGAAGTTCGCCTCCGACGACGTCGACCGGATGGTGTCCTACATCCGCCACCACCCCGAGGTCACCAGCGTCCTGATCACCGGCGGCGACGCCATGATCATGGGTGAGCCGGTCATCCGGCGGTACATCGAGCCGCTGCTCGGCCTCGACCAGCTCGAATCGATCCGCATCGGCACCAAGGCGCTGGCCTACTGGCCGCAGCGCTTCACCACCGACCCCGACGCCGACGCCACGCTCGGCTTGTTCCAGGAGGTGGTGAAGGCCGGCAAGAACCTGGCGTTCATGGCCCACTTCTCGCATCCGCGGGAGCTGGACTCGCCGCTGGTGGAGTCGGCGGTCGAACGCATCCTCGGCAGCGGGGCGACGATCAGGACCCAGGCGCCGCTCATCAGGTCCATCAACGACGATCCGGCCGTGTGGTCGTCGATGTGGCGGCGGCAGCTGCGGATGGGGCTGATTCCCTATTACATGTTCGTCGAGCGCGACACCGGGCCGCAGGACTACTTCGCGGTCCCGCTGGCCCGTGCGTACGAGATCTTCAGGGACGCCTACTCGACCGTCTCCGGGCTCTGCCGTACGGTCCGGGGGCCGTCCATGTCGGCCACGCCGGGCAAGGTGTGCGTGGACGGCGTGACCGAGATCGCCGGTGAGCGCGTCTTCGTGCTCCACCTCATCCAGGCCCGCGACCCCGAGCTGGTCGGGCGGCCGTTCTTCGCCCGGTACGACCCGTCGGCGGTCTGGCTGACGGATCTGCGGCCGGCCTTCGCCGAGCGTTTTCCGTTCGAGCCGGCCGACGCGTTGCTGCCCATCTGAGTGGTCGCGTTCTCGCACCACCGCCACTGAATTGTGCGCCCCCGGCCCGGGACATTTGTTAATGCGACCACTTGTTCGCGGGCCGTGCGGGCGCACGTCGGCGGCGCGGGTCCTGATGGCGATCGGGTCCGCGCGGAATCGAAATCAAAACCGGGGTATTTCCGGTTTTGTCTCTCCGCTCAACGCTCCCCCTTTACTCGGTAACCGGCCTGCAAACCCTGCTACATGGGCTTTCCGGCCGCCTGCGGGCGATCACCGTCAGTGATACAACTGCTTCCGTAGCTCAGCCGTGACAGCACGCTTCGTGTGGTGCCCATAGCGTGTGCGCCACGGCATTCGGGGGTTATCGATTCGCATTTCCACCGCATTCGAGAGCGATCGATCACGAGCCGGGAAGGCAATCATGAATCGAGTAGTCAAGGCGGCCGTTGCCGTCACAGCATTCGGCTTGGCGGCGGCTTTGGCCGTGCCAGCTCAAGCAGAAGTTCAATTCACTCACACCGCCAAGATCGTCCCGCTGGACGGCCTGGGCGGGGGCACCAGCGGAGGCCCGCTCGACCTGCTCGGCGGGCTGCTCGGCGGCGGGCTGCTCAGCAGCCTGGGCGGCGGCCTCGGCGGCCTGACCGGGGCCAACAAGGCCAAGGCGGCGGACGCCGCCGGCGAGGCCAGGGCACGCGACATCGCCGACGAGAACCGGCGCGCCAGCCTGGCGATGACGCCCAACGCGGCCGAGGACGTCACCCAGGCGAGCGGCCCGCTGCCCGAGTTGTCGCCCATCCTCAGCGGCGGCGCGGTCGGCGGCGGCGGCCGGGGCCTGGCCAAGTCGCTGCCGCTGCTCGGCGGCGCCCGCATGGCGCAGCCGCTGGTCAAGGGCGCGCCCCAGAGCAACGGCGGGCTCACCGGCACCAGCGCCCCGCTGCGCGGCGCCATGGACACGATGACCGCCCTGGCCGGGGCCTCGGTCGGCGGCGCGATGGGCAAGGTGGGCGGCGGCGCGCTGCTGCCCGGCACGGGCTCCGGCACGGCCGGCACCGCCACCACGAGCATGACGGGCGCCACCAAGGGCCTGCGCGACCTGTCCATGGAGTCCGGGATGGGCGGGCTCACCCGCGCCGCCAGGATGGCCCTGCCGCACGCGTCCGGCGGCGAGCTGGCCCCGATGGTCGGGCAGGTCGCCCCCGTCGAGGCCGCGCCGATCGCCGAGGCGCTGCCGGGCACCACCAGGACCGCCTCCGTCGACGAGATCACCCCGCTCATGCAGGACACCGCGGGCCTCGTCTCGGCCAACGGCTCCAAGGCCGCCGGCTCCTACAGCGACATGGTCTCCGCCCTCGGCTGGAGCAGCGACGCGCTGACGAGCTCGGTGCGGGGCTCCTGGGTTCGCGACTGAGGCGAGCGCGGCGCGTCCCGGACGTGCCGCGGACGTGACCCGCGCGGGCGCGTCCCGGACATGACGTGACGACGCGCGCACGCGGCCCCGCCGAGGGCTGTGCGACGGTTCGCCGGCGTCCCAGGTGCCGACGCTCGCGAACCGGCCGTGACGGCCGTGCGGTGGCCCGCGTTCAGGTGCCAGGTTGTTCCCGCGACGGCGGGTTCCCGCTCTCCCCGGCGTCGGTGGACGCCCGCGGAACGACGGGGGCGTCGTCGCACCGACAGGACAGGCCGATGGTGTGCGCTCACAAGGTGCCGAGCGCCCCGGCGGCACTGCCGCGCGTCGGTCGCGGGTCCGCCGCTCGGGCGGACGGGCCCGCCACGGGTCTGGGCGGATGCGCTCCGGCCCGGGGGTTCGCACCCGCGTGCCGCCGCTGACTGCAGGGCAGCGGCGCCGCGCCGAGCCCGCCGCCGGCCCCGTCACGGGGTCGGCGGCCTTGTCTTGTCCCCCCTCGTACGGCGCCGGGCCGCTAGGGCAGCCGGACGCCGGTGCGCCGGGCTATCTGGGCCTGCAACCGGGCCATCTGCCAGTGAAGCTCCAGCAGCTGCTCGGCGAGCTGCATCCTGGGGATCTCGGCCACGTCTTCGATGGCCAGGTGGTCGATCGCGGCCGAAAGCTCTCCCATCGCGCGCCCCCACTCCATCAGCGTTCCTTGGATCGAATCCGCGTTCGAATACTATCGGAACGGCAGTCACGCTGTCAGTGTTTCGGCGCGCGAGTCACCCACGTTTCGCGCAGGTGATCGAAAAGCGGTGCGGCTCAGCCCTTGTTGTAGGCGGCGATGACTTCCTTGGGGTCGCCGTCCATCCGGATCTTGCCCTTGTGCAGCCAGATGACCCGGTTGCAGGTCTCCTCGATGACCTTGAGGTCGTGGGCGACCAGGAAGACCGTGCCGGCGGACTCGCGGATCTGCCGGATGCGGGCCTCGCTCTTCTTACGGAACTCGCGGTCGCCCGTGGCCAGGGCCTCGTCGATGAGCAGGACGTCGTGGGTCTTGGCCGAGGAGATGGCGAAGCGCAGCCGCGCGCCCATGCCCGACGAGTACGTGGACATGGGCAGCTGGACGAACTCGTCGATGCCGGAGAAGTCGACGATCTCCTGGTACTTCTCCTTGACCTCCGCCGGCGTCATGCCCATGGCGTAACAGCCGAGGACGATGTTGCGCTCGCCGGTCAGCTCGCGCATGAGCGCGGCGTTGACGCCGAGCAGGGAGGGCTGCCCGTCGGTGTAGACGGCGCCCTCGTGCGGCGGGAGCAGGCCGGCGATGGCGCGCAGCAACGTGGACTTGCCCGACCCGTTGCGCCCCACGATGCCGATGGCGTCGCCGTGGTAGGCCACGAAGGTCACGCCCTTGACGGCGTGGACCTCCTTCATCTGCGGTCGGCCCTGGCGCTTCAGCAGGCGCGTGAGGGCGTTGACCGCGTTGCCCTTCTCGTTGTCGGTGGCCGTGCCGTAGACGCGGTAGACGATGTGCAGGTCGTCGACGATGACGGTCGGGGTGCCCGTGGGAACGTCGAGCGGACTCTTGCCCCGGGGCTCCGGGTTGGGGTGCACCCTCACGTCCTTGCCAGGGACGCCGGGCTCCTCGCCCTTCACCTGTGACAGCTCCTCGGTCAGTTCAGCCACGCCCGTACCTCTCCTCGGACCGCCAGAAGTACCAGAAGCCGAAGCCGAGTGAGAACACTGCCCAGAATACGCAAGACACCCACACCATGGTCGGGGGGTAGTGTCCGTTCTGCGGGTGGTAGCTCTTGATCAGGATGTCGCGCATCCACTCGATGTAGGAAGCCGTCGGGTTCAGGTACATCACGTCGGCGACCCACTGCGGCAGCTTCGCGGACCCGACCACCTTGTCCTGGATCGAGAAGAAGACGCCCGAGGCGTAGAGCCAGGTGCGGGTGATGAACGGCAGCAACTGGTTGAGGTCGCGCATCTGGGCGCCCATCCGGGCGATCACCAGGCTGGCCCCGATGTTGAACATCGTCTGGAGCGCCAGCACCACCGGGATCATGAGCCAGAACCAGGTGGGCCACTCGCCGGTGGCCGTCACGATGACCAGGAGCACGCCCATGGAGATGGCGAGCTGTTGCAGCTCCTGGATCGTGTACGCCAGCGGGAGCGAGGCGCGCGGGAAGTGCAGGGCGCGGATCATCGACAGGTTGCCGGAGATCGACTTGGCGCCCGCCGTGACCACGCGCTGGGTGTAGGTGAAGACGAACATCCCGGTCAGCAGGAAGGCCGGGTAGTTCTCGATGCCGCCCCGGCCGCCCAGGATGACGCCGAACATCACGTAGTAGATGCCCGCGTTGAGGAGGGGGGTCAGCACCTGCCACAGCTGGCCCAGGGCCGAGCTGGAGTACTTCGAGACGTTGCGGGACGTCGCGTACGTCAGGATGAAGTGTCGCCGCTCCCAGAGCTGGCGCAGATAGACAGGGAACCTCGGCCGCGCGATGGCACGGCGAAGTCCGTATCTCTCGGCGAGCTTGGCCAGCGGCTCCTGCCCGCTTCGGCCGCCCGCCTGGGCGTCCGCGACAGCGGATTCCGGCTGGCTCATGGCTAGGACTCTATTGGATCCAGGTCGGTGGGGTGCCTGCCGCGAGGGACGCGGCAGATGCTTGGACGGAGTCTTGGGGCGCCAGGTTCCAAGGTGCCGTCAAGACTCGCTCAACCGTAGCCCAGCGAGGCGGGCCATGGCGGGAAGGGCGCGACCACGGTCCTGTAGGGGGTAATTTTCATCCGCCGTTCACGTCGAGGCTTGACCTGTTTGAGCATCCCTGGGGTGTTTGTAGAGTTATAGGAAGAATGTCTGTGACGCTGGATTGGCGCACGTGTGACCGAACTGCAACGCGCCAGAGACTCGCTGGTGGCAAGTAGTAAGGGATAGTCGCGATCGACTGGCAGGGCGTCGGCTGGTTTGACCATGTCAGCCAAATCCGGGGGATACCAGGAACCCCCCGTCAGGCTGCTTACCATCACCGCAGCTCAGCGCTGTCGCCCACCTGTAGAGGGAGGATTTTTTTCACCATGCGTGTTACTAAGGGCGCACAGATCGTCGCCGGTACCGCGCTGCTCGCCCTCGCGGTTGCCGCGTGTGGCGGCGGTGCCTCGGACGGCGGCACTGCCGCGGGCGGCGGCGAAACGCCGGTCCGCATGGAGATCGGTGAGCCTCAGGAGCTCCTCAACCCGCTGAACACCACCGAGACCGAGGGCTCCGAAGTCCTCGCCGCGGTGTTCTCGCCGCTCGTCAAGTACGACGAGAACAAGCAGCCGGTTGAAGAGGCCGCTGAGTCGATCACCACCCAGGACAGCAAGGTCTGGACGATCAAGCTCAAGTCCGGCTACACCTGGCACGACGGCAAGCCGGTCACCGCGGCTGACTACGCGCGGGCCTGGAACTATGGCGCCAACCAGGACAACGCCATGAGCTCCTCCGCCTTCTTCTCCCGCATCGACGGCTTCGCCGACGTCCACCCGGGCGAGGGCAAGACGCCGACGGCCAAGGAGATGAAGGGCCTCAAGGCTGTCGACGACAGCACCCTCGAGGTGACGCTGTCCGCACCGTTCTCGCAGTTCAAGACGATGCTCGGGTACACCGCCTTCTACCCGCTGCCGGCCTCCGCGCTCGGCGCCGACGGCAAGGTGACCCAGGCCTACGGCGAGCAGCCGATCGGCCAGGGCCTGTTCAAGGTCGACAAGCCCTACAAGAAGGGCGGCGCGCAGACCATCGACATGACGGTCTACGACAAGTTCCCCGGCCCCAAGCCGAAGAACTGGACCAAGCTGCAGTTCAAGATCTACAGCTCGGCCGAGACCGCCTTCCAGGACCTCCAGGCCGAGAACCTGGACGTGGACGACTCGCTGCCCGCCTCGGCGATCGCGACCGCCAAGTCCGTCCTCGGCGACCGCTACTTCGACGAGCCCGACGCCTCCGTCGGCTACATCGGCGTCCCGCTGAAGTACAACCCCGAGTTCAAGAACCCGGACGTGCGCAAGGCCATCTCCATGGCCATCGACCGCAAGACCATCACCGAGACGGTCTTCGCGGGCACCCGCGCCCCGGCCGACGACTTCATCAACCCGGCCATCCCCGGTTACCGTCAGGGCGCCTGCACGGCCTGCACGTACAACCCGGCCGAGGCGAAGAAGCTCTACGCCGACGCCAAGGGCCCGGCCAAGCTGGAGCTCGGCTACAACGGCGACGGCGGCCACAAGGAGTGGATCGAGGCCGTCGCCAACAACCTCCGCGCCAACCTGGGCATCGAGGTCACGCCGAAGCCGTTCGAGAACTTCAAGGCCATCCTGGACGACCTGGACGCCAAGAAGTACAAGGGCCTGTTCCGCATGGGCTGGTCGATCGACTACCCGTCGGCCGAGAACTACCTGACGCCGATCTTCGGCACCCAGGCCATCTCGACCGGCTCGAACTACGGCGGCTACGAGAACAAGGAATTCGACGAGATCGTCGCCAAGGGTGACCAGGCCGCCGACGCTGCCGAGGGCCTCAAGCTCTACCAGCAGGCCGACGACATCCTGATCAAGGACATGCCGTACATCCCGGTGTACTTCTACCGGAGCAACTTCGGACACTCCCCCAAGGTCAAGGGCGTCAAGCTGAACCTGCTCAACCAGGTTCAGTGGGCCGACATCGAGAAGGCCTGACGTCATTCGCCGGGCGGACGGCTCTTGCCGTCCGCCCATCGGAGGACTGAGCTTGGAGGCAGTCACTTTGGGGCCGGGCAAACCGCGGCTACGAGGGTGACTGCCTCCACGCATGTACCGGAGGGCTTGAATGGGCCGTTATGTCATCAGGCGACTGCTGCAGGCGATACCCGTCCTGCTCGGCGCCACGCTACTCATCTTCGCGATCGTCTTCGCCCTGCCCGGCGACCCCATCCAGGCACTGGCGGGCGAGAAGCGCCTGGACCCGGCCGTGGCCGAGGTCCTGCGCGACCAATACCACCTGAATGACCCGCTGCTGCTGCAGTACTGGTACTACCTCAGCGGCGTGCTGTTCCACGGCGACTTCGGGACCACCTTCTCCAGGATCCCGGTCTCGCAGCTCATGGCCGGCAAGTTCCAGGTCACGCTGAACCTCGCGCTGACCGCGCTCGTCATGGAGGCCATCATCGGCGTCGGCCTCGGCCTGTGGGCGGCGCTGCGCCGCGGCAGGGCCTCCGACACCGCCATCCTCGCCTCGACGCTGCTGCTGATCTCCGTCCCCACGCTGGTGACGGGCTTCGTGCTGCAGCTCGTGCTCGGAGTCAAGCTCAAGCTGTGGACGGGGAGCGACATCTTCCCCGTGGCCGGCATCTCGGCCGGGTTCCGCAGCTACCTGCTGCCCGGTTTCGTGCTCGCCGGCACGTCGATCGCCTATCTCACCAGGTTGACGCGGACGAGCCTGGTGGAGACGCTGCGCGCGGACTACATCCGCACGGCCACCGCCAAGGGTCTGGCCAAACGCCGCGTCATCGGCAGGCACGGGCTCCGCAACGCCCTGATCCCGTTGGTCACCTACCTCGGCGCCGACCTCGGGAACCTGATGGGCGGCGCGGTCATCACGGAGACGATCTTCAACCTGCCGGGCATCGGCAACCAGCTGTTCAACTCGATCCTGCTGCGAGAACAGCCGGTCGTCGTGGGCATCGTGACCGTGCTGGTGCTGATCTACATCCTGGCCAACCTGGTCGTCGACATGTTGTACGCAGTGCTCGACCCGAGGATCCGCTATGAGTAACGAAGCAAACGTCGGGCCCATGCTGCCGGAAGCGAAGTCGCTGGTCACGGAGGCCCCGGCGCCACCGTCCCCCGACAAGCAGGGCCGGCGCGGCAAGCTGAAGCAGGAGAAGCCCGCCAGCCTGTGGACCGACGCCTGGTACGACCTGCGCCGCCGGCCGATGTTCATCATCTCCGCGATCCTGATCGCGATCCTGCTGGTCATGGCGTTCTGGCCGTCGTTGTTCACCTCGATCGACCCGACCAACGCCCAGACCTGCGACCTGTCCACCGCCCGGCAGCTCCCCAGCGTGGGGCACCCGTTCGGCAAGGACAGCCAGGGATGTGACGTGTTCGCCAGGACGATCTACGGCGCCCGCAACTCGATCGTGATCGGCGTGACCACCACGATCATCACCATGATCCTGGGCGGTCTGCTCGGCCTGTTCGCCGGCTTCCGCAGCGGCCTGATCGACTCGGTCTCCTCCCGGGTCACCGAGATCTTCTTCGCCATCCCGCCGATCCTGGGCGCCCTGCTGATCGCCGCCACCTTCCGCGACAGCGGCATCAACAGCATCATGCTGGTCATCGCGGCCCTGGCGGTGCTCGGCTGGCCGATGGTGTTCCGCATCATGCGGGCCTCGGTGATCACGGCGAAGAGCCAGGACTTCGTGGTCGCCGCGCGGGCGGTGGGCGCGGGCCAGTGGCGCATCATGTTCAAGCACCTGCTGCCGAACTCGCTGGCGCCGGTGATCGTGGTCAGCACGATCAACCTCGGCGGCTACATCGCGGCGGAGGCGGCGCTGTCGTTCCTCGGGGTCGGCGTGCAGTCGCCGGACATCTCGTGGGGCCTCATGATCGCCGACGCCCGGCCGCGCTTCCTCGACGCGTCGCTGCCGCTGTTCTTCCCGGCCCTGTTCCTGAGCATCACGGTGCTCGCGTTCATCATGCTGGGCGACGCCGTGCGCGACGCTCTCGACCCGAAGCTCAGGTAGAAGGGGGGATCAAGTGAAGAAGACGTCGACAGACGTGTTGCCCGCCGAGGGAGGGCTGGGCAACGAACCGCTGCTCGCGGTGGACGACCTGCACGTGGAGTTCCGTACGCGTCAGGGCGTCGTGCGCGCGGTGAACGGCGTGAGCTACACGGTCAACCCCGGTGAGACGCTGGCGGTGCTCGGCGAGTCGGGTTCGGGCAAGTCCGTGACCGCTCAGGCGATCATGGGCATCCTGGACATGCCGCCGGCCGTCATCCCCAAGGGCGAGATCCGCTTCAAGGGCACCGACCTGCTCAAGCTCTCGGAGGACGCCCGCACCCAGGTGCGCGGCCAGCGCATCGCGATGGTCTTCCAGGACGCCCTCTCGGCGCTCAACCCGGTGTTCACCGTGGGCTGGCAGATCAGCGAGATGTTCCGGGTCCACCGCGGCATGTCCAAGCGCGACGGCATGAACAAGGCCGTCGAGCTGATGGACAAGGTCCGCATCCCGGCCGCCCGGCAGCGCGTCAACGACTATCCGCACCAGTTCTCGGGCGGCATGCGGCAGCGCATCATGATCGCGATGTCCATCGCGCTCGACCCCGAGGTGCTGATCGCCGACGAGCCGACCACCGCCCTGGACGTGACCGTCCAGGCGCAGATCATGGAACTGCTGGCCGAGCTGCAGCGCGAGAGCCAGATGGGCATGATCCTGATCACCCACGACCTGGGCGTCGTGGCGGACGTGGCCGACAAGATCTCGGTCATGTACGCCGGCCGGATCGTGGAGAACGCCCCGGTGCACGACATCTACCGGGCGCCGGCGCACCCGTACACGAAGGGCCTGCTGGAGTCCATCCCCCGGGTGGACCTCAAGGGCCAGGAGCTGTACGCGATCAAGGGCCTGCCGCCCAACCTGCTCGACCTGCCGAGCGGCTGCGCGTTCAATCCCCGCTGCCCGTACCGGCAGGACAACTGCGTGACCGTCGCCCCCCAGCTCTACGAGATCAGCGGCACGCGTTCCAGCGCCTGCCACTACTGGAGGGAGGTCCTCGATGGCGAACGGCAGTGAGCGCATCCTTGAGGTTCGCGACCTGGTCAAGCACTTCCCCCTGACCCAGGGCATCGTCCTCAAGAAGCAGATCGGCGCGATCAAGGCCGTGGACGGCGTCTCGTTCGACCTCAACAGGGGCGAGACGCTGGGCATCGTGGGCGAGTCGGGCTGTGGCAAGTCCACGCTGGCCAAGGTGCTGATGGCGCTGGAGCGGCCGACCTCGGGCTCGGTCAAGATCAACGGCAAGGACATCGCCAAGGCCAGGGGCGGCGACCTCAAGCGCATGCGCCGCAACATCCAGATGGTGATGCAGGACCCGTACACCTCGCTGAACCCCCGGATGACCGTCGGCGACATCATCGGCGAGCCGTACGAGATCCACACGGAGGTGGCGCCCAAGGGCGACCGCCGCCGCAAGGTGCAGGAGCTGCTGGAGGTCGTCGGGCTCAACCCCGACCACATCAACCGCTACCCGCACCAGTTCTCGGGCGGCCAGCGGCAGCGCATCGGCATCGCCCGCGGCCTGGCGCTGCAGCCGGAGATCATCGTCTGCGACGAGCCCGTCTCGGCGCTGGACGTGTCGATCCAGGCCCAGGTGATCAACCTGCTGGAGCGGCTGCAGAACGAGTTCAACCTGGCCTACATCTTCATCGCCCACGACCTGTCGGTGGTCCGCCACATCTCCGACCGGGTGGGCGTGATGTACCTGGGCAAGTTCGTCGAGCTCGGCAAGGACGTCGAGATCTACGACAAGCCCGCTCATCCGTACACGCAGGCGCTGCTGTCGGCGGTGCCGGTTCCCGACCCCGAGGGCCGGGAGCAGCGCGAGCGGATCATCCTGCAGGGCGACCCGCCCTCGCCCGCCAACCCGCCGTCGGGCTGCCGTTTCCGCACCCGCTGCTGGAAGGCGCAGGAGATCTGCGCGGAGGAGGAGCCGCTGCTGCAGATCCGGACGGGGACCGGGCACGAGAGCGCCTGTCACTTCGCCGAGACGCACGACGTGGTGCACGCGGGCTGACCGCGAGCGATCGTGAGGCCCTCCGGGAGAACCTCCCGGAGGGCCTTGTCACGTGGTGGCCACGATCGCCGAGCCGTGGCCGAACAGCCCCTGGTTGACCGCCAGGCCGACGCGCGCGCCCGGCACCTGCCGCCCGCCCGCCGCGCCGCGCAGCTGGTACGTCAGCTCGCACAGCTGCGCGATCGCCTGGGCCGGGATCGCCTCGCCGAAGGAGGCCAGGCCGCCCGACGGGTTGACCGGCACCCGGCCGCCGAGCGCGGTCTCGCCCGCCCGCAGCAGCTTGTCCGCCTCGCCCGGCGGGCACAGGCCGACGTCCTCGACCCAGTCCAGCTCCAGGGCGGTGGACAGGTCGTACACCTCGGCGAAGGAGACGTCCTCGGGGCCCAGGCCGGCCTCCTCGTAGGCCGCGTGCGCGATCGCGGCTCTGAAGGGCCTCTCCGGCGCGGGAACGGCGGCGCAGGACTCGGTGGCGAAGTTCGGCAGCTCCAGGATCGTGTTGGGGAAGGTCGGGGTCACCGTGGAGACGGCGGCCAGGCGCACGGGGGCCGTCGCGCCGAGCCGTCTGGCGTAGGCCTGCGAGGCCAGCACGACCGCGGCCCCGCCGTCGGAGGTGGCGCAGATGTCCATCAGGCGCAGCGGGTCGGCCACCATGGGCGAGGCGAGCACCTCCTCCGCCGTGACCGGGCGGCGGTAGCGGGCCATGGGGTTGAGCGCGCCGGCGCGCGCGTTCTTGACCTTGACGGCGGCGAAGTCGTCGGCGGTGGAGCCGTACAGGGCCATGCGCCTGCGGGCGTACAGGCCGAAGTAGGCCGGGTTGGTCGCGCCGAGCAGGCGGAAGCGCAGCCAGTCGGGATCGTCGTGCCGGTCGCCGCCGACCGGCTTGAAGAAGCCCTTGGGGGTGGAGTCCGCGCCCACCACCAGCGCCACGTCGCACAGCCCGGCCATGATCCTGGTCCGCGCGATGTCCACGGCCTGGGCCCCCGACGCGCAGGCCGCGTAGCAGGAGGCGATCCTGGCGCCCGTCCAGCCGAGTGCCTGGGCGTAGGTGGCGCCGGCGACGAAGCCGGGGTAGCCGTTCCTGATCGTGTCGGCCCCCACCACGTACTGGACGTCGGTCCAGGCCACGCCGGCGTCGCGGAGGGCGGCGCGGGCGGCGGCGACGCCGTACTCGGCGAAGGGACGCCCCCACTTGCCCCACGGGTGCATGCCCGCGCCGAGCACCACCACCGCGCTCACGAGGCCCGCCCCCACATCCACACCAGCGGCCCGTCGACCAGCGGCCCGTGCACCAGCTCCAGCTCCATGCCCACCTCCAGGTCGCCGGCCGTGAGGTCCTTGACCTGGCCGAGCACCACCAGCCCGGCGTCCCCGAGCTCGACGGCGGCCAGCGTGACCGGCCGGTACGGCTCCGCCGCCACGTACGGCTCCGGCGGCGGGTAACACGCCTCGGTGTAGGACCAGACCCGCCCGCGCCGCGGCAGCCGGGCCTCGGCCGTCTCCTCGCCCTCGCAGCGCGGATTGCGGCACAGGCCGGGCTGCGGCGGGAAGGCGACGGTCCCGCAGGTCAGGCAGGTGGTGCCGATGAGGTGGGTGACGCCGTCCCCGTCGATGGCGAACCAGCCGTCGATCGCTAAGGTCATAGCCAGGAGTATTGCACAAGCGCTTGCTAGGGTGAATCCCTCCTGCGCCGCCGCCGGGTCGCGACCACCCGCGCCGACATGGCCGCCGCCAGCACCACCATCCCGGCCACGACCGGCGTCCTGGAGGCGGGCGGCCGGGCCGGCCCCCGACCGAAGTACGGGCCGGGCCGGGCGGCCGGTGAGACCCTTCCGTGGGCCAGCCGCCGCGCCTCCCGCAGGGCGAGCGGCGCGTCGGCCACCCCGTGCCCGTAGGCGGGGCTGTGGCCGCGCGCGGGCCGTCTCCTGGCGCCGCGCTCGATGGCCGTGCGCACCTGGTACGGCGACAGCTCCGGATGGGCCGACCGCACTCGGGCGGCCACGCCCGCGACCATGGCCGCCGCCGAGCTGGTGCCGTCGCCCACCACGTACCCGTCGCCGCCGTCGGCCGTGACGACGTCCGTGCCCGGCGCGACGACCGACAGGTAGTCCTGGCGGTTGGAGAAGGGGGCCACCCGCAGCCGCCGGTCCACCGCGCCCACGGCCATCACGCCCGGGTAGGCGGCGGGGAAGTTCTTCCTGTTGGCCGTGTCGCCGTCGTTGCCCGCCGAGGCCACCAGGACCGCGCCGCGGGCGAGCGCGTACTGCACGGCCTCCTCCTCGGCCGCCGAGCCCTCCCACGCGCCGCTGCCGCCGCCGAGGGACATGCTGATCACGTCCGCGCCGTGGTCGGCCGCGTACCTGATGCCGGCGGCCAGGGCGTCGCGGCGGCCGGACCGCTGCTCGGCGCGCAGCGGGTCGGCGTTCTCCAGCGTGACCCTGATCGACAACACCCGCGCCGCGGGGGCCACGCCGACCACGCCCTCCGCGCGGCCCTCGCCGTGCCCGCGGCCGGCGATCAGACCGGCCATGGCGGTGCCGTGGTGCCCCCAGAGCCGCGGGGGCGCGCCGGTCAGGTCGGGGCCCTGGGTGACGGCCCCCCGCAGGTCGGGGTGGCGGGCGTTCACGCCGGTGTCCAGCACGGCCACCAGCACGCCCGCGCCCCGGCTCTCCCGCCACGCCCTGGGCGCGCGCAGCGCCGCGAGCTGCCACTGCCGGGCCCGCGCGGCCGCCCCCGCGCCGGGGGCGCTCGGCGAGGCCGCCGTCCGCACGTCGTCGGTGGCGCTGGACGCCACGCCCGCGACCCCGGCCGCCAGGATCAGAGCCGGCAGCAGGGACGCGAGCACCCTCATCGGGTCAGCGCCCGGTACAACGCCTCGGCGAGCTGCCGGGCGACCCCGCGCAGCCGCGGCGCGGCGCGGTCGCCCGGCCGGTACGCCCGCCCGTCGGCGTATCCCGCGGCCGTCGCCACGAGGTAGGGGTCACCCGTGCCGGCCACCGCCCCGGTGACGTACTGCCGACGGCCGAACCGCTCGGCCGGCCCGCCGGGGAAGGCGACGGGCCGCACGGTGGCCGGGCGCGTCCCGCGGTACGTCCCGCGGTACGTCCCGGGGTACGTCCCGGGGTACATCGCCGTGCCCGGCGCGCCGAGCACGGCGATGCCGACGGTGGCCACGTACGTCCGGGTGCTGTCGGCGTACGTGGCCCGCAGGGCGGTCAGGCAGCCGGGCCGCACCGCGGCGGGCTGGAACGCCACCCGGCACGGCGCCTCGGGGGCCACGCCCGCCAGCACGTACGTCACCCTGGCCCCCGACGGGCTCAGGCCCGGCACGACCGAGGGGAAGATCCGCGCCACCGGCCAGGTGTGCCAGCGCTCCGGCACGGGCACGTCGGCCTGCGGCCAGAACACGGACAGGATGGAGAGCAGCACGACGGACAGTTGGTACACGTCAACCTCGAACGGGAGGGGAGGGACGCCCGATCTGCCGTGCATTCTGGCACGCGGCCGATGATTCGTTCCGACGCTTCGGTAAACAGCCCGATACGCGGAGTAATTGCTGTTATGCGGCCATTCGCCCTAGGGTGTCGGCGAAAGTCGGACATGGGCCCCAGGGGGGAGGCCCAGCCTCTGGGCCGCGTCCCCGGAGTTGACCGCGATGGCGATCAGCCCCGCCGAGTCCGTGAACGCCACCAGCTCGCCCGGCGGCACCGCCGCGAACGTCGCCCGGAAGGGCAGGGCGAGCTGCCGTCGCCCGAGCCACACCCCCAGCGTGTCGCCCACCTGGACGCCCAGCGCCTGCAGGTCGCCGCCGACGAACATCCGGCCGCCCGCCTCGACCGCCACCGACCGCCGCGCGCCGCCCGCGCCGGGATCGACCGCGCCGATGTGCACGCCCTCAGGCAGGTAGGGGATGGTCTGGGCGAGGATCGCCGCGCCCCGCCGTACGTCGCCGGGCGGGACGAGGTGGCACACGTCGATCACCCGCGCCTCGGGCGCGATCCCGGCGATCACTCCGTGGCAGGCGGCCACATAGCCGTCTTCGAGCCCGTAGTCCGTGAGGAGCGTGATGACTGGGGTCACATTTCGTGACTGTACGTCCGGTAATCCGCCGTGAACAGCCGCAGATCGCACATTACGATTGGCCACGGGCCGCGAAGCGTGCGATGTGATCGTCGCACGCCCCTTCCCGAGGAGGACATCATGGGAGCACCGCTCAGCGGTGACAGTGCTGCCCAGGAACCGTCCCGGACATCCCTCAACGACCGCGATCTCGAACTCCTCGCCTTCGAACGCCAATGGTGGCGGCACGCGGGCGCCAAGGAGCAGGCCATCAAGGAGACCTTCGGGTTCTCGGCCACCCGCTACTACCAGTTGCTCGGCGAATTGATCGACAGACCGGAGGCGCTGGAGCAGGACCCGATGCTGGTCAAACGGTTGCGACGGTTGCGCTCCACCCGTCAGCGCGACCGTGCGGCGAGACGGCTCGGCATGCGTCCCTGACCGGCTGGGTACGGCAGCCGCGTGAGGAACATCCCTGGTATGGAAGCGATCCTTAAAGATCCGTCCGGCGCCGTGATCGGGCTCGACTTCGACGGAACCCTGTCGCCGATCGTGCCCGATCCCGCCTCCGCCAAGATCCACCCCGAGGCCCCCGCCGTGCTCGCCGAACTGGGCGCGCACGTCGGCGCCGTGGCCGTCGTGACCGGCAGGCCGGCGGCCACCGCGCTCGAACTCGGGCCCGGCCTGGCCGACGTGCCCGGCCTCGTGGTGCTCGGCCACTACGGCTTCGAACGGTGGGAGCACGGACGCGTCTCGGCGCCGCCGCCGCCACCCGGCGTGCCGCGCGTGCGGGCCGAGCTGCCCCTGCTGCTCGACGCGCTCGGCCTGCACGGCGTGGCGATCGAGGACAAGGGCAGGGCGGTGGCCGTGCACACCAGGCGTGCCCCCGACCCCGAGGGCGCGCTCGCCGTGCTGCGCGAGCCGCTGGCCGAGCTGGCCGGGAAACACGGCCTGGTGATCGAGCCCGGACGCATGGTCCTGGAGCTGCGCCCGCCCGGCATGGACAAGGGCCACGCGCTCGGCCTGTTCCTGGCCGAGCGGGACGCCAGGTCCGTCATGTTCGTCGGCGACGACCTCGGCGACCTGGCCGCCTTCGACGCCGTACGCGCCTCGGGGCTGCCCGGCGTGACCGTGTGCAGCGGCTCGGCCGAGGTGACCGCGCTGGCCGAGCGGGCCGACATCGTGGTCGACGGGCCCGACGGCGTGGTGGCGCTGCTGCGGGAGCTGACGACGGCCTTCACCCGTCCGTAGGGTCCAGCCGTTCGTGAGCCGGCTCGCTTCGGGCCGGCTCGCGGCTTTCAGCCGTTCGTGATTGGGCTGCAAGTGGCGGATCCTACGGTGGTGCGCATGTCACGACGATCTTTCGCCGCCGCCTCCGCCGCGGCTCTGGCCACCCTGGCCGCCGTGCTCGCCGTCCCCGGCGCCGCCTCCGCCGCCCCCGCCCAGCAGCTCAGGCTGCGCGGCGGGCTGACGCTCTACATCCCGATCGAGTGGGTGGTCCACCGCAAGGGCGGCGACGTCGTCCAGGTGGTGACCGGCCGGTGCGCCAAGCCGCAGGGCTGGGGCTCGCCGGAGTGCGACGCGTTCTACGTCCTCGGCCCCGGCGCGATCAAGCGGGGCGCCGAGGGGTTCGGGCCCTACACGGGCAAGAACCCGTACTATCCGGCCAGCGACGTGCAGCCGTGCCCGATCAACCGCAAGTGGGGCGAGGTCGTCGGCCCCAAGGTCACCAGGGGCTACCGGCAGATGGGGGCCGGGCACAAGGCCGCCTACAACGCCTGGCAGGCGACCTGCGTCAGCTACTCGGGCGGCGGCGTCAAGGCCCGCTTCACGCAGCGCGAGTGGTACCTGCCGAAGAGCCAGATCCTCGTCGTCGACCAGTGGGACACGCCCGGCCTGGCCGACACGCTCAAGTACGCCGACTGGACATGAGCACCCCGGCGACCGCGAGGCCGATGACCACGGGCACCAGCAGGAACGCGTTCCCGGTGCCGTAGCCGTCGGCCAGCGCGCCGAGCAGCAGCGGGCCGATCGCCATGGCGGCGCCCGCCCACACGGGCGAGGCGGCCGCCGCCCGGTCCGCCCGGTCGCCGGAGGCGGCGATCAGCGTGCTCAGCGCGAGCGGGAACTGCAGCGACGCGCCCAGCCCGCTCAGCGCCAGCCCCACGTACGACAGGACCGGCACGGTGCTCGCCCAGAACAGCACCCAGCCGAAGGCCATCAGCCCCAGAGCGCCGGCCAGCAGCGGCGTGGCCGGCAGCCGCAGTGCGAGCTGCGCGCCGGCGAACCTGCCCGCCGCCATGCCGCTGACGAACGCCGTCAGCCCGGTCGCCGCGACGGCCGCCGGCACGCCCGTCCTGAGGGCGAACAGGTCGGCGGCCCACAGGTTGAACGAGAACTCCAGGGCCACGCAGCAGAACAGCACGCCCCCGGCCAGGTGGAAGCGCCACCCGACGCCCTCCCGCGCCGGGACGGCCTGCCCGGCGACCGCGTCGTCCCGCCCGCCGCCGGCCCCCCGGGGCGCGGGCCAGGAGCGGCCCAGCGACAACGCGAGCAGCACGCTGACGGCCGGGGTGACCAGCAGGGCGGCCCGCCAGCCGAGCGCGCTCTGCGCCACCTGGCTGAGCACGAACGTCGCCACCATCCCCACCAGCACGCCCACGGCGTTGGCCTCGCTGAGCGCGGCCGGCCCGGCGGCCCCCTGGTGGTCGCTGAGCTCGGCCATCGCCGCGTAGAGCATGACCGAGCCGAAGCCGCCGGCCAGGCCGTAGCCGAGCAGCGTCAGGGGCAGCGCGGAGGTGACCATGACCAGCAGCACGCCGGCGTTCATCCCGGCCAGGCCGAACCAGCACGTCGAGCGCCGGCCGAGCAGCCTGGTGAGCAGGGGGAGCGCGAGCCCGGCGCCGATCGTGCCGACCGCCATGGCGGTGCCGTGCAGCCCGGCGACGGTGGCCGTGGTGCGCTGGTCGGCTCGCAGCAGCGGGAGGGCGGCGCTCAGGCCGTACACGAACGTGGCGAACGTGCCGAGCAGGAAGTAGATGAGCCAGGTCGGACGGTCCCGGACGAGTCTGATGGGCACTGAGACCGTCGACACCCGGCAGCCTCCGTCATTGGCAGTGAACCCGACTTCTCATGTTAAAGCAGGGCGTCGAGTTGGGACTCCAGCCACTGGTGCGGCGGCAGCGCGGTGGCCGCCTCGCGCAGCCGGTCGCGGCGCCGCCGGCGTTCGTCCTCGGGCATCACCAGCGCCTCGTGCAGCGCGTCCGCGGTGCCGCTCACGTCGTAGGGGTTGACCACCAGCGCGTACGGGCCCAGCTCGGCGGCCGCCCCCGCCTCGCGCGAGAGCACCAGGGCGCAGCGCGGCGACAGGACCGGCCCCTCCTTGGCGACCAGGTTCATGCCGTCGCGGATGGGGTTGACCAGCAGGACGTCCGCCAGCCGGTAGGCGGCCAGCGAGCGCGGGTAGTCGTCGTTGACGTTGAGGATGACCGGGTCCCAGTCCTCGGTGGCGTACTCGTCCTCGATCTCGCGCGCGCAGCGCTGCACCGACGCGGTGTACTCGCGGTATTCGGGCAGGTCGTGCCGGCTGGGGTAGGCGAAGGCCAGGTGGACGACCTTGCCGTGCCACTCCGGATGGGCGGCCAGGAACTCCCGGTAGGCCAGCAGCCCGCGCACGATGTTCTTGGACAGCTCGGTACGGTCGATGCGGACGATCAGCCGGCGTCCGGCCACCTGCTCGGCCAGCGCGGCCATGTGCGACTCGACGTCGGGCTCGCAGGCCCGCGCCCACAGCGCCGCGCCGTCCACGCCCAGGCTGTGCACGCCGACGCGGGTCGTCCTGCCCTCGTGGGTGACCGTGCGGGCCGCGCGGTCCACCCGCGCGCCCAGCAGCTCCTCGCAGCAGTCCATGAACGCCGCCGCCCACCGGGCGGTGAGGAAGCCCGCGTGGTCGGCTCCCAGGATGCCGTCGAGCACCTCCCCGGTCACCGCGTCGGGCAGCAGGGAGAAGTACTCGGGAGGCGCCCACGGCGTGTGGCTGAAGTGGGCGATGCGCAGGTCGGGCCGCTCGGCGCGGAGCATCGCCGGGGTGAGCGTGAGGTGGTAGTCCTGGACCATCACGCGGGCGCCGTGCCCGGCCTCCTCGGCCAGCGCCAGCGCGAACGCGCCGTTGTAGTCGCGGTAGGACTCCCACTCGCGCCGGAACCTGGTGCCGAAACTGGGGGAGTTGGGGATGTCGTACAGCAGGTGGTTGACGAACCACAAGGTCGAGTTGGCCACGGCGTTGTAGGCGCGGTGGAAGGTGGCCGCGGGGATGTCGAGCATGCGCAGGGCGCCCGTGTCGTAGCCGCCGCGGTCGAGCCGGCCCCCCGGGGCCAGGCGCACGGCGCTGCGGTCGCCGTCGGACAGCGCGGCGCACACCCACAGCACGCCGTGCTCCTTGGCCACCCCCGACAGGCCCGAGACGAGGCCGCCACCACCGCGTTTCATGGTCAGCTCACCGTCGTCGTCGACGGTGAAGGAGACCGGCCCGCGGTTGGACGCCACGAGAACGCTGTTCATTTGGGCTCCCTTCGCCCATAGGATCCCAGCTATGGCGCTAGATGAGCTAACCGAGGAACTCGCCCGCTCGGCCGCGGCCGGAGACCATCGCGCGCTCGGCGAGCTCCTGGCCAGGATCGAGCCTGACGTGATGCGCCACTGCGCCCGGATCCTGCCCTATCACCAGGACGCGGAAGAAGCCTCGCAGGACACTCTGCTGGCCGTGGCGCGCAACATCGGCCGGTTCGAGGGGCGGGCCAGGTTCAGCACCTGGCTGCACATCGTGACCGCCAACTGCGCGCGCACCACGTACCGCTCGCTGAAGCGCAGGGCCGCCGAGCAGACGTCGGAGGAGCTGCCGATGCAGAAGCCGGACGCGCGGCGGGTCAGCGTGATCGCCGGCTCGCGGCTCGACCTGCTCGACGCGATGGAGGCGCTGGAGGCCGACAAGCCCGACCTGGCCCAGGCGCTGGTGCTGCGCGACATCGTCCAGCTCGACTACAGCGAGGTGGCCGAGCAGCTCAACATCCCGCTCGGCACCGCCAAGTCCCGCATCCACCAGGCCCGCAAGTACGTGCAGGGAGTCCTCGGGGAGGACTATCGGTGAGACGCGTTCTCTCGCATGCTGAGACGGGTGGTCGTTTCCACCACTTGAGAAGGTAGAGTCCTTTTCGAACAACTGAATATTGCTCATCCAGAGGGGTGGAGGGACCGGCCCTGCGAAGCCCCGGCAACCCTCCCGGCTTGTGCTCGCGACCTGGCGAGGCCGACCGGGACAAGGTGCCAATTCCGGTTCGCGGTCAAGGTGGCCGCGGGCGAAGATGAGGGAAGGCCTCGCTTCATGTCGCTCGACTTTGGTCCTGCCGTCGCTCTGTCCTGCCGCGAGTGCGGCACGCGCTACCCCCTGGGTCCCAGCTTCGCCTGCCTGGAGTGTTTCGGGCCGCTCGAAGCGGCCTACTCCTTCGGCCAGGTGACCCGCGCGGACATCGAGTCCGGCCCCGCCAACATCTGGCGCTACCGCCACCTGCTCCCGGTCCCCGCCGACGTGGCGAGCAAGCCCAACATGAACCCGGGCTGGACGAAGCTGGTCAAGGCCGGCAACCTCGGCAAGGCGCTCGGCATCCGGTCCCTGTACGTGAAGGACGACTCGGGCAACCCCACCCACTCCTTCAAGGACCGGGTGGTCGCCATCGCCGTCGAGGCGGCCAGGAACTTCGGTTTCCACACGCTCTCCTGCTCCTCCACGGGCAACCTCGCCGGCGCGGTCACCGCCGCCGCCGCGCGGGCCGGCCTCGACGCGTGCGTGTTCATCCCGGCCGACCTCGAAGCGGCCAAGATCGCCATGGCCCGGGTGTTCGGCGGCCGGCTGATCGGCATCGACGGCACGTACGACGAGGTCAACCGGTTCTGTTCGGAGCTGATCGGCGACCCGCTGGGTGAGCGGTGGGGGTTCGTCAACGTCAACCTGCGGCCCTACTACGCCGAGGGGTCCAAGACGCTCGCGTACGAGATCGCCGAACAGCTCGGCTGGCGGCTGCCCGAGCAGATCGTCATCCCCATCGCCTCCGGCTCCCAGCTCACGAAGATCGACAAGGGGTTCAAGGAGCTGATCGCGCTCGGGCTGGTCGAGGACACCCCCTACAAGGTGTTCGGGGCCCAGGCGGCCGGGTGCTCGCCGGTCTCGACGGCGTACAAGGCGGGGCACGACGTCGTCCAGCCGGTCAAGCCGGACACGATCGCCAAGTCGCTGGCCATCGGCAACCCCGCCGACGGGCCGTACGTGCTGGACATCGCCCGGCGCACGGGCGGGGGCGTCGAGGACGTCACCGACCCCGAGATCGTCGCCGCCATCAAGCTCCTGGCCTCCACCGAGGGCATCTTCGCCGAGACCGCCGGCGGCGTCACGGTGGGCGTGCTGAAGAAGCTCGTCGAGACGGGCAGGCTCGACCCCGAGGCCGAGACCGTGGTCCTGAACACCGGCGACGGCCTCAAGACGCTCGACGCGATCAGCGACGACGCGCGGCCCACCGCCGTGATCCGGCCCTCTCTCGACGCGTTCCGCGCGACTGTCTGACAATCCAGGAAAGGCAACAAAAACCATGAGCGTTTCTGTGCGGATTCCCACCATTCTGCGCACTTACACCGGGGGTAACGCCGAGGTGAGTGGCGAAGGGGCGACTCTTCGTGACGTTCTCGCCAAGCTCGACTCCGACTACCCGGGGATCGGCGCGAGAATTCTGGATGAATCGGGCAAGATTCGTCGTTTTGTCAACGTATACGTTGGTGAAGAGGATGTCCGTTTCGCCGAGGGGCTGGACACTCCCGCGCCTGAAGGCGCTCAGATCTCCATCATCCCCGCCGTCGCGGGCGGCTGACCGCCGGACCACCGACTCTTGAAGGCGCCCCTTGTGGGCGCCTTCTTGTTTTAGAACCAAATTCAACCTCGAACGACTCAGCCTTCGATGAAATTAGCGTTTTGTCGGTTGACTCTGTTGCCAAACCCCGTGCCACAGGTATGGTCGAGGGCGATCGTCTGGCTGATTTTCCCAAAAGTCAGGCGATTACGGGTCTCGCGAAGGAATGGGCGAGATCTGCGAGCCCAGTAAGAGGAGTCGGAAGTGGCGCAGGGCACCGTCAAGTGGTTCAACGCGGACAAGGGCTACGGCTTCATCGCGGTAGACGGTGGTAAGGATGTATTCGTCCATTACTCAGCGATCATGATGGACGGGTACCGCTCTCTCGAACAAGGACAGCGCGTCGAGTTCGAGATCACGCAGGGCCAGAAGGGGCCGCAGGCGGAGTCCGTCCGCACGGTCTGATTCACCCTCGCTGGTATGCACCAGGCGGGACGTGCGGCAGCGCAGTCCGTACGGGCTCGTCACTGTTTCCTCCGTCGGCTTCGCACGGCGGGCCGCGCCTCAGGGGCGGCTCGCCGTACGAACCGGCGCACCCGATGACCTGCCCGATGAGCTGGGGTGGGGTGCCCGTGGCTTGCACTCGGCAGGGTAGAGTGCTAAACAGTTCGTTGGCACTCTGTGTGGCAGAGTGCCAACAACTCGGATCGAGACGATGGGGTCTGCCGAACGGAGATGCAGGCCTATGCCGTCGCGGGCGTCGGCTCGGTCCAGGACACGCCACCCTGCATCTGGGAGGTCTAGCCTTATGGCAGCCAAGATGATCGCGTTTGACGAGGACGCCCGGCGCGGTCTCGAGCGCGGTATGAACCAGCTCGCCGACGCCGTCAAGGTGACCTTGGGCCCCAAGGGGCGCAACGTCGTGCTGGAGAAGAAGTGGGGCGCTCCCACGATCACCAACGACGGCGTCTCCATCGCCAAGGAGATCGAGCTCGAGGACCCGTGGGAGAAGATCGGCGCCGAGCTGGTCAAGGAAGTCGCCAAGAAGACTGACGACGTCGCCGGCGACGGCACCACCACGGCCACCGTGCTCGCCCAGGCTCTGGTGCGCGAAGGTCTGCGCAACGTGGCCGCCGGCGCCAACCCGATGGCCCTGAAGAAGGGCATCGAGGCCGCCGTCGAGCGGGTCAGCGAGGAGCTCTCCAAGCTGGCCAAGGACGTGGAGACCAAGGAGCAGATCGCCTCCACCGCCTCCATCTCCGCCGCCGACCCCGAGATCGGCTCGCTCATCGCCGAGGCGATGGACAAGGTCGGCAAGGAAGGCGTCATCACCGTCGAGGAGAGCAACACCTTCGGCCTGGAGCTCGAGCTCACCGAGGGCATGCGCTTCGACAAGGGCATGACGTCGATGTACTTCGTGACCGACTCCGACCGCATGGAGGCCGTTCTCGAAGACCCGTACATCCTGATCGTCAACAGCAAGGTCTCGGCCAACAAGGACCTGCTGCCGCTGCTCGACAAGGTCGTTCAGTCCGGCAAGCCGCTGCTGATCATCGCCGAGGACGTCGAGGGCGAGGCCCTGGCGACCCTGGTGGTCAACAAGATCCGCGGCCTGTTCCGCTCCGTGGCCGTCAAGGCCCCGGGCTTCGGCGACCGCCGCAAGGCCATGCTGGGCGACATCGCGATCCTGACCGGCGGTCAGGTCATCGCCGAGGAGGTCGGCCTCAAGCTCGAGACCGCCACCCTCGACCTGCTCGGCCGCGCCCGCAAGGTCGTGGTGACCAAGGACGAGACCACCATCGTCGACGGCGCCGGTGACGCCGAGGCGATCTCCGGCCGGGTCAACGAGATCCGCGCCGAGATCGAGCGCACCGACTCCGACTACGACCGCGAGAAGCTGCAGGAGCGCCTGGCCAAGCTGGCCGGTGGCGTGGCGGTCATCAAGGCCGGCGCGGCGACCGAGGTCGAGCTCAAGGAGCGCAAGCACCGCATCGAGGACGCCGTGCGCAACGCCAAGGCGGCCGTCGAGGAGGGCATCGTCCCCGGCGGTGGCGTGGCGCTGCTGCAGGCCGGCGCCAAGGCGTTCGACAAGCTCGAGCTCAACGGCGACGAGGCCACCGGCGCGGCGATCGTGAAGAAGGCGCTTGAGGAGCCCCTCAAGCAGATCGCGGTCAACGCGGGCCTCGAGGGCGGCGTCGTCGTGGAGAAGGTGCGCAACCTGACCCCGGGCGAGGGCCTCAACGCCGCTTCCGGCGAGTACGTCAACATGTTCGACTCCGGGATCATCGACCCGGCCAAGGTGACGCGCTCCGCGCTGCAGAACGCCGCCTCCATCGCGGCGCTCTTCCTCACCACCGAGGCCGTCATCGCCGAGAAGCCCGAGAAGACCCCTGCTGCTCCGGCCGGCATGCCCGGCGGCGGCGACATGGACTTCTAGGCCTCGCCTGGTCGCTGACGCATCAGAAGGCGGTTCGGATCTCCACGGATCCGGCCGCCTTTTGTTGTGTCCGGACCCGTCACGTTTAGTAGTTATTGACTACGGAAAGTAACGAAACGAAGTGACGATTCACCGCACAAAGGAGTAGTTACATGAATTCCCGCACCGCGCGCGTTCTCGGGCTCGGAGCCGTCATGGTGGCCGCCGCGGCCGCCATGACGATGCCCGCCCAGGCAGACGACCACGGTTACCTGGACGATGCCCTGGAGTACGTCGACGTGCCCTACTGCGCGGGCTACCTGGAGCTGTACGACCGCGACTACTGCGCCTCGCCGTCGAGATGGACGTCGCGGGACGAGCGCGGGGAGATGTCGGAGGAGGGCGGGTACCGGTCGTCGGAGGAAGGCGAGGACAGGACGTCGGACGAGGCCGACGAGAGGTCCGACTGGCGCGAGGACACCTCGGACGAAGGCCAGGACATGTCCGACTGGCGCGAGGACAGCTCGGACGAAGGCGCGGACGTGTCCGGCGAGCGCGAGGACGTCGCGGACGAGGGCCAGGACATGTCGGGCGAGCGCGAGGACGTCGCGGACGCCTTCGAGGGCCGGTCGGCCGGCGAGAGCGAGGACCGGTCGTCCAACGCCCCCATGGACTTCACGTTCGCCGACGAACTGGTGCAGGGCGACTGAACCCCGTCTGGTGGCGCCGGGCGTACCTGAACCCGACGCGGCACCACGGCGAAGGCGCCCCGAACGCGAACGGGGCGCCTTCGCCGCGGTGTTGTGCCGGTCTCAGACGCCGAAGTGCGCGACGACGTGACCGCGGGCCAGCGTGTTGGCGGTGATGTTGAAGCCGACCACGGCCGGGCTCGCGTCGCTGTCGACGCCCAGCTCGTCGACCCCGAGCGCGTGCACGGTGAAGACGTAGCGGTGGGGGGCGCCGGGCGGGGGAGCGGCGCCGCCGTAGTCCTTGGTGCCGTAGTCGTTGCGGGCGTGGACGGCGCCGGCGGGCAGGCCCTTGAAGTCGGGGCCGGTGCCCGCGCCCCTGGGCAGCTCCGTGGTGTCGCCGGGCAGGTCGAACAGCACCCAGTGCCAGAAGCCGCTGCCGGTGGGGGCGTCGGGGTCGTGGCAGGTGACGGCGTAGCCGCGGGTGCCCTCGGGGGCGCCCGACCAGCGCAGCTGGGGAGAGACGTTCCCGCCGGTCATCCCCCAGTCGTCGAAGACGTGGAGGTCGTTCAGCCGCTCGCCGTCGCGGATGTCGTCGCTCTCCACCACGAGCGCGGGGACCGGGGGCAGGTGTTCATGCGGAAGCGGTGCGGGCACGGCATCCTCCTAGGTTGACAGCTCCTTCAGGCCATCCTAGAAGCGGCCGTGCCCGCCCTCCGTCAGGTTGCCAGCTGCGCCGGGAGCGGCCTGTCGTGCAGCACCGTGAGCGAGGTGACCGCACGGGTCAGGACCACGTACAGGCGGGCCAGGCCGCGGGGCTCGGCCTCGACGATGTCCGCGGGCTCCACGACGATCACGTGGTCGTACTCCAGGCCCTTGGCGAGCGTGGCGGGCACGATCAGCAGGCGGTGCTCCTGCGTCGCGTCGGGGTCGAGCACCGCGTGCGGCAGGCCGGACAGCGACTCGGAGACCGCCGCCACCATCGCGTCGGGGACGATGACCCCGATCGAGCCCTCCTTGGCCAGGACCTCCCGGGCGGTCTCGGCGACCGTGCCGCCCGGCCGGACCGTGAGCGAGCCCGCGCCCGGACGCAGCGACCGCGGGGCGGCCAGCCCGGGGGCGATCGAGGGCAGCAGGCGGGCCGCGTAGTCGAGCACCTCGCGCGGCACGCGGAAGCCGAGCGTCAGCTCGGTCACCTCGCCCTCGTCCTGGCCGAGGTGCTTCAGCACGGTCTCCCACGAGCTGGTGGACCACGGCGTGGTGCCCTGGGCCAGGTCGCCGAGCACGGTGGCCGAGCCGTTGCGGCAGCGCCGGCCGAGCGCCCGCAGCTGCATCTCGGACAGGTCCTGGGCCTCGTCCACGACGAGGTGGCCGAGCGACGGGGTGCGTTCCATGAGGTCGCGCAGCTCGTCGAGGAGCGCGGCGTCGGCGGCCGACCATCTGGCGGACTTCCAGCTCCGATAAGGCTTCCGCCAAAGCAGCATTTCCTGCTCGTCAGGCGACAAATCGGTTTTGGCGGCTTTTGAGAGGAATTCCGGGTCGGACAGCAGGCGGTGCAGGACCTGTTCCGGCGTCAGTTTCGGCCACACGGCGTCGACGAGCTGCTTGACCGGCCTCGACCTGGCCACCGCGTCCTGGACCCGGTCGTCGGGCGACTCGCCGCGCTGCTCCATCCGTACGAGCACCTGGTGGGCCAGGCGCTGGGCCAGCGCGGCCCGCCCCGGCGAGTAGCGGGTGGTGCCGCGCAGGGAGGCCACCATCTCGCGCACCTCGTGGTCGGCGACCCGGTAGCGGTAGGCGCCCTTCGTGAACACCAGGCCGTCCTCGGGCTTGACGATGTGCATCCACAACGCCCGGTCGAGCACCGCGGCCATCCTGGCGTCGCCCTTGACCGCGGAGACCATCGGGTCCTCCTCGGCGGCGTGCTCGCCGAGCAGCCCGGCCACGGTGGTCTGGTCGACCTTGACCTCGCCTAGCGCGGGCAGGACGGAGGAGATGTAGGACAGGAACGCCCGGTTCGGCCCCACGATCATCACGCCCGACCTGGCCAGCCGCTCGCGGTGGGTGAACAGCAGGTACGCGGCCCGGTGGAGGCCCACGGCGGTCTTCCCGGTGCCGGGGGCGCCCTGGACGCACACCGTCTGGGCCAGCGTCGCGCGGACGATCTCGTCCTGGTCGGGCTGGATGGTGGCCACGATGTCGCGCATCGGGCCGGTGCGCGGGCGTTCGATCTCCTCGGTCAGGATCTTCGAGGGGCCGACCTCGCCGCCCTCGCCGAGCGGCTCGTCCTCGAACGCGGTCAGCGCGCCGCCGTGGTAGCCGAAGCGGCGGCGGCGGATGACGCCCATGGGGTCGGCCGGGCTGGCCTGGTAGAACGCGCGGGACACCGGCGCGCGCCAGTCGATGACCAGCGGCCGGCTGGTGCCGTCGTGCACGTGCCGGCGGCCGACGTAGAGGGTGCCCGGCAGGTCGTCGCCGCCCTCGCGGTCGAGGCGGCCGAAGAACAGCGGGGTGTCCGGATGGTCGGCCAGGGCGGCCACGCGCTGGTCCAGCAGCGACTGGAGGATCTGCTGCGAGACCCAGTCGCCGGCCGCGTCGGCCGACAACGACTGGGCGTGGGCCCGCATCGCCTTGAGCGCGGCCCTGGACTCGGCCAGGTGGGCCTGCTCGGCGGCGAGCACGTCGGAGGGTATGTCGGGAGCCAGTTGGTGTGTGGGCATGCGAAAGCGCCTCCCATGGTCGAAAACGGAGGTGGTCAAGGCAGCGAATCGACTAGTTTAACGGCGGCCGTCCGGTGCCTCCAAAGCATTTACCGGCGCGCGGCGGGGTAAGGAGGGAAGGTGGCGCGGCTTCGCCTGGTCCTCTCGCCGATGATCCCCACGGTCGCGAGCTTCCTGCTGGCGGCGCTCTGGGGGATGTCGGTCTTCGCCGGATGGGGGCTGGAGGCGTTCTGCGCGGGCGGCGAGTCCCCGCCGGCGTGTTCCCGGCGTCTCGGGGCGGTCTCCACGGTGTCGGGGTTGTTCGCCGCGCTGGCCGCCTGCGCCACGCTGGCCGCGTGGCTGGTCCCGGCGTCCCGGCAGGACCCGCGCACGTTCGGCTGGCTCATGGGGACGGGGGTCTCCGCCTGGATCGTCGCCGGCGCGGTGCTGTTCCTCGGCGGCCTGCTGGCCGGCTAGCAAACCCGGCAAAGACCGTATCTCTGAGTGAACGTGGGAATACCGAAAAAGTCGGGCATTTCAGGTGCGTTTGGCGGATCATGGGGGTATGTCGCAGGCGGCGTGATAGTACGCAGGTGAGGGGGGTGGTTCGATGTCGACGACCCGTGGAGTCTCGTGGACGTGACATAAACGCCGTGCCTGGCCGCTCAGGCAACGAGCGGCCGGGCATTCAACCCGTCACACCTCGCCGTGCACGTCGTCGGCGTCGATGATCTGGTAGGCGTATCCCTGCTCGGCCAGGAAACGCTGCCGGTGGGCGGCGAACTCCTGGTCGACGGTGTCCCTGCTGACCACCGTGTAGAACCGGGCGCCACCGCCGTCGGCCTTGGGCCGCAGCACCCGTCCGAGCCGCTGGGCCTCCTCCTGCCGCGACCCGAACGTGCCCGACACCTGGATCGCGACGGCCGCCTCGGGCAGGTCGATGGAGAAGTTCGCCACCTTCGACACCACCAGGACCTGGATCTCCTTGTCGCGGAACGCCTGGTAGAGCCGCTCGCGCTCCTTGACCCTGGTCTCACCCTTGATGACCGGCGCGTTGAGGTGCTCGCCGAGCTCGTCGAGCTGGTCGATGTACTGGCCGATGACCAGCACCTGCTCGCCCAGATGCCGCCGGACCAGCGCCTCGGTCACGTACGTCTTGGACGGCGTGGTGGCGCAGAACCGGTAACGCTCCTCGGCCTCGGCCATCGCGTACGCCAGCCGCTCCTCGTCGGTCAGCGTGACCCGCACCTCGACGCAGTCGGCCGGCGCGATCCAGCCCTGGTTCTCCATCTCCTTCCACGGCGCGTCGTAGCGCTTGGGGCCGATGAGGGAGAACACGTCGCCCTCGCGGCCGTCCTCGCGCACGAGCGTCGCGGTCAGGCCCACCCGCCGGCGGGCCTGGAGGTCGGCGGTCATCCGGAAGATCGGCGCGGGCAGCAGGTGGACCTCGTCGTAGACGATCAGGCCCCAGTCGCGCGCGTCGAACAGCTCCAGGTGGCTGTAGACGCCCTTCCGCCTGGTGGTCATCACCTGGTACGTGGCGATGGTGACCGGGCGGATCTCCTTCTTGTTGCCGGAGTACTCGCCGATCTCGTCCTCGGTCAGCGAGGTGCGCTTGAGCAGCTCGGTCTTCCACTGGTGGGCGCTGACCGTGTTGGTCACCATGATCAGCGTGGTGGCCTGGGCGTGGGCCATGGCCGCCGCGCCCACGATGGTCTTGCCCGCGCCGCAGGGCAGCACGACCACGCCGGAGCCGCCGTGCCAGAAGGCGTCGGCCGCCTCGCGCTGGTAGGGGCGCAGCTCCCAGCCGTCCTGGAGCAGCTTGATGGGGTGGGCCTCGCCGTCGACGTAGCCGGCCAGGTCTTCGGCGGGCCAGCCCAGCTTGAGCAGCGCCTGCTTGACGTTGCCGCGGTCGCTCGGGTGCACGATGACCGAGTCGGCGCCGAGGCGCTCGCCCAGCATCGGCTGGATCTTCTTCGAGCGCAGCACCTCTTCGAGCACCGCGCGGTCGGTCGAGGTCAGGACCAGCCCGTTGACCGGGTCCTTCTCCAGGCGCAGGCGCCCGTAGCGGGCCATCGTCTCGGCGATGTCGACCAGCAGCGCGTGCGGCACCGGGTAGCGGCTGAAGCCGATCAGCGCGTCGACGACCTGCTCGGCGTCGTGGCCGGCGGCCCGCGCGTTCCACAGGGCGAGCGGCGTGACGCGGTAGGTGTGGACGTGTTCAGGCGCTCGTTCGAGCTCGGCGAACGGCGCGATCGCCTTGCGGCACGCGTCGGCCTTCTCGTGGTCGACCTCGAGCAGCAGCGTTTTGTCCGACTGGACGATGAGCGGGCCGTCGTTCACGGACATCCCTTCCTACGGTTGACCCTTATCCAACACACACGACGGCAGGAACAGTCCCGGAACGGGTAATCGATCAGTCGTCCAGGCGGCCGGTGAGGCCCAGGAAGAGGAAGAGCCCGATGTTCAGCACGAAACCGGCGCCGAACAGCACCCAGCTCCAGACCAGCAGCGAACGGGCGCTTCCCGGCTGCTCGCGGGCCCGCGTCAGCGCCACGGCGGCCAGGATGCCGCCGGGCAGCCCGAGCACGTTGAGGCAGGAGGCGAGGGACAGGAAGTTGAGCACGACGGCGACGATGGCGGCGGCCTGCGGGCCCTCGTCGCGCCGCGGCGGCACGCCGTAGCCGTAGCCGTACTGCGGAGGCGGCTGCTCGCCGTAGGGCGCCCCGTAGGGCAGGTGCGGGTAGCCGGACGGATCTTCTTGACTCACGTTCACCTCCAGACAGGTCAACGTTTATCACGGAATACCGACGTGCCCGACCCGGTGTGCGCGGACGGTCACAACCGGCCGCGCAGGGCCTTCCTGTCCAGCTTGAGCACGCTGGTGACCGGGATCGACTCGACGAAGCGCACCTCGCGCGGGTACTTCACCCGTCCGACCCGGTCGCGCGCCCACTCGATCAGCTCCTCGGCGTTCTCCTCGGCTCCCGGCCTGAGCTGCACGAACGCCACCACCTCCTCGCCCAGCCGCGGGTCGGGACGGCCGACGACGCCCGACATGACCACGTCGGGGTGCTGGTTGAGGGCGTCCTCGACGTCGCGCGGGAAGACGTTGAAGCCGCCGCGGATGATCAGGTCCTTCTTGCGGTCGACGATGTAGAGGTAGCCGTCGTCGTCCACGCAGCCGATGTCGCCGGTGCGCAGCTCGTCGCCGACCAGCGCGGTGCCCTCGGGGTCGGGTTCGTGCTCGCCCCAGTAGCCGAGCATCAGGGAGTCGCCGCTGACGCAGATCTCGCCGACGTCGCCGCACTCCACCGCCTCGCCCGCGGAGTCGCGGATGGTGATCGTGTAGCCGGCCAGCGGCAGGCCGACGCTGCCTGGCCGGCGTCTGCCCGGCGGGTTGAAGGTGGTGACGGCGCTGGTCTCGGTCAGGCCGTAGCCCTCCAGGATCTGCGTGCCCGGCATCCGGCGCTCGAACTCCTGCAGCGCCTCCCGGCCCAGCGGCGCCGCGCCGCAGGTGAGGTAGGCCAGGTCGGGGAGCGGGTGCGACTCCAGCGGCTGGGCCAGGAGCATGTGGATCATGGCGGGCACGACGGTGCCGTACTGGACGTGCTGCTCGGCGGCCAGTCGCAGGAACGCCTCCGGCTCGAACCAGCGCATGAGCACGGCCTGCTGGGGTTCGGTCGCGTGCAGGCCGGCCACGGTGATGATCAACCCGTACGCGTGCGAGAGCGGCACAGGCACGATCGCACGATTTTTCCCCTCTTGATGGGATATTTCGTACGCGTCCTTGGCCACCTGCCAGAGCCCGCGATGGCTCAGCATGACCCCCTTGGCGACGCCCGTGGTGCCGCCGGTGTACATGAGCGCGGCCAGGTCGCCGGGGTCCCTGCGCACCCGTTCGTGCTCGGTGGCGCTCTCCAGCTCGGCCGTGTCCACATGTATCCGGACGTCCACCGCGGCGGCCCGTACGGTCTCCACGAGCTCGGGCGAGGTGACGACGGCGCACGCGCCGCTGTCGAGCAGGATGTGCCGCAGCTCCTCGGCCCCCACCAGGAAGACCACCGGCGTGACCACCGCGCCCGCCGCCCACAACGCCTGGTAGACGATCGGGACCTCGGGGGAGGTGGCCATCATCACGACCACCCGGTCGCCCGGCCGGACCCCGGCCTCGACGAACCCGCCGCACATCCGGCGGGCGCGTTCCGCCAGCGCGTGGCTGCGGTGCCAGACCCCTTCGTAGAACACCGAGTCGTGGTCGTCGAAGCGGTTCCATGACTCCTCGGCCAGCTGGCCCAGCGTTTGCTCGGTCACATGCACAACCTGATCGGAGGCGCCGCGCGCAGTCAACCCTGAACGTTCTCATGTCCACCCTTGACTGATGATTGTGGACGATGCTGTCATGCCGAGTAAATGTCCAATATCGGCCTAGAAGGTCATTCGAGTTTTCGGGTGGCGCTAGATCGTGTATTGGTGGGATAACTAGGGTTCCGTGCTACCAGATGGCTTGCCGCGGTTCTTGTCACCGGCCCGTCGCCCAGAGCAATGGAGGACATGATCGACATGCGCGCGCCGGCGGCCGTGGCCGCGAGCTTTGCGAGTAGCGCCTGGTCAGCGCGGTGGCTGACGGGCAGCGAACGGTCAATCCATAAGCCCGGGAAACAAGTCGCCGGACAAAAACGTTCGCGAAAGACATTTTCCACACAGTCAACGTTCCAGTCAGGCCCGAGGTGACTTCGTGATCGACACGCCTGAAGCAGGCGAGAGCGACCTCGACGACAAAACGCTCACCGAGCGTGTCATCGCCATCAACGAACAGCTCCGGCCTCTGGTCGTCCCGGTGGCCCGCGACCTCGACCGGCGTGCGGCCGACACCCTGCTGCGCTCCTACCTGGAGCCCGCCGGCTTCGCCGACGCGGTGCGCCGGCTGTCCACGCGCCACCTGCTCGTCCTGGTGGGGGAGGCGGACGTGGGCAAGCGGCTCGGCGCCATCGCCCTGCTGTCGCGCATGTCGCTGGCCGAGAGCAGGATCACCGTGCTGTCACCGGCCGGCAGCGCCGCCGACCTGCTCTCCAGAACCGAGTACGGGCCGGGCCGGGCATACCTGCTGCACGACTGGATCGCCGGGAGCGCCGACCGCGGCGAACTGCTCGACCTGGCCCGCGAGCTCGCCGAGCTGGGGTCGTACCTGGTGATCACCCGGAACGGCGTCCCGTCGCAGGCGGTCGAGGTGGAGCAGCCGTGGTGCGCGCCCGACCCCGGCGAGCTGTTCGACCTGTACCTGAGCGCGTTCGGCGGCCGGAGCGCCCCGGCCGGGGCCGCCACCGCCCGGGTCCGCGCGCTGACACTGCGCACGCCCGCCGAGGTCGTCCGCCTGGCCACGCGCCTGGTGCGGGACGACGAGCCCGCGGGCGAGGAGGTGGCCGCCTGGTTCGACACCAAGCCGCCGATGCGCGAGGTGCGGGCGGTGGCGGCGCTCGCGTTCGCGCACGGGCTGCCCGAGCCGGAGTTCGCCCGCCTGCTGGCCGCGTTCGAGCGCGGCCGGGAGGCCCACGAGGCGGGGCCGGGGCCGACCGGCGCGCCGCACCCGCTGATCGCCGTGCACGACGGTCTCGTCGTCTTCCGCGCCCCGGAGCACCGCGCCCAGGTGCTCGGCGAGCTGGTCGCCCGGTACGGCTACTGGCTCTGGCAGCCGCTGCGCGAGTGGGCGCGCTCCCTGGCCCTCCAGGGGGACGACGTGCGCGCGCGGGCGGCCGAGGGCGTGGCGTTGCTGGCCGCCTGGTCGTTCAGGGAGGCGCGGCAGGAGTTCCTGGAGGTGTGGGCCAGGGGACGGGCGGGCGAACGGCTGGCGGCGGGCGGCGGGCTGTCGTACATGTGCGCCGACGACGCCCTCGCCCCCGAGGCCCTGCGCCTGGCGCTCACCTGGTCATCCGACCCGGCCGACCCGCGGGCGGTCGCGGCGGTCGCCGGGCTGTGCGGCGGGCTGTCGCTGCGCTACCCGGCCGATGCGGCGGCCCACCTGCGCCGCCTGGCCGCCGGGGACGGCCCCGCGTCCCGGCTCGCGGCCCACGCGCTCACCCAGCACCCCTGAGACGGGAGCCGGGAAGGCGGGTCAGAGACCGGCGACGCCGGTGATGCGGTGGAGGGCGAAGCGGTGGACGGCCGCTCTGGTCTCGTCGTACGCGGTCAGGTAGCCGCCCTCCATCCGGGCCGGCTCCAGGATGCGCGAGGTGGCGTTGCCCTGCGAGTCGAGGTAACCGATCCACACCCGTACGCCCTGCTTGATGGCGTCCTGGAGGGCCGAGATCGTGGCCGTGGCGGGCCCCCTGGGCACCGCGCCGCCCGGGGCGTCGACCGGCTCGCGGCGCGCCAGGTGAGCCGCGTCTCCCGCGCGCAGCGCGCGTACGGCCGCCGAGGCCACCTCGGGATCGAGCCCGCCGACCGAGGCCACGGCGCGTACGGGCGCCACCCCCTCGGTACGCCTGCTGTCGAGCTGGGAGATGATCACGTCGCCGTCGAGCGACTCGGCGACCGGCGCGTACCCCATGGCCCGCAGCGAGTCCACCAGCGCCGCCCTGGACGAGCGCGAGGCGATCACCGTGGGGGCCAGCCGGCGCAGGCGCAGCGCGGCGGCGCGGCGGTCGGCGGTGATCTGGTCGAGCAACGCGGGATCGTCGCACCGGACGTAGGCGCTGGCCGTGCCCACCCGGATCCGGCCGTGCCGCCGGGCCACGTCCGTCACCAGGTACGACAGGGCCTGCGGCACCGGCGTGGCCGAATGGCGGGCCAGCATCGCCAGCAGCTCCTCGCCGCCGTGCCCGGCGTCGAGCGCCCGCCGGATCGACCCCTCGCCGAAGCGGTAGACGGTCGCCCCGCCCTTGGACTCGACGTCGGCGGTGAGCGTCATCCAGCGGTTGAGCTCGCTGGTCAGCGGCCCGGGGGCGACGGCGGTGAGGTCGGCCTGCAGCAGCACGTGGTCGACCGGCTCGGGCAGCAGCGGCGCGAGCAGGCAGGCCGCGTCGCCGCCGTCGAGCAGCGCCCGCCCGTGGCCGGACAGCGTGCCGAGCCCGGTCACGCCGATCTGCTCGGCCTCGCGCAGCGCGAACTCGGTGAGCTGCTCGCGCAGCGGCCCGCGCCGGCGCGGCTGCTCCCAGGCCAGGCGTTCGAGCACCGAGTCGCGGTCGGGCGCCAGGCCCGGCGCGGCGGCCAGCACGCCGAGGGTCGCCGTGCGCACCCCCGGCGCGGAGGCCCGGCGCAGGTCGGTGTGCAGGGCGTTGAGCGGCCGGTCGCGGTCGTCGCGCTCGCCGACCAGGCCGGGCACGCGGTCCATGTGCAGCCAGGTCGCGGCGAGCGTCACCCAGCGGTCGGCGGTGGCCCTGACCCGCCACAGGTCGTAGCCGGAGGTCGGCAGCCACTCGCCGTCGACGCCGCCGCCCGCGGCGACCAGCCCCGCCGCGTGCGCCACCTCGACGACCAGCGCCGCCGCCCATTCGGGCAGGTCGAGGTCGGTCGCGGTGCGCTTCATGTCGCGTACGCCGAGCCCGCCGGTGCGCAGCACCCCCGGCGGATCGATGCTCCACCGCTCGCACAGCTCCTCGACGGACCTGACGAACGAGAACGCCTGGCCCGCCGCCGTACGGTCGGCCAGCTCGCGGTCGCGCGCGGCCCCGCCGAGCGCCGGCGGCACGGCGAGCAGGTCGCGGTGGACGCGCCCGCCGCGCAGGTGCAGGCCCACCTCGCGGGGCAGCGTCACGCTCTCCTCGCCGGTGGCCGCGAGCAGCCCGCGCGCCAGCAGCTCCTCGATGGGCGAACGGGCCGAGGCCACGCGCACCTCGCGCCTGGCGTTGGGCACCCGCCCGGTCGGCGGCCCCCACACCAGCTGGTCGAGCGCGCCCCTGGCCTCGGGCGAGACCGCCGCCACCAGGGCCTCGGGCGCGGCCAGCGCGGCGGCCAGCCGATCCTTGCCGGGCCCGTCGGAGCCGGGGGCGATGTCGTCGGCCATCTCGTCGAGCTGCTCGGGCGGGTGGTGCCGGAACACGTCGACGACCTTGGGACCGAGCCCGGCGGGCTCCTCCAGGACCTTGCGCACGCCCGGCCCGAGGTCGAGCGCGTTGTCGGGGCCGAAGACCAGCGCCAGGTCACGCAGCCGGTCGAGGGCCGCGGTCAGCGCGGGCTCGGGCCTGCCCGCCGCCAGGGCCCGCCCGATCAGGCCGCGCAGCGCCGCCTTCGTCACCGGGCCGTCCTGTACGGCCAGCGTCTCGACGACGGCCAGCGTGAACCGGTCGAGCCGGTCGAGCACCCTGCCGATCGCCGAAGGGCTGGCGGCCCGCGCGGCCAGCCCTTCCAGATGCGCGGGCACCGGAGTGATCAACTCAGGCCGCGCGGAGACGAGCGCCCGAAGCTGTTCGTCGGTGCGCCCCCTGATCCACTCCGTGAACTCCATCGTTGCCATGGTATGTCCCCCCTGATCGGGGCAGCATTGCCAGACGTGATAGAGCGCGCGGACCAAATGGTCCTGAACTACGTCAGCAGGGCGGCCGACGCGGCGCACGGCGTGCTCAGGCCCGACCAGCGGCTCGACTTCGCGCGGCGGCTGCGGGCCAGGATCGAGGCGGAGCGGCGGGGCAGCCAGGACGCCCGGGACGTCGCCAAGGTGCTGACGCGCTTCGGCGACCCGGTGGCCCTGGTGCAACGCGAGGCCCGCCGCCTGGCCGCCCCACCCACGCCCCCCGCCGCCGCCCCGCCCGCCGACCCGCCGCCGACGGCCGGCCGCAGGGGCGCCGGGGGCGTGGTCAGGGGGCAGCCGCGGGACGTCGCCGCCCTCGTGGTGCTGGCGGTGGCCGCGCTGCTGGTGCCGGTGGGGCTGCCGGCTGTGGCGATCTTCCAGGTGCCGGTGCTGGTGTGGGCGGCGGGGGCGGCGGCCGTGCTGTTCAGCGACACCTGGACGGTGGGCGACAAGCTGGCCGGGGCCGGGGCGCCGCTGTTCGGCTACACGGCCGGCGGCGTGCTCGTCGGGGGCCTCCAGGCGGCCGAGCCGGGCCTGGAGGCGTTCGTCGCCCGGTTCTTCGAGGTGAGCGGGGTCATGTTCATGATCGGTACGGCCCTCGGCGTCGCCTGGCTGGCCTACCGGCTGCTCGACGTCAGCTGACCGGCGCCGGGCTGGGCAGCAGGCCGACGGCCAGGCGTACCCAGGCGGCGACGAACTGGTCCTTCTCCGCGTGGCCCGGCATCTCGCCCACGGTCTCCTGGAACAGCCGGTAGTGGACCACCGAGCCGCCGAGCACCGCCGCGATGCCCGTCCAGTCGACCTTGGCGTCGGCGTACTCGGGCTGGGCGCGGAACCAGGTGGTGATCGCGTCGAACATGGGCTGCAGCAGCCCTTCGCGGACCACCGCGACCAGTTCGGGGAACTGGCTCAGGTCCCGGAAGAACACCCGGGTGAGCTCGGACTCCTCCCGCACCTTGGCCAGGCCCGCCCGGCACAGCAGCGACAGGCGGTCCTCCAGGCCGGCGGCGGCCTCCATGGTGCTCAGCTCGGCCAGGCTCTCGGCGACCTGGCTCCTGGTGCGGGCGGCATGCTCGTTGATCGCCGCCGCGAGCACCTCGTACTTGGACTTGAAGTGCCTGTAGAGCCCGCCCGCGCCGGGGGAGAGCCCTGAGGCGGCCTCGATCTCGGCCACGGAGGTGGCGGCGTAGCCACGCTCGGCGAACAGCCGCAGGGCCTCGTCGATGATCCGCTCACGGGTCGATCTGGTCATGTCTGTGCAGATACCTCCGCAACGAGAGTAGTCGTCAGGGCGCGGTGCGCCTGACCAGGCCCGCCAGCGCCGAACCGGCCACCAGCCACACCAGCGCGGCCAGCCCGTCGTTGACGAGCGTGGTCCAGCGCGGGTCGGCGAGCTGGAACAGGTTGGTCAGCCCCAGCGAGAGCCCCGAGGCCAGCGACTCGACGAGCTGGTACCAGCCGTTGGCCGGGTTGGCCCGGAACACCGTGAAGACGGCGTGGAGCGCCAAGGAGAGCGCCGCCAGCCTGGACGCGAGCCGTACCGCGTACGCCACGAACGACACGACCCGCCGCCAGGCCGTCACCGGCGTGCCGCGCGGCCGGGCGGGCCGATGGGGACGGGGAGCGGCGGCGGCGACGAGCCGGTCTCCCGTGCCGGGCGTGCGGGGGGTCTCTGACACGGTCACTCCTCTCCGATAAGTAATTCCTTTCTGCCCATTCCCAGAGTCCCACAACAAGGGTCGTTACCGACGTCGATGCGGCGTTTGGCATCCTGCACGGGTGACTACCTCAGTGGGTTTCGACCTGGACATGACATTGGCCGACACACGATCAGGCATCGCGGCCGTTTACGACGAGCTGTCAAGCCGTTTGGGCGTGCACATCGACAGCGGTGAGATCATCACCCGGCTGGGGCCGCCGCTGGAGTACGAGCTGGCCAACTGGATGCCGGCGGAGGCCATTCCGGCGGCCGCCGAGCTGTTCCGGGAGATCTATCCCGCGGTGGGCGTTCCGGTGCACACCGCGATGGCGGGCGCGTACGAGGCCATCGCCGCCGTACGGGCCCGCGGCGGCCGGGTGATCGTGGTGACGGGCAAGAACCCGCGCGACGCCGCCGGCACCGTCGAACTGCTCGGGCTGGCCGTGGACGAAGTGGTCGGATCGGTGTTCGGAGCCGCCAAGGGAACGGCACTCGCGCGCTTCGGCGCGGCGGCTTATGTTGGTGACCATGTCGCCGACATCGAGGCGGCACGCGCGGGCGGCGCCATGAGCGTGACCGTCGCGACGGGCCCTTACACGGTGGGAGAGCTGCGTGAGCACGGAGCCGATGTGGCGCTCGCCGACCTGACCGAATTCGCCGACTGGTTCGCCGGATGGCGTGCACGCGACGAACTACGGTAATTGCCGGGCTTTTTTCCGGTCGCCTCCGCGCTCTTCGGGGCATAACCTACATCCATTCATCCTTTTCGACTGTTTGAACGAGGTCCTCCTGTGCCGAGTGGCAAGGTCAAGTGGTACGACGCCGACAAGGGTTTCGGCTTCCTCACCCGTGACGACGGCGGTGAGGTCTTCGTGCATTCCTCCGCGCTTCCCACAAACGCCGGCCCGCTCAAGCCAGGCCAGAAGGTGGAGTTCGGCGTGGCCGAGGGACGCCGGGGCCAGCAGGCGCTGTCGGTCCGGATCCTGGACCAGCCGCCGACCCTGGCCAAGACGAAGCCGAAGGGCAAGCGGAAGACGCCCGACGAGATGGTCGTCATCGTCGAAGACCTGATCAAGCTGCTCGACGGCGTCTCCACCTCCTACCAGCGGGGCAAGCACCCCGAGGCGGCGCACGCCAAGAAGATCGCCCAGGTGCTCAGGGCCGTCGCGGACGACCTCGACGCCTAACCGCCCGGGTTCGTCAGGGGTTTGGTGCGGTCGAGGGTCTCGGTCCGTTGCTGATCGGGGTCCTCGGCCCGCTGCCCGGCCAGCTTGGCCTCGGCCGCCCGCACCCGCCCCCGCCTGGTGACCAGCAGCCAGCCGAGCGCCCCGGTCAGCGCGACCGCCGGCGCGACGAAGCCGGCCAGGGAGCTGCGGGTCAGCGACAACACCAGCCCGAGCAGGCCGCCGAACACCCAGGCGAACTGCAGCACCGCCTCCACCACCCCGAACGTGGACGAGCGCACCTCCTCGCCGATCTCCCGCTGCACGATCGCGTCGAGCGCGAGCTTGCCCAGCTCCTGGGCGAACGCGGTGACCAGCGAGACCGCCAGCGCGGTCCACAGGCCGAACAGGACGGCCGTGGCGATCGTGGTCGCGGCCGTCACCGCCAGCGTGACCAGCACGATCACCTGGGGGGAGTGGCTGCGCGTCCAGTTGGCGACCGCGGCCCCGGCCAGGCCGCCCAGCCCGGCGGCCAGGGCGAGCAGCGCGATCGTCTTGGGCACGTCGAAGAACGAGGCGGCCGCCGCCGGCGCGGCCAGCCACGGCACCGCCTTGTCCTGGACCAGGAAGAGCAGGAAGAACACCAGGAAACCGGAGAAGACGCGCAGCGCCACGTTCGCCCAGACCGCCTCGGCCACGGCCGGGCCCACCTTGAGCAGGGTGCGCCAGCGCGGCGCCACGCCCTCCTCCTCCTGGTCGGGCGAGTCGACGTGCCGCGGCAGGCGTACGGCGGCGACGCCGAGCAGCAGGAAGGCCGGCATGGCCACGCGCAGCACCACGGCGCTGCCCAGCCACGCGGTCAGCCCAGCCCCGACCGGCACCGCCACCCCGGCCGCCACCAGCGTGAACAGCGCCACCCGCGCGTTGGCCGAGACCAGCGTGATGTCGGCGGGCAGCACGCTCGGCATGATCGCCGCCCTGGACACGTTGTACGCCTTCGACAACACCAGCACGCCCAGCGCGCCGATGAACAGCGTCGGCAGGTCGCCCGCCCCCACGGCGGCGGCCATGGCGAAGCAGAGCAGCCCCCGGCCGAACAGCGTGCCGGCCATCACGTAGCGGCGGCCCGACCTGAACCGGTCGAGGATCGGCCCCACGAACGGCGCGAGCAGCCCGAACGGCAACATCGTGATGACCAGGTAGAGCGCGACCGACCCGCGCGCCTCGCCGACCGGCACGCCGAAGAACACCGTGCTGGCCAGGGCCACCGTGACCAGCGCGTCGGCGGCGCTGTTGCCGGCCGACAGCTCGATCAGCCGGCCGAGCCCGGTACGGCCCGCGCCGCCCGCGTACGTCAGCTTCCTGGTCGCCCTGCCCGCCCTGCGCGCGCCCCTGGCGGTGGCGCGGCCGGCCCGGACGGCGCCGCTCGCGGTGCCCCGGCCCGCGCGCACGGCGGCACGGCCCGCGCCGCCGATGGCCTGGCCCATCCGCCGCGAGATGCCCTGAGCCTGCTCCCAGCCACCCCCCACGCCTACCAGTCTTACCCGATTCACCCCTCTTCTCAGCTTCGGATCGGCGGTTGTGGGTCTGCCAGGTCCGCCTATGGGTGAGAATGAAGTGTGAGCGAACAGCACCTTCAGGCGGAGGCGGCCCGATGAGCCGCACCCGGGCCCGCGTCCCCGCTCCCGACCAGGCCTGCGTCGCCGCAGTCGATCTGGCGCGCGCCGCGGCGCAGGAGCTGGCGCACCCGGGCGAGCCCGGCGACCACCTCGGCTTCGAGAGCGAGGGCGACCGGATCGTCACCCACTACTTCGCCTGCCTCGACCGCGCCTATCGCGGCTGGCGGTGGGCCGTCACGGTCACCCGCGCCTCGCGCGCGAAGAAGGTCACGGTCAGCGAGGCCGTGCTGCTGCCCGGCTCCGGGGCGCTGCTCGCCCCCGAGTGGCTGCCGTGGAGCGAGCGGCTGCGGCCGGGCGACCTGGGCGTCGGCGACCTGCTGCCGACCCCCGACGACGACGACAGGCTGGCGCCCGGTTTCACCGAGCTCGACGAAGATGCCGACCGCCAGATGGTTTTCGAGTACGGCCTGGGCCGAGCCCGTGTGCTCTCGGCCATCGGCAGAGACCGGGCTGCCAGACGCTGGCACGCGGGCGAGCACGGGCCGCACACTCCGATCGCACACGCCGCGCCCGCGCAGTGTTCCACCTGCGGGTTCTACTGGCTGCTCTCCGGTGAGCTGCGGCTGTCGTTCGGCGTCTGCGCCAACGAGTACGCCCCCGACGACGGCAAGGTCGTCGCCGCCGACCACGGCTGCGGCGCCCACTCGGAGGCGGCCGTGCTGCCCCCGCCGGTCGAGCAGGCCATCCCCATCCTCGACGACCTGGGTTACGACCTGATCGAGGAGGAAGAGGGCTCGGTGGACGGATCCGCCACCGAGGAGCTCGGCCACTCCTGACCGGAGCACGAGCGCGAGCACGGCGGTTTCGTCGGTCAGGGGGGCTAACCTACCCTGGCCCCTCTTCACTCGACCAGGATCGTGATCGATGACCGACACCTTTGGCACTGACCGGATGCGAGCCGCCGTCCTCTCCGCCTGGACGGCCTCGCCCGCCCGGTTCCGCGAGGACGCCAACGCCGAGGAGGACTTCGCGCTCGGCGGCTACCGCGACCGGCTGATCGTCGAGCTCGCCCAGAACGCCGCCGACGCGGCGCTGCGCGCGGGGGTGCCAGGGGTGTTGCGGCTGACGTTGCGCGGCGACGTGCTGACGGCCGCCAACACCGGCGCCCCGCTCGACGCGACCGGCGTGGAGGGCCTGTCCACGTTGCGCGTGTCGGGCAAGCGCGACGAGATCGGCGCGGCCGGGCGGTTCGGCGTGGGCTTCGCGGCCGTCGTCTCCGTCTGCGACGAGCCGGCCATCGGCTCGCGCGGCGGCGGCTCGGTGCGCTGGTCCCGGGCCGGCACGTCCGAGCTGGTCGCGGACATCCCCGTGCTGGCGGGCGAGCTGGCCGACCGGGCCGGCCACGTGCCGCTGCTCAGGCTGCCGTTCGACGCGCCGCCGCTGGAGGTGCCCGCCGGGTTCGACACGATCGTCCGGCTGCCGCTGCGCGACGCCGCCGCGGTCGACGCCGTCCGCGGCATGCTGGCCGAGACCAGCCCGGCGCTGCTGCTCGGCCTGCCCGCGCTGGAGGCCATCGAGATCGACCTCGACGGCGCCACCCGCACGGTCGTGGCCGACGGCTGGCACGTCGTGTCGGAGTCCGGCGAGTTCACCCCCGACGAGGTCGCCAGGCTGTTCGCCGACCGGCCCACCGAGGAGCGGGCGCGGCCCTTCTGGTCGCTGCGCTGGGCGGTGCCCGTCACCGGCACCGGCGAGCCCGGCCCGCTGCCCGCCGCCGTGCCGCCCGTCGTGCACGCCCCGACGCCCAGCGACGAGCCCATCGACCTGCCCGCGCTGCTGATCGCCTCCTTCCCGATGGCCACCGACCGGCGGCACGTCGCCAAGGGGCCGCTCACCGACTTCCTGGTCGAGCGGGTGGCCGACGCCTACGTCCGGCTGCTGGGCGAGCTGCCTCGCACGTCCAGGCTGCTCGACCTGGTGCCGTCCCTCATGGGCAAGGGCGAGCTCGACGCGCGTGTCCGGCGGGCCGTGCTCCAGCGCCTGCCGTCCGCGCCGCTGCTGCCCGCGTTGTCGGCGCCCGCGCCCGCGGTCCAGACCCCGTCCTTCGCCGAGGCCGAGGTCTACGAGCCCGACGCCGAGTGGCGGGTCGAGCATCCGGCGCGCGAGCCCGAGGGCGACGGCTGGGTGGTCGCGGGCCGGGAGGCGGCCGTCGTGGCCGGGGCCACCGCCGAGCTGCTCGACACCGTGGCCGACTTCGTGCCGGGGCTGCTGCCCGCCGGGTGGCCGGCCAGGCATCCGGCCATGGTCGCCCTGGGCGTGCGCCGGGTGGAGCTGGCCGACGTGGTCGACCTGCTGTCCGGGGAGGCCGTGGAGGCGCGTGAGCCGTCCTGGTGGCGCTCCCTGTACGCGGTGCTGCCCGCCGACGACCCCGAGTCGCTGGGCGCGCTGCCGGTGCCGCTGACCGACGGCCGCGTGGTGCGCGGCCCGCGCGGCACGCTGATCCTCACCGACGGCGGCGCCGACCTCGACCTCACCCCGCTCGGGCTGCGCATCGTGCATCCGGAGGCGGCCCATCCGGCGCTGCTGCGGCTGGGGGCCGCCGAGGCCACCCCGCGCACGGTGCTCGAAGACCCGCTGACCAAGGCCGCCGTCGCGCAGTCGCTCGACAGCGCCGACCCCGAGCCGGTCGCGCGGGCCGTGTTGTCGCTGGTGGCGGCGTCCGGGCTGGTTCCCGGCGAGGCGCCGTGGCTGGCCGAGCTGGCGCTGCGCGGCGCCGACGGCGAGCTCTACGCGGCCGGTGAGCTGATGCTCGCCGACGGGGCCCTGGCCGGGCTGCTGGCCCCCGACACCCACCTCGGCGTGGCCGCGCCCGAGCTGGAGGAGACCTACGGGGCGCGGGTGCTGGCGGCGGCGGGCGTGCTCGACGGGTTCGCCGTCGCCCACGACTCCGACGTGCTGCTCGACCACGACGACTGCGACCACGACCTCGACGGCGAGGCCGACTGGCTCGACCACGTGCTCGACCTGCTGCCCGACCTCGCGGTGCCGCCGGTGGTGGCCGACTTCGCGGCGGTGCGCGACCTTGAGCTGGTGGCCGACTGGGCGGCCGCGCTGCCGCTGCTGACCCGGCCGCCGCTGCGGGCCGCGCTGCACCCGCTGCGCGTCGAGGGCGTGGAGGTGCCGTCCTACACCGCGTGGTGGCTGGCCAACCATCCGGTGCTCGGCGGCCGCAAGCCGCTTGAGCTGCGGCTGCCCGGCGCCGACCCGCTCCTGCAGGGCCTCTACGCCGACGCGCCGGCCGGGCTCGACGAGGCGGCGCTGTCGATGCTCGGCGTGCGCACCACGCTCGCCGAGCTGCTGGCCGCCCACGGCGGCCCCGAGGAACTGCTGGAGCTGATGGCCGACCCGGCGATCGAGGTCGACCGGGCGCAGCTGCGGGCGTTGTGGATCGCGCTGGCCGCCGTCGACCCGGCCCGGGTCGAGCCGCCCTCGCGGGTGCGCGCGGTGCTCGGCGGCGACATCGTGGTGGCCGCCGCCGAGGACGCCGTGGTGGTCGAGGCCCCCGACCTGCTGCAGCTCGTCACCGACCGGCCGCTGGTGCTGGCCTCCTACGACCTGGCCGAGGCGCTGTCGGAGCTGCTCGACCTGCCGCTGGCCGGTGAGCTGGCCACCGGCGAGGTGACCTCGCAGGGCGAGGTGCGCGCGGTGCCGCCGCAGGTGCGCTCGCTGCTCCCGACCGCGCCCGAGACGTACGTCGAGCACGAGAAGCTGCTGGTCGACGGCGTCGCCTGCACGTGGCGGTTCTTCGAGGGCGCGGTCCACTGCACCGGCGTCGACGGGCTGGCCCGCGGCCTGGCCTGGGCCACGGGCCAGTGGAACGACCGGCTGGCCGTGGCCGCGCTGCTGCGCGACCCGGAGGCGGTGCCCCTGCTGCTGGCCGAGGCCGACCTGTCCTGACCTGAGACCGGCGGGCCGCCTCCCCGGTCGCGGGGGCGGCCCGCCGCGGTCAGGCCGCGCAGGTGGTGCCGGCCGCCGGCACCTTTCCGTTCAGCAGGTACGCGTCCACCGTGCGCGTCACGCACCTGTCGCCGCTCAGGTAGGCGCCGTGCCCCTCGCCCTCGTACGTCATGAGCACGCCGGTCTTCAGCTTGGCGTTGAGCGCGGTGGCCCACTCGTACGGCGTGGCCGGGTCGCCCTTGCCGCCGATGACCACGATGGGCGCCGAGCCGGTGGCGTCGATGCGTTTGGCCGCGTCGTCGCCGGGCGTGGGCCAGTGGCCGCAGACGGTGGCGGTGCCCTCCGCCGACAGGATGGGGAAGATCTTCTTGATCCTGGCGTCGACCCGGGCCATGTCGGCGGCGGTCGGGCGCTCGGTGGTGTCGGCGCAGGTGATGGCCTGGAGGCTGGTCATCATGGTGGAGTAGGTGCCGTCGGGCCGCCGCCCGGTGTAGGCGTCGGCCAGGGCGAGCAGGGTGGCGCCGTCGCCCTTGATGCCGGCCGCGGCGGCCTGCTCCAGCACCGGCCAGGCCGACTTGGCGTACAGCGGGGTGATGACGGCGAGCTGGGCCAGGCCGTAGGTGAGCTGCCGGTCGCCGACCTTGAGCGGCTTGCTCCTGAGCCCGACGAGCAGCTTCTCGACGGCGCTCCGCACGGCGGCCGGGTCCTTGCCGAGGTCGCAGGTCTGCGCCACGCAGTCCTCGGCGAACGCCTCGAAGGCGTGGGCGAAGCCGGTGGCCTGGGTGACGGCGCGCTGCTCGAAGCTGACCGTGGGGTCGAAGGCGCCGTCGAGGACGAAGCGGCCGACGTTCGCGGGGAAGCGGGTGGCGTAGACGGCGCCGAGGTGGGTGCCGTAGGAGAAGCCGAAGTAGTTGAGCCGCCGCTCGCCGAGGGCCGTCCTGATGCGGTCGAGGTCCTGGGCGGCGTTCACGGTGCCCACGTGGGGCAGGATCGCGCCCGAGTCCTTCTCGCAGGCCGCGGCGAACTGCTGCGACATCGCCTCGCCGGCGGCCCCCGTGGGCCCGGCGAGGAGGGCGTCGAGCCGGCCGCCGCACCTGACGCCCGCGCTGCGCTCGACGCCGCGGGGGTCGAAGCTGACCAGGTCGTAGCGGGTGCCCAGGCTGCCGAACGCCTTCGCGGCCTGGGCCAGCGTGTCCACGCCGGACGCCCCGGGCCCGCCGAAGTTGAAGACCAGCGAGCCGAGCGGGTCGCCGGTGGCCTTGACGCGGATCAGCGCCAGATCGATCTTCCGGCCGCCGGGATCGCCGTAGTCCAGGGGCACCTGTACGGCCCCGCACTGGACGGCCTCGTCCTCGGGCAGCGGCTTGCTGTCGGGCCCGGTGAGCCCGGTGCACGGGCTCCAGGCGACGGCGCCCTTGCCGGGCCCGGTCTGCTTCGCGGGCTCACCTGTGGTGCCGCAGCCGGCGAGGACGGCGGCGCCCAGCAGGATCGTCAACATCGCCTTCTTCATGCTGACCAGCCTGCCGGGACGGTGTCCGCCCAGGTAGTGGAGGGAGACATGGGTTCCTGATGACTTCGGAGATGTCCGGAAGATGATGAATGTCAACCCCGGCGCGGGCGGCTGACGAACCACATGCCGAAGAGGCCGAAGCCGACCCCGGTGACGCAGGTCCAGATCCACCACGTGTTCTCGGGGGCCGGGCGGAAGATCAGCAGGACGATCAGGGCGACGGCCCACAGGGCGGTGCCGGCCCCGACGGCGGCCGTGTCGTTGGTCTTGATCGGCTCGGGATCGGGGCGCCACTGCTGCTTCACGTGTCCAGCCTAGCTTCCAATCGGGTCTCGATCCGATTGCGGACACTTTTCCCAGCTCACCACTACTGTCACTCTTCGGCGCGTGAGTGACATGCGTAATGCAATAGACCGTTTCTTCGCAATCTCTGAACGAGGCTCGACGATCTCCCGTGAGGTGCGCGGCGGCCTGGCCACGTTCTTCACGATGGCCTACATCGTGGTGCTGAACCCGATCATCCTCGCCTACGGCAAGGACATCGAGGGCCAGGTCATCGGTGACGGCACGACCCCGCAGGTGCCGCTGGTCGCCGCGGGCACGGCGTTCGTGGCCGGCGTCCTGACGATCATCATGGGCCTGGTCGGCCGGGTGCCGTTCGCGATGGCCGCCGGGCTCGGGCTGAACGCCTTCGTGACCTTCAACATCGCCACGATGATGACCTGGGAGGAGGCCATGGGCCTGGTCTTCCTCGAAGGCGTCATCATCGCGATCCTGGTGCTGACCGGCCTGCGGACGGCGGTGTTCCGCGCCATCCCGGCCCAGCTCAAGACCGCCATCAGCGTCGGCATCGGCCTGTTCATCGCGCTGATCGGCTTCGTGGACGCCGGTTTCGTGCGCAAGGCCGCGGGCACGCCGCTGGAGCTGGGCATCGGCGGCCAGCTCACCTCCTGGCCGGTGTTCGTGTTCATCGTGGGCCTGCTGGCCACGGCCGCCATGGTGGCGCGGAAGGTCAAGGGCGCGATCCTGATCGGCATCGTCGGCTCGACCGTGCTGGCGATCGTCGTCCAGGCGCTGACCAAGGTGGGGGCGGCCTCGCCCAAGAACGCCGGCGGCTGGCAGCTCAACGTCCCCGCCCTGCCCTCGGCCGACAAGATCTTCGGTTTCCACAACCCGCTGACGCTGTTCACGGAGTTCGACCCGATCGGCGCCTTCAGCCGGATCTCCGTGCTGCTGGCCGTGCTGTTCGTGTTCACCCTGCTGATCACCGACTTCTTCGACACGATGGGCACGATCGTCGGCGTCGGCCGTCAGGCGGGCCTGGTCCAGGCCGACGGCACGCTGCCGCGGACCAGGGAGATCCTGCTCGTCGACTCGATCGCCGCGGCGGCGGGCGGCGCAGGCTCGGTCTCCTCGAACACCACGTACATCGAGTCGGCCGCCGGCGTCGGGGAGGGCGCGCGGACCGGTCTGGCCAGCGTGGTCACCGGTGCGCTGTTCCTGGTCGCCATCTTCTTCGCGCCGCTGGTCGCCGTCGTGCCCTACGAGGCCGCCACGCCCGCGCTGGTCGTCGTCGGCTTCCTCATGATGACCGCCATCCGTGACGTCGACTGGGACGACTACGAGATCGCCATCCCGGCCTTCCTCACCATCGTCGTCATGCCGTTCACCTACTCCATCTCGAACGGCATCGGCGCCGGCTTCATCAGCTACGTGCTGGTCAAGGTCGTGCGGGGCAAGGCGCGCGAGGTCCACCCGCTCATGTGGGGCGTCACCGCGCTGTTCGTCCTGTACTTCGCGATCGGCCCGATCCGGGCCGCGATCGGTCTCTGACCTCGACACCAGGAGCCGCTCCGCGCATGTGGGGCGGCTTCGGGGTATCAAGGAGTGAGACGAACCTGACCTAGGGAAATATCTTGCCTTCGCATATAGTTAGCAAAGGTAATGAGACGTGCTAATGAACACCCAGCCCAAGATGGACCTGCGCAGCGACGCGGGCCTGGCCTCAGCCCTGCGCGTGTCGATGGCAAGGCTGACCAGGCGACTCCGGCGTCAGGCGGCGGCGCACTCGCTGACGCCCACCCAGTTCGCGACGCTCGCCGCCGTGGAACGGCATTCCGGGATAACCCCCGGCGAATTGGCCGAGCTAGAGAAGGTGCAACCGCCCTCGATGACGCGCGTGATCGCCGCGCTAGAGGAACGCGGCCTGGTCGCACGCACCCCGCACCCGACCGACCGGCGTCAGGTGACCGTGACCGTGACCGAGGCCGCCCAGACGTTGCTGAAGGAGGAACGCCGCCGCAAGGAGGCGTGGCTGACACAGCGGCTGAAGGAGCTCTCGCCGGAGGAGCGGTCGATCCTGCGGCAGGCGGCGCCGATCCTGGAGAAGCTCAGCAAGATATAGAGCCTGAGCAACCCAAGACCGGGATGTTCCGGTCGCTCAAGGTTCGCAACTATCGCATGTTCGCGGCAGGTGGCGCCGTCTCCAACGTCGGCACCTGGCTGCAGCGCACCGCCCAGGACTGGCTGGTGCTCGACCTGACCAAGGGCCCGCACGGCGTGGGGGGCAGCGCGGCGGCCCTCGGCCTGGCGACCGCCCTGCAGTTCCTGCCGATGTTGTTGTTCGGGCTCTTCGGCGGCGTGCTCGCCGACCGGTACCCCAAGCGGCCCATCCTCATCGCCGCCCAGTCGATGATGGCGGTGCTCGCGCTCACCATCGGCGTGCTGACCATGACCGGCGCCGCGCAGGTCTGGCACGTGTTCGTGATGGCGTTCCTGCTCGGCCTGATCTCCTGCGTCGAGGTGCCGACCAGGCAGGCGTTCGTGGTCGAGATGGTCGGACGGCAGGACCTGCCCAACGCCATCGCCCTGAACAGCTCCATCTTCAACCTCGCCCGCGTGGTGGGCCCCGCGCTGGCCGGCATCCTGATCTCGGTGCTGGGCGGCACCGGACCGATCTTCCTGATCAACGCGCTCACCTTCGGCGCGGTGATCTCCAGCCTGGTCTTCATGCGGAAGTCCGAGCTCAACCTGTCCGAGCCGGTGCCCAGGGCCAAGGGCCAGCTCAGGGAGGGCCTGCGGTACGTGCTGCGGCGCGAGGAGCTCCTCATGCCGATACTGCTGATCGCCTTCGTGTCGATGTTCTCGCAGTCGTTCTCGATGTCGATCGCGCTGATGGCCCGCGAGGTGTTCGGCGCGGGGGCGTCGTCGTTCGGGCTGGCCTCCAGCATGTTCGCGGTGGGCGCGCTGGGCGGCGCGCTGCTGGCGGCGCGGCGGGCCAGACTCTCGCGCAAGGTGCTCTTCTCCGGGGCGATCGGGTTCGGGCTGTTCCAGGTGCTGACCGGGCTGGCCCCCTTCTACCCGGTCTATCTGCTGCTACTCGTCCCGACCGGCATCGCGTTGATCACCATCAACACGGCCGCGAACGCCAGTGTGCAGATCGCCACGTCCCCCGAGATGCGGGGCCGGGTCATGGGCATCTACATGCTGGTCTTCACCGGGGGCGCGCCCATCGGGGCGCCGCTGATCGGGTGGCTGTCGGAGCTGGGCGGGCCGCGTACCGGCGTGCTGCTGTCGGGCGTGCTCGTCCTGGTGGGCACCGGGCTCGCGGTGCTGGTGACCAAGCTGATCGGCAACCGGATGGCCAGGCCGGCGCTCGCGATGGCATGACCCCGGGGGCATGACGATGGCGTGATCCGTCCCCGTCCGGGGACAATCGCATGACATGAGGCTCTTCGCGGCCGTGGTCCCGCCTGAGGAGGCGCTCGACGAGGTCGAGCGGGCCGTGGCGCCGTACGTCGGGCAGGTGCCGGGGCTGCGCTGGGCCGGCCGCCCGACCTGGCACGTCACGCTGGCCTTCTACGGCGAGGTGCCCGAACGGGCGCTGCCCGACCTCCAGGTGCGCCTGGAGCGGGCCGCCCACCGGCACACGGTGCTCGACGTGGCCCTCGCCGGGGCCGGGGCGTTCTCCTCGGCGCGGCGGGCCAGGGTGCTCTGGGCCGGGGTCGCGGGCGACCCCATGACCCGGCTGGCCGACTCGGCCCGCGCGGCCGGCCGCCGCGCGGGGGCCGTGCAGACCGACGAGAAACGGTTCCACGCCCACCTCACCCTGGCCAGGGCCCGGACCGACACCGACCTGCGAGAGCTGGTGGAGTCGCTGGCCGGGTTCGCCGGGTCGCCGTGGCGGGCCGAGCGGCTGCACCTGTTCCGCAGCCACACCGGGCCCCAGGTGAGGTACGAGTCACTCGGCGATTGGGCGCTCGCACCGGTGAAGCGGGGCTAGGCTCCAGGGCGTGGACCGTCCTCGCCCCTGGCTGCTGCCCCTCGTGCTCGGCCTGCTGTTCCTGATCGTCCTTCTCGGCGCCCTGCTGACCTGAGCCGCCTGCTGACCTGAGCCGCCCCGAGCGGCCGGGCCCGTGGTCGTGCCGGGCCCGGCCGGTCACGGCGTCACCAGGCGTAGTCCTCCGGGGCGGTGCGGTGGCCGGGGAAGATCTCGTCGAGGCGGGCCAGGGTGGCCTCGTCCAGCTCGATCTCCAGCGTGCGCATGCTGCCTTCGAGCTGCTCCAGCGTGCGCGGGCCGATGATCGGGGCGGTCACCGCGCGCTGCCGCAGCAGCCAGGCCAGCGCCACGTACGCCGGGTCCTCGCCCAGCTCGTCGCAGAGCTTCTCGTACGCCTCGATCTTGTCCCGGTGCTTGTCCAGCTCCCGAACCATGGTGTCGGAGGCGGACCGCCCCTTGTCGATCTTGCGCAGCACGCCGCCGAGCAGGCCGCCGGCCAGCGGGCTCCACGGGATCACGCCGATGCCGTAGTCCTCGCAGGCGGGCAGCACCTCCAGCTCCACCGCCCGGGTGAGCAGGTTGTAGTGGCTCTGCTCGCTGGTCAGCCCGAACGTGCCGCGCCGCGCCGCCGCCTCCTGGGCCTTGGCGATGTGCCAGCCCGCGAAGTTGGACGAGCCGACGTAGATGACCTTGCCCTGCTGCCGCAGGACCTCCATGGCCTCCCAGAACTCCTCGAAAGGTGTGTTCCGGTCGACGTGGTGGGCCTGGTAGATGTCGATGTAGTCGGTCTGCATGCGCTTCAGCGAGGCGTCGCAGGCCCGGCGGATGTTCAGCGCCGACAGGCGGCGCTCGTTGGGCCAGTCGCCCATGTCGCCGTAGAGCTTGGTCGCGATGACCGTGCGCTCGCGCCGGCCGCCGCCCTGGGCGAACCAGCGGCCCAGGATGTTCTCCGTGATGCCCTCGCCCCTCTTCCAGCCGTAGACGTTCGCGGTGTCGAAGAAGTTGATGCCCAGCTCGTGGGCCTTGTCCATGATCGCGAAGGAGTCTTCCTCCGAGGTCAGCGGGCCGAAGTTCATCGTGCCGAGGCAGAGCGGGCTCACCTGGAGGCCGCTGCGTCCGAGGTTGACATAGTCCATGGGGTCCACACTAAATACCTGGAGCGCGCTCCAGGCCATAGGGTGAGTTCATGATCTGCGCGGGGTCCTCGTGATCGCCCTGCTCCGCGCCGCGCTGCCGGTCTTCCTGGCGATGGTCACCGGCCTGATGGGCACGCTGGTGGTCACGTCCGTGCTCGGCAACCATGAGACGGTCGCGCTGGCCGCCTTCGCGGTGATGAGCGCGGTGCTCACCCCTGCCACCGCCGCCGTGCAGGGCGCGCTGCGGGGGCTCGGGCCGTTTGTGGCGCCGTACCGGGACGATCCGGGCGCGGCGGTGCCCGTCGTACGGGACGCGCGCTGGCTCAGCCTGGTCACGGGCACGCTGGGGGCGCTCGCGGTGCTCTGCGTGCCCGCGCTCGCGCGGGTGAGCGGGGTGCCCGGCGAGGTGGTCGGCGAGCTGGGCCTGCTGCCCTGGTTCCTGGCCGCCTACCTGCTGGTCTTCGCCACGACCGGCGGCGCGAGCACGATCCTGGTGGCGCTCGGGCGCAGCCGCGACGTGTTGTGGCCCAGCCTGACCTTCGGCGTGCTGCTGAGCGCGCTGACCGCGGTGCTGGCGCCGCGGCACGGCCTCGACGGCGTGGGCGTGGCCTGGGTGGCCGCCGGGATGGTGGCCGCGGTCGTGGCGAGCTTTCTGCTGCGCCGGGCGCTCGGGCGGCCGATCGGCCAGGGGCGGCCCAGGGTGGCCGAGATCGTCCGGCTGGCCAGGGTCAGCGTGCCGCTGGCGGCGACCGTGCTGATCATGTTCGGGGTGCTCGGCGTGGTCACGTTCGCCGCGGGCGCGACCGGCGCCCGCGACACCGCGGCGCACGCGGTGCTGACCACGCTCACCGGCCTCATCATGCTGGTCTCGCTCTCCGTCGCGCAGGCGTCGGTGCCCGAGGTGGCCCGCGCCGGCGACCCGGCCGGGGCGCGGCGGGCCAACCGCGCCGCCGCGCTGCTCGCCGTCGTCGGCACGCTGGCCGCGGCCCTGGTGCTGCTGCTGCTCGGCGAGCGCGTGCTCGGGCTGTTCACCGGCGACGCCGCCGTACGCGAGCGGGCCCTCGCGCTGCTGCCGCTGATGCTGGTGTCGTCGCTGGCCGACGCTGCGCAGGCGGTGCAGGGCATGGGGCTGACCGCGCTCAAGAGGTCCGGCGCGAGCCTGGCCTACTTCGTCCTCGGCTACGGCGTGCTCCTGGCGGCGGCCGTGCCGGTGGCGCGGACGTGGGGCATCACCGGGCTCTGGGCGGCCATGGCGGCGGCCAACGGCCTGCTCGTGGTGCTCCAGGGGGCCGGGTTCCGCCGTCACAGCGCCCGCGTGGGCACGGCCGAGGCGGTGGCCTGAGCCTCCCGGGCGCGGCCGTGGGGCATGATGGCGAGGTGGGGGATGTCGTGTTCCGGGTCCTGGCCGCCGTGGCGGCGACGTTCGCGCTGTCGGCGGCTCCGGCGTGGGCCGACGACGACGGGCCGGAGAAGCTGTTCACGTTCAAGGACCGCGCCATCACCGAGTCGAGCGGCCTGGCCGAGTCGCCCACGCACGACGACGTCTTCTACACCCACAACGACAGCTCCGCCGCCCCCGTCTTCTACGCGGTCGGCGCCGACGGGCGGACGAAGGCCACCTTCAACCTGCGCGGCGCGCAGGCCAGGGACTGGGAGGCCATGGCCGCGACCAGGGACCCGGACACCGGGCAGGGCACGCTCTGGTTCGCCGACATCGGCGACAACCTCGACGGCGCCTGGCCCGACGTGTCGATCTACAAGGTCGCCGAGCCGCGCACGCTCCGGGACGCCACGCTGCCGGCCACCCGCTACCGCTTCCGCTACGCCGGCGGCGGCCGCAACGCCGAGGGCATCATGATCAACCCGCGCACCGGCCGCCTCTACGTCGTGTCCAAGGAGTTCTCCGGGTCCGTCTACGCCGCGCCGAAGAAGCTCCGCACCGACAAGGTCAACATCCTGCGCCGGGTCGCCGCGGCCCCGATCATGGCCACGGACGCCGCCTACGCCCCCGACGGCTCCTCCTACGTCATCCGCACGTACTTCTCGGCCACCCTCTACCGCCCGTCGGGGGAGACGCTGGCCAGGGTTCCGATGCCGGAGCTGCGGCAGGCCGAGTCGATCGCCTACACCGCCGACGGCAAGGCCCTGCTGGTCGGCTCGGAGGGCCCGAACAGCCCGGTCTACCGGGTGCCGCTGCCCGAGCGCGCCCAGGCCACGCGCACCCCCACGCCGAAGCCCGTCGCGGCCCAGGAGAGCGCGCGGCCGTCCGACACCGGCGAGCCGAGCGGCCTGACCGCCAAAGACGTGCTGATCTGGCTGGCCGCGGCCGCGGGCGCGACCGGGGTGATCACCTTCATCGCGCGCCGCACCCGGTGAGCCGTCAGGGGTGGCGCATGGTCGCGGTGAACATGTCGCCGCGCAGCGCGCGCTCGACCACCTCGATCGAGCGCGACAGGCGCACCAGCCGCGGCCCCTCCTCGCGGTAGGCGTCGAGCACGGCCTCGACGGCGTGCGGCGGCAGGTGGCCCTTGAGATCGACGGCCGCGCCGCGATAGCCCGCGCGGGCGGCCTCCACCGCCGACCGGACGTGATGCCTGGCCATGCTGGCCAGGGCGACCGGGTGCCGCCGCAGCACTTCGTAGGCCCGGTAGTCGGGCGGCACCGCGTCGAGCAGCCAGGCCACCGCCGAGGTCTCCCAGTCGGGGACGCTGGGCGGGCGGACCTCGGCGGGCCACTCTGGCGGGACGTACATGAAGGCCATCGTACTCATGTTCGATTCGCCCAGGTATGGCGGCAGGGTGGCCTTTACCAGGAAAATCAGGTGTGTGACGGAAAAGATCGGTGTCGTCGGCGCCGGGATCGTCGGACTGGCCGTGGCGCGGGAGCTGGCCGCCGCCCGCGGCGCCGAGGTGACCGTGCTGGACAAGGAGCCGCGCGTCGGCGCCCACCAGACCGGGCACAACAGCGGCGTCGTGCACGCCGGGATCTACTACCCGCCGGGCTCGCTCAAGGCCAGGCTGTGCCGGGAGGGCGTGGCGCTGCTCAAGGCGTACTGCGCCGAGCACGAGCTGCCCTACCGGGAGGTCGGCAAGCTGGTCGTGGCGAGCACGCGGGCCGAGCGGGCGCCGCTGCGCGCGCTGGCCGAGCGGGCGCGGGCCAACGGCGTGCCGGACGTCGCCGAGCTGGACGGCCTCGGCCTGCGCGAGATCGAGCCGCACGCGGTCGGCGTCGCCGCGATCCACTCGCCGCACACCGCCATCGCCGACTTCCCCGCCGTCGCCCGCGCGCTCGCCCTCGACGTGGCCAGGGCGGGCGGCTCGGTCCGCCTGTCGCACGCCGTCCGGGCGATCCGCGAGACGTCGAGGGGCGTCGAGGTGCTGGCCGGGGGGCGGCGGTTCACCTTCGACCGGCTGGTGGTCTGCGGCGGCCTCGGCACGGACGCGGTCGCCAGGATGGCCGGGGCGGCGGGGGACGTGCGGATCGTGCCGTTCCGGGGCGAGTACTACGCGCTGGCCGGGACGGCCAGGGAGCTGGTGCGCGGGCTGATCTACCCGGTGCCCGACCCGCGGTACCCGTTCCTGGGCGTGCATCTGACCAGGCACATCGACGACGAGGTGCTGGTGGGGCCGAACGCGGTGCTGGCCTTGGCCTACGAAGGCTACAGATGGCGAGATGTACGAAATTTCGGTCAAATTGTGCGCTGGCCGGGGACACTTCGCATGGCTCGCACCCACTGGCGTACCGGGATCAGGGAGGTCTACGGCTCGCTCGTCAAGAGCGCGTTCGTCCGGGCCGCCCGGCGGTACGTGCCCGAGCTCACCGCCGCCGACCTCGTCAGGACCGGCGGCGGCGTGCGCGCCCAGGCCGTCGCCAGGGACGGCCGGCTGGTGGACGACTTCGTGGTGGACGTCCACGGGAGCGTGGTCCTGGTGCGCAACGCGCCCTCGCCCGCGGCGACGTCAAGCCTGGCAATTGCCCGGCATATTGCCGGAATTGTTCCAGCACTCTCCCGATGAGGGCATCCTTGGAGGTGATGGAATCACGCCTGCTGATAGTCGAGGACGACCCCAACATCCTCGAACTCCTCGCCGCGAGCCTGAGGTTCGCCGGCTTCGACGTGACCACGGCCAAGAGCGGCCTCGACGCCGTCAACGCCGTGCAACGGCACCGGCCCGACCTCGTCGTGCTCGACGTCATGCTGCCCGACCTGGACGGGTTCGAGATCGTCCGCCGGATGCGGAGCGGCGGCCTGCACACGCCCGTCGTGTTCCTGACCGCCCGCGACGAGACCGAGGACAAGATCCGCGGGCTCACGATCGGCGGCGACGACTACGTCACCAAGCCGTTCAGCCTGGAGGAGGTCGTGGCCAGGATCCACGCGGTGCTCCGGCGCACGAGCGGGGACGCGCAGGCCGCGCCGCCCAGGCTGACCTTCGCCGACATCGAGCTGGACGAGGAGAGCCACGAGGTCTGGCGCGGCGGCAACGCCGTCTCGCTCTCGCCGACCGAGTTCAAGCTGCTGCGCTACTTCATGACCAACGCCGGCCGTGTGTTGTCCAAGCCGCAGATCCTCGACCACGTCTGGGACTACGACTTCAGGGGCGAGGTGGGCATCGTGGAGTCGTACGTGTCCGTCCTGCGCCGGAAGATCGACAACCGTAGCCCCCGGCTCATCCACACCCTGCGGGGCGTCGGATACGTGCTGCGCCTGCCGCCGAGCCCCTGATGAGAGCCCTGCCGCTGAGGGTCAAGCTGATCGCGGCGATGCTGGCCCTGCTGGGCTGCGGCATGACCTTCGTCGGCCTGGTCAGCGTCTCGGTCCTGCACGGTTACCTCATGGACCGGGTGGACAGCCAGCTCAACCTGCTCAGCGTGCGCATGCACAAGAAGGTCGTCAGCGACTGGCGGCGGGACAGGGAGACCCCCGACCGCCCGATCCTCATCGAGTCCGACGCGATCGCGCTGGTCAAGGAGCCGGGTGAGGCGTTCGTCCCGATGTTGCGCGACCGCGACGTGGACGCCAAGCCCAAGCCCGTGCTGCGCGAGTCGCCCGGCGAGGACGCCTACACCGCGCCCGCCGCCGGCGGCGACGGCGAGTGGCGGGTGCTGCAGAGCGAGATCCAGCGGCGCACGCTTGTCGTCGCGGTGGACCTGGAGGAGGTGGACGCCATCACCCGGCGGCTCGTGCTGATCGAGCTGCTCGGCGGCGGCGGCATCCTGCTCATCCTGGCGGTCGCGGGCGTCACGATCGTGCGCCGCAGCATGCGTCCGCTCGGCCAGATCGAGCGCACGGCCGAGGCCATCGCGGGCGGCGAGCTCGGCCGCCGGGTGCCGGACGCCGACCCCCGCACCGAGGTGGGCCGCCTGGCCAGGTCGCTCAACGGCATGCTCGCGCAGATCGAGACCGCCTTCGCCGCGCGCTCGGCGTCGGAGGCGGCGGCCCGCCGCTCCGAGGACCGCATGCGCCAGTTCGTCGGCGACGCCTCCCACGAGCTGCGCACCCCGCTCACCTCCATCCGCGGCTTCGCCGAGTACGCCCGCCAGAACCCCGGCGCCGACCCCGCCGAGCTGATGCAGCGCGTGGAGAAGGCCGCCGGGCGCATGAGCCTGCTGGTGGACGACCTGCTGCTGCTGGCCAGGGTGGACCAGCAGCGCCCGCTCCAGATGCGCCCGGTGGACATGCTGGCCCTGGTCGCCGACGCCGTGCACGAGGCCAGGATCCTCGCCCCCGACCGTACGGTGAAGCTGGACGTGGTCGGCGGCGCGGCGCTCATCGTCTCCGGCGACGAGGTGCGCCTGCGGCAGGTCATCAGCAACCTCATGACCAACGCCATCGTGCACACCGAGCCCGGCACCCCCATCGTCGTCCGGGCCGGGGCGACCGACGACACGGTCTTCACCGAGGTCGTCGACAGCGGCCCCGGCCTGCCGCCCGAGCAGGTCGAGCGGGTCTTCGAACGGTTCTACCGCGCCGACTCCGCGCGCAGCCGCCGCCGCTCCTCCGAGGACCGCGGCAGCGGGCTCGGCCTGGCCATCGTGCAGGCGCTCGTGCAGGCCCACGGCGGGACCGTGACGCTGACCAGCTCGCCCGAGGAGGGCTCCACCTTCCGGGTCGAACTCCCACTCGCCTTGGAGTGAGCCTTCAGCTAACCCTCAGCTGCCTGGGTCACCCTGGAATCGTGACGAAACCCGAGCTCCGCGAGGTCCGCGAGGCGTTGATCATGGTGGTGGACGACGAGCCCAGCATCAGGGACCTGCTCTCCGCCAGCCTGCGCTTCTCCGGATTCGAGGTGCTGACCGCCGCCGACGGGCAGGAGGCCGTCGAGGTCGCCGAACGCGCCGCGCCCGACCTGGTGGTGCTCGACGTCATGCTGCCCGACCTGGACGGGTTCGAGGTGGCCAGGCGCATCGACGCGCCCGTGTTGTTCCTCACCGCCCGGGACGCCACCGAGGACAAGATCGCCGGCCTCCGGGTGGGCGACGACTACGTCACCAAGCCGTTCAGCCTGGAGGAGGTGCAGGCCAGGATCCGGGCGGTGCTGCGCCGTACCAGGACGGAGGGGGCTCCGGTCAGCCGGCTGAAGGTGGCCGATCTGGAGCTGGACGAGGACGCCCGCGAGGTCTGGCGGGCCGGCCGCCAGGTACGGCTGTCCCCGACCGAGTTCAAGCTGCTGCACTACTTCATGGTCAACGCCGGCCGCGTGTTGTCGAAGGCGCAGATCCTCGACCACGTGTGGAACTACGACTTCGGCGGCGACGCCGGCGTCGTCGAGTCGTACGTCTCCTACCTGCGGCGCAAGGTGGACGACGTCGAGCCCCGCCTGATCCACACGCTGCGCAGCGTCGGGTACGTGCTCAGGGAGCCGCCGCCCGCCGGTTGATCCCCGCCGCGCGGCCCCGGCCGGTGGACCGCCCCGGGCGCTCACCGTAGCGTGGACCTGCGGGCGCGAGGTGTCGAGCGGCGTACCGCGGGAAGCGGGGTTGGCACCTATGGATCTGCTGGGGGCGTTGGAGTCGTTGCGCCGCCCGCTCGATCGCGAGCTGTTCCCGCTGGCGATCGGCGAGGCCGCGGCGGACCGGCGTGCCCTGCGCGAGCGGGCCGGGCAGCTCGACGACTACCTGCTGCCGCGGCTGCGGGCGATCGACGCGCCGCTGCTGGCCGTCGTCGGCGGGTCCACCGGGGCGGGCAAGTCCACGCTGGTCAACTCGCTGGTGGGAGCCGACGTGGCCGAGCCAGGCGTGCTGCGGCCCACCACGCTGGTGCCCACGCTCGTCGTCAACCCGGCCGACCACGACTGGTTCACCGGCCAGAACGTGCTGCCCGGCCTGTCCCGCGCCACCGGCGACTCCGGCGGCGGCGCGGGCGCGCTGCGCGTGGTCGCCTCCGACGCGCTGGGCGCCGGGCTGGCGCTGCTCGACGCCCCCGACATCGACTCCGTGGTCACCTCCAACCGGGAGCTGGCCGCGCAGCTCCTCGCCGCCGCCGACCTGTGGCTGTTCGTCACCACCGCCGCCCGGTACGCCGACGAGGTGCCCTGGAGCTTCCTGCGCTCGGCCCGCGAACGCAGCACGGCCCTGGCCGTCGTCCTCGACCGGATCGCGCCCGAGGCCGTCGAGCCCGTCTCGCGCGACCTCGACCGGCTCCTGGTGGAGAACGGCCTGCCGGGCACCCGGCTGTTCACCGTGCCCGAGGCCGCGCTGCCCGACGAGAAGGCGCGGCTGCCGGAGGAGTCGGTGCGGCCCATCGTCTCCTGGCTCACGGGGCTGGCCGCCGACGCCGCCGAGCGGTCCCGTGTCGTCCGCCAGACGTTGTCGGGGGCCCTGGACAGCCTGGACACCCGCGTCCCCGCGCTGGCCACGGCCGTCGAACGCCAGCAGGCCGCCTTCGACGGGCTGCGCACGATCGTGACCGGCGCGTACGCGGGCGGCATGGCCGACTTCGACGAGGGCATGCGCGACGGGTCCCTGCTGCGTGGCGAGGTGCTCGCCCGCTGGCAGGACTTCATCGGCACCGGCGACCTCATGCGTTCCCTGGAGAGCCGGGTGGGATGGCTGCGCGACCGGATCGTCGGCTTCTTCACCGGCCGCGCCCCCGCCGTCGAGCTCAAGGACGCCCTGGAGAGCGGCGTCGAGTCACTGATCAGGGGCGCGGCCGACGGCGCCGCCGAACGCGCGCTCGAAGGGTGGTCGGCCGCGCCGGGCGGTGGCGGGCTGCTCGACCGGCTCGGCGCGATGGAGGCCGCGCGGCTCGGCCGGGCCTCTCCCGACCTCGCCGGACGGGCCGAGGCGGCGGTGCGCGGCTGGCAGGAGTTCGTCCTCGACCTCGTACGCGAGGAGGGGGCGGAGAAACGCACCACCGCCCGGCTGGCCTCGTTCGGGGTCAACGGGGCGGGGCTGCTGCTCATGCTGGCCGTGTTCGCCTCGACCGGCGGGCTCACCGGGATCGAGGTCGGCATCGCGGGCGGCACGAGCGTGTTGTCGCAGAAGCTGCTGGAGGCCGTCTTCGGCGACCAGGCCGTGCGCTCGCTGACCACGCGGGCCCGCGAGGACCTGCGCGAACGGGTGCGGGTGCTGCTGGCGGAGGAGGCCGCCCGCTTCACCGACCGGCTGGAGACCGTCGAACCGCCCAGGGGCACGGCCGAGGCCCTGCGCGCGGCGGCCCGCGCCGTCCACGACCACCGCGCCGAACTCCCCGCCGCCTCCGCCCCGACGGCGGAGCTGCCCGTTCCGCCGGCTCCCACAGCCGAGTTGCCCCCTCGCGACCGCTCGGAGGGGCCGTGAAGCTGCTGCGCCGCAAGGAGGGGCCCTCGCTCGACTCCCGGCTGACCGCCCTGCTGGAGGCCGCCGAGCTGGCCGAAGGACGCCTCCCCGAGCAGGACGTGTCCGCCGCGCGGTCCGTCGCCGAACGGGCCGGCGCCCGCCGCAGCCTCTCCGTCGACCACACCGTGGCCGCGCTCGCCGGCGCGACCGGCAGCGGCAAGTCCTCGCTCTACAACGCCCTGGCCGGCGAGGACCTGGCCGCCGTGGGCGTCACCAGGCCGACGACGTCCACCGCCCAGGCCGCCCTGTGGGACGGCGAGGGAGCCGGCCCGCTGCTGGACTGGCTCGACGTCCCGCGCCGCCACTCCGCCGCCGAGGCGCCCGGGATGTCGGGGCTCGTCCTCCTCGACCTTCCCGACCACGACTCCGTCCGGCTCTCCCACCGGCTCGAGGTGGACCGCCTGGTGGCGCTGGTGGACCTGCTCGTCTGGGTCGTGGACCCGCAGAAGTACGCCGACGCCGCGCTGCACGAACGCTACCTGCGCCCGCTGGCCGGGCACCGCGACGTGATGCTGGTGGTGCTCAACCAGGTGGACCGCCTGCCTCCACAGGCTGTGGACCGCTGCGTGGCCGACCTGCGCCGCCTCCTGGAGGAGGACGGGCTGGCGGGCGTGCCGGTGCTGCCGGTCTCCGCCACGACCGGGACGGGCTTGCCGGAGCTGCGCTCGCTCCTCGCCGACCGGGTCGCCGAGCGCGAGTCGTGGGCCGCCCGCCTGGCCGCCGACGTCACCGCCGCCGCCGGTCACCTGGCCGCGGACGGTTCGCGGCCGGACCCCGGCGACCGGCGGGCGGCCGGGCTGGACCGGCGGCTCACCGGCGCGCTCTCCCAGGCCGCCGGGGTGCCACTGGTCCTGGAGGCCGTGGCCAAGGGGCACCGGCACCGGGCCGTGGTCGCCACCGGCTGGCCGGTCACCCGCTGGTTGCGCAGGTTCCGTCCTGACCCGTTGCGCAGGCTCAGGATCGGGGTGGGGAAGCCGGGCAAGGAGATTGTGGGGCGTACGTCGGTGCCGGCGGCGTCGGCCGTACAGCGGGCGCAGGTCGAGACGGCGATCAGGGACGTCGGCGAGGCGGCCGCCGCGGGCCTGCCCGGCCCGTGGGCGGCGGCGGTGCGGCAGGCCGCGCGCTCGCGCTCCCCGGAGCTGGCCGACGCGGTGGACCGGGCCGTGGGCCGCACCACGGCGGGCACGACCCGCAGGCCGCGGTGGTGGCGGATGGTGAACGTGCTGCAGTGGCTGGTCTTCGCCGTCATGGTGGCGGGCGCCCTGTGGCTGGGCGTGTTGTTCGGTATGGACTACCTGCGCCTGCCGCAGCCGCCGCTCCCGACCGTGGGCGCGGTGCCCTGGCCGACCGTGCTGCTGGCGGGCGGCGCGCTGGCCGGGGTGGTGGTCGCGTTGTTGTCCAGGCTGGCCGCGTGGGCGGGCGGGCGGCGCCGGGCCAGACGTACGGCCCGTGCCCTGCGCGCCGCCATCGGCGAGGTCGCCGGGAATTACGTGCTGGCCCCGGTGACGGCCGAGCTCGACCGCTACGCCCGCTTCACCGAGGCCGTCACCACAGCCCGCTCCTGACCGCCGTCACCCGCGTCCCCGTGAGCAGGCCCGCCGTCACCCGTGCCTCCGGCTGAGCAGGGGGAGCGCGAGCAGCGCGCCCAGCAGGGCGGACGCCGCGCCCACCAGGAACGGCGCGGGCGCACCGAACCACTGCCCGGCCACCCCCGCCACCCCCGACCCGGCCGCGCCCCCCACCCCCACGGCCGTGGACAACCACCCGAACGCCTCGCCCTGTGCCCCCGGCGCGAACCGGTCCACCAGCAGCGACGACGTCGTCAACGCCGGATTCAGCACCAGCCCCCCGGCGAAGAGCACCAGCCAGAACACCGGCAACGCCCCCACCACCGCGAGCGGCGTCAGCACGACGCCGAGGGCCAGCATCAACCCCACCAGCCGCGCCGCCGGCGAGGACGCCCACGTACGGGCCGCGTACCCGGCCGCCCCGGCGATGCCGCCCAGCGAGAGCGCCGCCACCAGCACCCCGGTGGCGGCGGGCACGCCACGGGCGGCCGACAGCGCGGGCACCCCCACCTGCAACGCCCCGACGGTCCCGCCGAGCAGCAGCACCACGGCCAGCAGCACCGGCATCCGGCGGTCCGCGAAGACCCGCCCACCCTCCCGTACGGACGCCGCCCCGCCCGCCCGCAACGCCCGCGAGAACGCCAGCGTGCCCACCCCGGCCCCCACCGCCACCGCCCCCAGCGCCAGGGACGCCGAGGCCACCGCGATCACCAGCCCGAACAGCGGCGGCCCGGCCAGCATGGCCAGCTCCTGCACCAGGTAGACCAGGCTGTAGACGGCCGTACGGGCGCCGTCGGGCACCCGCCGCCCCCACTCGACGCGCATGCTCACCGAGATCGGCGGCAACCCGGCCCCGGCGACCCAGGCCAGCACCACGGACGTCCACACCGGCCATCCGGCCGCCGCCGCCGCGACGAGCGCGATCAACGCGACGACGTGCAGGAACGCCGTCGCCGCGAGCACCACCCGAGGTCCGCGCCGGTCCATGAGCCGCCCCTGGACGGGCCTGCCCATGCCCGCGCCCACCGAGAACGCCGCCGCGCAGGTGCCCGCGAGCGCCAGCGACCCGGTCGAGTCCTGGACGACCAGCACCATTCCCACGGGCGCGACCTGCTGGGTGAGCTGGGCGAGGAAGCCGGACACGGCCTGCGCCCCGGCCCCGGGCAGCCGGAACAGGTCCCGATACGGCATGTCCCTTCCCACCCGCCCACGCTAACCCGCAAGATCGCTCCCCGGCGACGCCCGGGATCGGCGGTGCGGTCAGTCGGAGGCGAGGGAGGCGGCGACCGTGCGCAACGCCGACAACAGCGGCTGGAGCAGGGGGTGCGCGTCGGCCCCGCGGCGGGTCGCGGCGAAGACGCGGCGGTCGGGGCCCGGCGTCTGGCGCACCACGACCCCGGCCAGCGCCATGTCCCGCAGCGCCAGCCGCGGCACGAGCGCCACCCCCGCGCCCGCCCCCACCAGCGCGACCACGGCCCGGAAGTCGTCGGAGCAGTGGACGACGTTGGGCGTGAACCCCACCTGCTGGCACGCGAACGTGATGACGTCGTGCACGGGGTTGCCCGGATAAGGACCGATCCAGGTGTCGGCGGCGAGCGACACCAGCGTGGCCGACCCCGCCTCCGGATGCCCCTCGGGCAGGACCAGGTCGAACGGCTCGGCGTACAGCGGGATGCGCGACAGCCGGCGGTCGGCGGCGTCGGGGCCGCCCCGGTACTCGACCGTCACCGCCAGGTCGGCCCCGCCGTCGAGCAGCATGGCCAGGCTGTGGTCGCCCTCGGCGTCGAGCACCCGCACCTGCAGGCCGGGCGCGGTGGCGCGCAGGGCGGCGATGGCGGGGGAGAGCACGGCGCTGATCGCGGTGGCGAAGCAGGCCACGGTCACCTCGCCGGCCTCGCCCGTGGTGTACGCGGCCACCTCGGCCTCGGCGCGTTCGAGCTGGGCCAGGACCTCGTTGGCGTGCCCCACCATGATCTTGCCCACGGCGGTGAGGCGCACGCCCCGGCCGTCCCGCGTGAACAGCCGGTGGCCCACCTCGTGCTCCAGCGCCACGAGCTGCTGGGAGACCGCCGACGGGGTCAGGTGGAGCGCCGCCGCGGCGGCGGTGACCGTGCCGTGGTCGGCCACCGCCCGCAGTGTGCGCAGCCGCCGCGTGTCAATCACGCAGCGAGGATACTCAACCCTGGCGTGCTTGGACGAAAGCCGCCACGGCCCGGTCGACGTCCTCGGTGGAGTGGGCCGCCGAGAGCTGCACCCGGATCCTGGCCTGGCCGTGCGGCACCACCGGGTAGGAGAAGCCGATCACGTAGACGCCCAGGTCGAGCAGGCGTTCGGCCATGGCCCCCGCCTCGGCGGCGTCGCCGATCATCACGGGCACGATCGGGTGCTCGCCCGGCAGGATGTCGAACCCGGCCCTGGTCATCTCGCTGCGGAAGCGCGCGGTGTTCGAGCGCAGCCGCTCGCGCGCCTCGCCGGAGGTCTCCAGCAGGTCGAGGATGCGCAGCGAGGCTGAGGCGATGACCGGGGCCAGGGAGTTGGAGAACAGGTACGGCCGCGACCGCTGGCGCAGCAGCTCGCAGACCTCCTTGCGGGCCGAGACGTAGCCGCCGCTGGCCCCGCCGAGCGCCTTTCCGAGGGTGCCGGTGATGATGTCGACCCGGTCGGTGACGCCGTGCAGCTCGGGCGTGCCGCGGCCGGTGGGGCCGACGAAGCCGACGGCGTGGGAGTCGTCCACCATGACCATGGCGTCGTACCGGTCGGCCAGGTCGCAGATCTCGCGCAGCGGGGCGAGGTAGCCGTCCATGGAGAAGACGCCGTCGGTGACGATCAGCCGCCGCCGGGCGTCGGACGCCTCCTTGAGCCTGGCCTCCAGCTCGGCCATGTCGCGGTTGGCGTAGCGGAAGCGCTGGGCCTTGGACAGGCGGATGCCGTCGATGATGCTCGCGTGGTTGAGGGCGTCGGAGATGACCGCGTCCTGGGCGTCGAGCAGGGTCTCGAACACGCCGCCGTTGGCGTCGAAGCACGAGCTGTAGAGGACGGTGTCCTCCATGCCCAGGAAGTCCGACAGGCGGGATTCGAGCTCCTTGTGCACCTCCTGGGTGCCGCAGATGAACCGTACGGAGGCCATGCCGAAGCCCCAGCGGTCGAGCGCCTGCTTGGCCGCCTCGACCACCTCGGGGTGGTCGGCCAGGCCCAGGTAGTTGTTGGCGCAGAAGTTCAGCACCTCGCGCCCGGCCACGCCGACCTGGGAGCTCTGCGGGGTGGTGATCACCCGCTCGGGCTTGAGCAGCCCGGCCTCGGTGATCTCGTCGAGCGTCGCACGCAGCTGCTCGCGCACGTTCGTGAACATCAAGCGCTCCAATCGAGGATGACCTTGCCCGTACGGCCGCTCGCGGCCGTGTCGAAGGCGGCGTCGAAGTCGTGGTACGGGAACCGATCGGTGATCACGGGGGAGAGGTCGAGGCCCTTTTCCAGCAGGACTGACATGTTGTACCAGGTCTCGAACATCTCCCGGCCGTAAACGCCCTTGATGGTGAGCATCGAGGTCACCACGGTGGCCCAGTCGACGGCGAACTCCTCGGCGGGAAGACCGAGCATCGCGATCTTCCCTCCGTGCGTCATGTTCGCGATCATGTCACGCATGGCCCCAGGGTTACCGGACATCTCAAGCCCGACGTCGAAGCCCTCCCGCAGGTGGAGCTGGCGCATGCCTTCGGCGATCGTCGCCCTGGAGACGTTGAGCGCGAGCGAGACGCCGAGCTTGCCGGCCAGGTCGAGGCGCTCGTCGCTGACGTCGGTGATCATCACGTTGCGCGCGCCGACGTGCGTGGCCACGGCCGCCGCCATCAGCCCGATCGGGCCGGCGCCGGTGATCAGCACGTCCTCGCCGACCAGCGGGAAGGACAGCGCGGTGTGCACGGCGTTGCCGAACGGGTCGAAGATGGCCGCCACGTCGGGATGAACGGGAACCCGGTGCACCCAGACGTTGGAGGCGGGCAGCGTGACGAACTCGGCGAACGCGCCGTCCCTGTTGACGCCGAGGCCGACCGTGTTGCGGCACAGGTGACGGCGTCCGGCCATGCAGTTGCGGCACTTGCCGCAGACGATGTGGCCCTCGCCGCTCACCAGGTCGCCGACGGCGATGTCCTCCACGCCGGGCGCGACCTCGACCACGTGGCCGGAGAACTCGTGCCCGACGACGAGCGGGAGCTTCAGCGTGTGCCGCGCCCAGTCGTCATATTTGCGGATGTGCAGGTCGGTGCCACAGATGCCGGTACGCAGCACCCGGATCTTCACCTCGCCCGGCCTGACCTCGGGCTCCGGCACGTCCACCAGCCAAAGGCCGGGCTCGGCCTTCTGCTTGACCAGCGCTTTCATCGCTTCACTTCCCCCTGCTCCGAACCTAACGCACTGTGCCCGCTCCCCTCGGAACATGTCCATCGAGGGATTCTTAAGTGCCCCCACAGCTCAGCTTCACGCGGCAGGGGGACCAGGCACAATTACGAAATAAGCTTGAAGATGACCTGCCCGGCGACTCGGAGGTATCGGTGCGACAGCAGAGCGGCGACGCCTCGCTTCTGCGCAAGCTCAACTCGGCGGCCATCCTGCGCGTGCTGCGCGAGGCCGACGTGGCCACGCTGTCGGAGCTGGCCAGGTCCGCCCGGGTGTCCAGGCCGACGGCCGAGGTCATCGTCGACGACCTCGTCGCCGAGGGCTGGGCGGAGGAGTGCGAGGAGGAGGCCGGCGACCGCCAGCGGGGGCGCCCGGCCAAACGCTTCAGGTTCCGCGCCTCTGCGGGGCACGTGCTGGGCGTCGGCATCGGCGGTTCCAGCCTGCGCGCCATGCTGGCCGACCTGAACGGCACGATCACCGTCACCCGCCGCGCGCCCAACCACCGCGACATGCCCGCCGCCGAGCGGCTCGACCAGGTCGTCGGGCTCGCCGCGGAGACCGCCGCCCAGGCCGGGCTGGCGCTGGCGGACGTCACCGTCGTCGGCGTGGGCACCACCGGCACGGTCGACGGCTCCGGGCGGGTCGTCAAGAGCATCGCCCTGTCCGACTGGACCGGCCTCGACCTGCAGGGCGAGCTGTCGGCCCGGATCCCCGCGCCGGTGCTGGTCGAGAACGACATGCGCCTGGCCGTCCTGGCCGAGCACTGGCGGGGCGCCGCCCAGGGCCGTGACGACGTCGTCTACCTGTTCACCGGCGACCGCATCGGCATGGGCCTGCTCATCGGCGGCCGGCCGTACCGGGGCGCGCACGCGGCCGGCGGCGAGATCGGGGCCCAGCCGAACAACAACTGGACCGCCTTCCGGCACGTCCTCGACTACGCGATGGCCGTCGAGCCGGGGGAGCTGCGCTCCAGCCGGCAGTGCGCCGAGTTCGCGATCGCCAGGGCCCGCGCCGGCGACGAGCGGGCGGGGCAGGCGGTCAGGGAGTTCGCGCGCGGCCTGGCCGCCGGGCTCGTCACGGTGGTCAACCCGCTCGATCCGGACATGGTGGTCATCGGCGGCAGCCTGTCCTCGGCCGGAGACCTGCTGGTCGAGCCGGTACGCGAGCTGTTCGAGGAGTACTGCCTCTACCCGCCGGAGGTGGTGGCGTCGGGGCTGGGCAGCGAGTGCATCACGCTGGGCGCTGTCCGGTTCGCCCTCGATCAGGCAGATCGCCTGCTCTTTACGTAGCCAACTTGGCTAATTAGGTCACCGTTCTGTCACAGCCATGTCGCTGAGCGACATCGATCCAGCAAGCATGCTCAGATCTGATCGCTTTAACCTAGTTATTTGCATAAATCGGTACTAGCCTCCAGCCATCCCGACCCGACTGGAGGTGAGCGTGGCCGCTGTCACCCTGCTTGAGCGGCTGAAGCGCGACTGGACGCTGCTGGCCCTGTGCCTGCCCGGCGTCCTGTACTTCGTGGCCTTCTTCTACGTGCCGCTGCTCGGCAACGTCATCGCCTTCAAGGACTACGCGCCGTTCCTCGGCATCGCCGGCAGCCCCTGGGTGGGCCTGGACAACTTCGTGATGCTGCTGGAGGAGCCGGAGTTCTGGAGCGCGGTCGGCAACACGCTGCAGATCACGGCGCTCCAGCTCGTCCTGTACTTCCCGGCCCCGATCGCGCTCGCGCTCCTGCTGAACTCCCTGATCGGCCACCGCGTCAAGCGGTTCATCCAGACCGTCGTCTACCTGCCGCACTTCCTGTCGTGGGTGGTCGTGGTGGCGATGTTCCAGCAGGTCATCGGGGGCGCCGGCACGGTCAGCTCGTTCCTGAACTCGCACGGCGTCACCATCGGCAACCTGATGTCGAACGCGGACACGTTCAAGCTGCTCGTGACGGCCCAGGTCATCTGGAAGGACTGCGGCTGGGGCACGATCATCTTCCTGGCCGCGATCACCGCGATCGACATGAGCCAGTACGAGGCCGCCGCCATCGACGGCGCCGACTGGAAGCGCCGCCTGTGGCACGTCACGCTGCCCGGTATCCGCTCGGTCATCCTCATGATGCTCATCCTGCGCCTGGGCGACATCCTGTCCGTCGGCTTCGAGCAGATGGTCCTGCAACGGGAGGCCGTGGGCGCCGGAGCAGCCGAGGTCATCGACACCTACGTCTACTACCACGGCATCCGTGACGGCGACTGGGGCATGAGCACCGCCGCCGGCCTCATGAAGGGCCTCATCGGCGCGGCGCTCATCTACGCGGCCAACAAGCTCGCGCACCGCTTCGGAGAGCAGGGGATCTACCGATGAGGCCGCCGTGGATGGAACGCCCGACCATCGCCGGGCGCACGCTCAAGTTCGTCGTGCTGACCGCGATCACCGTGGCCGTGCTGTACCCGTTCGGGCTGGCCGTCGGCACGAGCCTGATGGGCCGCGCCGAGAGCATCGCCAACGGCGGCAGCTACGTGCTCTGGCCCTCGCACCCCACCTTCGAGGCGTACTCGCTGATCCTGTCCGGCGGCGCGGTCACCCGGTCGGTGCTGATCAGCATCGGCATCACGCTCACCGGCACCGCGCTCAGCCTGATCTGCACGGTCTTCCTCGGCTACGCGCTGTCGCGGCGCGGCATGCTCGGCGGCAAGCCGATCCTGCTCATGGTGCTGGCCACGTTCCTGTTCACGCCCGGCATGATCCCGAGCTACCTCATGGTCAAGGAACTCGGCATGATCGACACCTACCAGTCGCTCATCGTGCCGGTGCTGGTCAACGCGTTCAACGTGGTCGTGGTCAGGTCGTTCTTCCAGAACCTGCCCGAGGAGCTGTTCGAGGCGGCCCGCATGGACGGATGCGGCGAGTTCCGGATGATGTGGCGGATCGCGATCCCGCTGTCCAAGGCGGTGATCGCCGTCGTCGGCCTGTTCTACGCGGTCTCGTACTGGAACACGTTCTTCACCGCGATCCTCTACATCAACGACCAGACCAAGCACCCCATCCAGGTCGTGCTGCGGCAGTTCATCTTCCGCGGCACCTCGGCCACGGGCTCCGACGTCGCGATCGTGCGTGACCTGCCCGCCTCGTCGGTGCAGATGGCGGTGCTCATCATCGCGCTCGTGCCGATCCTGCTCGCCTACCCCTTCCTCCAGAAGTACTTCACCAAGGGCGTCCTCACCGGCGCCATCAAGGGCTGAGAACCCGGGAGCAACCATGTCATCCATCATGTCCCGTCGTGGATTCCTCGGACTCGCGCTCGCCGGCGCCACCGTCGCCGGGCTCGCGGCCTGCGGCGGCGAGAGCGGCCCCGCAGGCGTGAAGAAGGGCGGCGCGGATCTGTCCAAGAAGCTGACGCTGCCGACGTACACCGCCGCCAAGATCCCCACGCCCGACCTGCCGATCGACGCCGGCCAGGACCCCGCGTACCTGAAGTACCCGAGCGAGCTGGTCAAGTCGGTCGCCACCCCGCCGGGCGACGGCCAGAAGATCACCTCGCTCACCCAGACGTGGGACGTCGCCCCGCCCGCCCCCGGCCAGAACACCTACCTGCAGGAGCTGAGCAAGGCCCTGGGCTCCGAGTGGAGCATGAACATCGTCGTGGGCGACGGCTACCCCGACAAGTTCAACGCCATCATCGCCAGCGACGACCTGCCCGACCTGGTCTGGTTCCCGCCGAACCAGGGCCTGCAGCGGGTGCCGGAGCTGCTGGCGGCCAAGTTCCACGACCTGACGTCGTACCTGAGCGGCGACGCGATCAAGAAGTACCCGAACCTGGCCAACCTGGGCGACGTGACCTGGAAGTCCGCCGTCACCGACGGGAAGCTGTACGGCGTCGCGGTCGCCTACAGCCGCTTCGGCCAGGTCTTCCTGGTCAACACCGACTACTGGCAGCCGGTCGGCGGCACCGAGTTCACCAGCGCCGACGACTTCCTGGCCAAGGCCAAGCAGCTGCTCGACGTGAAGAAGAACAAGTACCCGCTCGAACCGAGCTACTACAACCACGTGCACATGTTCAGCCACTGGTACGGCGCCCCCAACACCTGGAAGCTGACCGGCGGCAAGCTGATCCACCAGTTCGAGACGCCCGAGTACCAGGCGGCGCTGGAGCTGGCGGTCAAGTGCTTCAAGGCCAACCTGTTCTGGCCCGACCCCGCCCTGGCCACCATCAAGGACAAGGTCGCCAACGGCCAGATCGGCGCGTACGTCGAGTCGTTCCCCGGCTTCCTCAACGACGCCAAGACCCAGAAGTACAACCTGGGCGCGATCGTGCCGTTCGCGGCGACGCCGTCGTCCAAGCCGGTCTACAACGCCGGGCTCGGCTCGGTGGGCTTCACCTCGATCAGCAAGAAGGTGGACGCCAAGCGCATCGAGACCCTGCTCGGCGTGCTCAACTACCTGGCCGCCCCGTTCGGCACGGAGGAGTACGAGCGCGTCAACTTCGGCGTCGAGGGCACCCACTTCACCAAGAAGGACGGCGACCTCGCCTTCACCGACAAGGGCAAGGCCGAGGTGCCCACCACGCAGCAGCCGCTCTCGTTCGTGATCGGGTCGCCGTCCGCGCTGTTCCTGCCCGGCCAGCCCGAGCGCACCAAGCTCATCCACGACTTCGAGACCAAGATCGCTCCTATGCTTCAGGAGCGCGTCACCACCGGCCACTTCTCCGACACCTACACCCAGAAGAACGGCGAGCTGAGCACCATGGGCAAGGACATGGTCGACGACATCGTCACCGGGCGTAAGTCGATGTCGGACTGGCCGGCCTTCGTCAAGAAGTGGCTGGGCAGGGGCGGCGAGGCGATGCGGGCCGAGTACGAGGCCTCCATCGCCAAGGGCTGACCGTTCTACCGTTTGAAAGGACACTTGTGGAAGACCTGCGCATCGGAGTCATCGGGCTCGGCCTGCGGACGAGTCTCGCCCTGGCCGCCCACCGGCCGGGCGGGGGCTCGGTCGTGGCGGCGCTGTGCGACTCCGACCCGGCAGTGCTCAAGAAGCAGTCGGAGCGGTTCGAGGCGGGGTTCCTGACCGGGGAGTACCGCGAGCTGCTCGACCGGCCGGATCTCGACGCGATCGTCGTCAACACCCCCGACGACACGCACGAGCGCATCGCCATCGACGCTCTCCAGGCCGGCAAGGCCGTCTACCTGGAGAAGCCGATGGCCATCACCGTCGAGGGCTGCGACAACATCCTGCGGGCCGCCCGCGAGACGGGCAGCCGCCTGTACGTGGGGCACAACATGCGCCACATGGGCGTGGTGCGCCTGATGCGGGACATCATCCGCAAGGGTGTGATCGGCGAGCCCAAGACCGTGTGGGTACGCCACTTCGTGTCCTACGGCGGCGACTACTACTTCAAGGACTGGCACGCCGACCGCACCCGCACCACGGGCCTGCTGCTGCAGAAGGCGGCGCACGACCTCGACGTGATCCACTGGCTGGCCGGCGGCTACGCCACCCGCGTGAACGCCCTCGGCGACCTGATGGTCTACGGCGACCTGCCGCGCCGCGAGCCCGGGACGCCCCGGCCGGAGGGCTGGCTGCGGGAGTTCGAGTGGCCGCCCACACAGCGGCGCGACCTGAACCACGTGATCGACGTCGAGGACGTGTCGGTCATGAACATGCGCCTGGACAACGGCGTCATCGCCGCCTACCAGCAGTGCCACTTCAGCCCCGACTACGTGCGCAACTACACGGTCATCGGGACCGAGGGCCGGCTGGAGAACTTCGGCGACGGCCCGGGGGACACGGTCAAGGTGTGGAACACCGGCCCCACCTCCTACCGGGACGACTGCGACATCGCCTACCGGGTGCCGGCCGCGCAGGGCTCGCACGGCGGGGCCGACCCGCAGATCATGGCCGAGTTCTGCCGGTTCGTCAGGGACGGCGGGGCGACCGACACCTCACCCGTGGCGGCCCGGATGAGCGTCGCCGCCGGGTACATGGCCACGATGTCGCTGCGCGACGGCGGCATGCCGTACGACGTGCCGCCGCTGGACCCGGAGCTGGCCGCGTACTTCGACAACGGCCAGCGCTGAACGGCGCCGGGGCCGGGCGGGAGAGCCCGCGCGGCCCCGGCGGACGTCAGCGGCCGGTGTCCTTGGGCTCGCGCTCGCGCTCCAGGTCGGGGAACGGGGACGGCTCGTCGACGGCCTGGGCGATCTGGCGGGGGCCCTTGGGGCTCTCGGCCTCCTGCGCGTCGGCGACCGCCTCGGCCGCCGCCTCCGAGGCCGCCGCAATCTCCCTGTCCAGCTCCTCCGACGGCCGGGGCTGCTCCTCGCGGGTGGCGGCCGACTTCGGCAGCGCCTCGGTGAACGCCTTCGAGACGCCCTGCAACGCCGAGGTGACCTCGCTCGGGATGACCCAGAACGTGTTGCCGCTGCCCTGGGCGAGCTGCGGCAGCACCTGAAGGTACTGGTAGGCCAGCAGCTTGGGGTCGGGGTCGTTGCGGTGGACGGCCTGGAAGACCTGGTCGATGGCGCGCGACTGGCCCTCGGCCTCCAGGATGGCGGCCGAGCGCTGGCCCTCGGCCCGCAGGATGCGGCTCTGCTTGTCACCCTCGGCCGTGAGGATCTGCGACTGGCGCTGGCCCTCGGCGTTGAGGATCGCGGCCCGCTTGTCGCGCTCGGCCCGCATCTGCTTCTCCATCGCGTCCTTGATGGTCTTGGGCGGGTCGATGGCCTTGACCTCGACGCGGTTGACCCGGATGCCCCACTTGCCGGTGGCCTCGTCGAGCACGCCGCGCAGCTGGCTGTTGATGGTGTCGCGCGAGGTGAGCGTCTTCTCCAGGTCCATCGAGCCGATCACGTTACGCATGGTCGTGACGGTGAGCTGCTCTATGGCCGTGATGTAGTTGGCGATCTCGTACGCCGCCGCCCGCGGGTCGGTGACCTGGAAGTACAGGACGTTGTCGATCTCGACGACCAGGTTGTCCTCGGTGATGACCGGCTGCGGGCGGAAGGTCACCACCTGCTCGCGCAGGTCGATCATCGGGTAGACGCGGTCGACGTAGGGGATGACGAAGTTGAGACCCGGCTTGAGCGTGCGGTGGTAGCGGCCGAGCCGCTCCACGTTGCGCGCCCGCGCCTGTGGCACGATCCGCACGGCCTTGAGCACGGTGAACGCGGCGAAAAGGATGATCAGCAGTCCGGCTATCAGCAACGGGTCCATGCGGTCACTCCCGTGGATACACGAGGGCCGTGGCGCCCTCGATCTCGATGATGTCGACGGTCGCCCCGGTGGGGATCACCAGGGTCTCGTCATAAGCGCGTGCGGACCACTCCTCACCCCCGATACGGACCCGCCCGTCGCGGCCCGTGACCTCGGAGACCACGTACGCGGGCTTGCCGACCAGCGCCTCCACGCCGAAACGCTGCAACGGCGGCTGCTGAAGATGGCGGACGGCGAGCGGCCGGATGACCACCATCCCCGCCGCGGAGGACAGGGCGAACACGAGGATCTGCAAGGGGACGGGCAGCCCGACGGCGGCCGTCACGGCGGTCAGGAGAGCGGCCACGCCCAGGAGCCCGAGGGCCGCCGTGAGAGTGAACAGTTCGGCCACACCGAGGACGACTGCGAGGATTATCCAGATGACCCATTCATCCATGCTCCGGCCCTCCTGAACCTATAACGGGCCTGTGTGTGCGACTGGTTCCCCCTTACCACCGTAATCCCCCGTTCGTCCGCAGGGCACCCGTCACCGGCCGGCCGGCGGGGCCGCCAGGGCGCTTCCCAGCACCCACTTGTCCCACGGAAGTTGCCAGAAACCCCACCCGTTGTCCCATTCCAGCTGGCGGGCGGTGCCGGTGATCAGCACGGGGTCGCCGCGCAGCGAACCGGCGTAGAACCAGGCCGCCTGGTCGGGGCGCGCGTTGATGCAGCCGTGGCTGACGTTTTCCCTGCCCTGGGCCCAGACGTTGTCCTTCGCGTGCACGTACTCGCCGCTGTTGGAGATGCGCACGGCGTGCTCGATCAGCAGGTCGTAATAGCCGGGGTCGCCCTTGGTGCGGCCGGGGGAGATCATGCGGACCGGGTTGCCCTTGTCCATGGTCAGGTGCATGCCGCTGGTGGTGGTGTATTCGCGCGTGGTGGCCATGCCGGCGCTGATGGCCATCTGCTGCACCACCTTGCCGTCGCGGCGCACGACCATCTGGTGGGTGCGGGCGTCGACCGTGCTGGTCTGCCTGCGGCCCACGGTGAAGGCGAAGGTGGAGTCGAGGGTGCCGTAGACGCCGGGGGCCGGGCGCACCCCGGCCAGGTGGGCGCTGACCATCACCTGCTGCCCCGACGCCCAGAACCGGCGGGTGCGGTAGACCACCTGCGTGTCGCTGGTCCAGCGCCAGGCGCCCTCGGCCGGGGTCTTCGTGGTGACCTCCAGCGACCGCTCGACGGCCGCCTTGTCCTGGATCGGGGTGTCGAAGTCGATGACGACCGGCATGCCCACGCCGACGGTCTCGCCGGGCAGCGGCGCGGTGGCGGCCACCCCGAACGTGTGCTCGGCGGCACGGGTGCGGAAACGGCCCATGGAGACCGTGGACGGGCCGTTCTCGCCCGCGGCCGTGGCGGTGACGGTGTACTCGGTCGCGGGCTTGAGCGTCCAGTCGGAGCGCCACCTGGTGTGCGAGGCGTCGAGCCGGCCCGGGACGTGCTCGCCTCCCTCGTAGACCAGGACCTGGGTCAGCCGGCCGCCCTGCGCCGTGATGACCAGCCCCTTGTCGGGACGGGCCCGCTTGGCGTCGAAGGCGGGGAAGACGTGCACGACCGCGGGCGCGGCCGGGGAGTCGCCGACGGGACCGCAGCCGCAGCAGGCCAGGAGGAAGGCGACACACAGGATCGCGGCACGCCGCACGTCACTCTCCGAGGGCTTTCCGAGGGAAGGGGAGTTCCCAGGTTAGCGGTGAGTGACGGTCGAAGCACCTTGAGTTACTTATCCGATGGTTCCGGACACCTCGCCCAATGTCAGGCCGCCCGCGGTGGCCCGGATCGTCACCGTGTCGCCGTCCTGGAGGAAGGTGCGGGTGTCGCCGCCGGACAGCTTGATCGGTTCGGCGCCGTTCCAGGTCAGCTCGATGAGCGAGCCGCGCTCGTCGCGTTCGGGGCCGGAGATCGTGCCGCTGGCGAACAGGTCTCCGGTGCGCAGGGAGGCGCCGTTCACGGTCATGTGGGCGAGCATCTGGTCGGGCGTCCAGTACATGCTCGGGTACGGCGGACGCGAGATCACGTCGCCGTTGAGCACGACCTCGACGGCGATGTCCAGGCCCCAGTCGCCCTGCCTGCGCAGGTAGTCGAGCGGCTCGGGGTCCTGCGGGCGGCCCGGGATCCTGGGCAGCGCCTCCAGCGGCGTGACCCACGGCGAGACCGAGGTCGCGAACGACTTGCCCAGGAACGGCCCCAGCGGCACGTACTCCCACGCCTGGATGTCGCGCGCGCTCCAGTCGTTGACCAGCGTCACCCCGAACACGTGGTCCTCGAACGCCCCGGCCGGCGAGCCCAGCTCCGACGGCACGCCGACCACGAACCCCAGCTCTGCCTCGATGTCGAGCTTGGCGCACGGCCCGTAGACCCCGGCCCTGAGCTGGCCGTGCGGACGCCGGACCGGCGTGCCGGACACCACGACCGTGCCCGACCTGCCGTGGTAGCCGACGGGCAGGTGACGCCAGTTGGGCAGCAGCGGCTCGGCGTCGGGACGGAAGATGCGCCCGATGTTGCTCGCGTGGTCGAGCGAGCAGTAGAAGTCGACGTAGTCGGCCACCTCGAACGGCATGTGCAGTCGCACCTGGTCGAGTGGGATCAGGTGGCTCTCGGTGACCGAGGAGTCGCCGGTCAGCTTGTTCTGGATGAGGGTCCTGGTGTCGTGCCAGGCCGAGCGGCCCCTCGCCATGAACGGGTTGAGCGAGGGGGCGGCGAACACCTCGTCGTGCAGCGCGGCGGCCAGGTCGAGCACCTTGTCGCCGTACCTGACGCCCACTCTGGGCGATTCGCCCCGACGGGAGAACACGCCGTAGGGCAGGTTGTCCACTCCCCAGCTCACTGAATCACTCCTAGCGTCTGCAGGTCCTCGATGGGCGTGCCGGTGCTGCAGGAGCCGTAGCTCACCAGCAGCCGCCGCGCCCGCTTCGCGGTCTCCTCCGTCACGGCCCCGGCCAGCCGTACGAGGTGGCCGACGTCAGTGGTGCGCAGCACGGCCGCGGGGTCGCGGCCCTCCACAGCCTCGCAGACCGACAGCAGCAGGTTGAGGAAGCCGTGCCGGTCGACGCCGAGGCTCGGGTCGAAGTGCCGCACCGCGTGGTGCAGCCCGGCCGTGGCCTTGAACGGGACGTCGGCCTCGACGCAGCCCCGGACGAACGCCGCGAGGTGCTCCACCGACGGGAACGCCTCGGCCTTCAGCCCGCCGCAGCGCACCTTCAGCCCCACCCCGTCGGGCACGCCGGCGACCTTCCGGTCCGGCGGGACCTCGACGAACAGCCGCACGTGCGCGGGCAGGCCGAGGCGCCGGGCCAGCCCGGCGACGGACTCGTCGGCCCCGAGCGGGATCTCGACGAAGTCCACCGGCAGGTCGCCGAAGTCGGGAAGCTCGGGCGTGTCCACGATCAGCCCGATGCGCCGCGGCCGGTAGGCGTGCCCGCGCAGCCGGTCGAGCCGGCTGGCCGGGCAGAGGAAGCGGTGGGTGAGCACGCCGTTGCCGTGCTCCAGGTCGCGCTGGTTGCGGGCCAGCGCCTCGTCCATGTGCAGCGACGTCGGCGGGAACAGGCCCGCGTCGTCGACCAGTTCGGCGTAGAGACTCATCGTGCCCAGGTCCATGCGTAGCCGGGATCCTCACAGGACAGCGCGCCCGGCCCGAGGTCGAGCGGGCGGAAGGTGTCGACCATCACGGCCATCTCGCTCGTGGTGGTGACGCCGCGGGCGACCGCGTCGATCACCGCCTCGACCGCGCCGGGCTGCGGGCCGTGGGTGAAGCCGGCCGGGTGCAGCGAGACCGAGCCGACGTCGATGCCCGAGCCCTTGCGCGCGGTGTAGTCGCCGCCCACGTAGAACATGAACTCGTCGGAGTCCACGTTGTGGTGGTTGTACGGGATCGGGATGGCCTCGGGGTGGTAGTCGAGCGGCCGCGGGCAGAACGAGCAGACCACGAACCCGGGCCCCTCGAACGTCTGGTGCACCGGCGGCGGCGCGTGCGTCTTCTTCACGATCGGCTCGAAGTCGTCGATGTTGAAGGCGTATGGATAGAGGTAGCCGTCCCAGCCGACCACGTCGAAGGGGTGGTTGCGGTAGACGAGCCTGGTCAGGCCGCCGCGCGTGCGGACCAGGACGGGCACCTCCTCGCCCTCCACGAGCAGGGTCTGCGAGGGGGCGCGCAGGTCGCGTTCGCAGTACGGCGCGTGCTCCAGGAACTGCCCGTACTGCGACAGGTAGCGCTTGGGCGGCCTGATGTGCCCGGACGCCTCGATGGCCAGCACGTTGACCTGCCCGTCGGGCACCCAGCGGTGGATCGTGCCGGTCGGGACGACGACGTAGTCGCCCTCGCCGGCCTCGATGACGCCGTAGGTGGACTCGAAGCGGACCGAGCCGCGCTGCACGTAGACGCACTCGTCGCCCATGGAGTTGCGGTACAGCTCGCTGGGGCGGTCGCTGGTGGCGTACGACAACCGGACGTCGGCGTTGCCGGCGAGCAGGATGCGGCCGTCGACCAGGTCGCCGGCGCTGGACAGCTCCTGCGTGCGGAAATGGCGCGGGGAGAGCGGCAGGTTGGGCTCCAGCCGCGTCGCGGACGCGGGCGCGACCGCCTCGGCCTTGATGATCGCGGTGGGCAGGTGGCGGTGGTAGAGCAGCGAGGAGTCGGACGAGAAGCCCTCCTCGCCCATCAGCTCCTCGGCGTAGAGGCCGCCGTCCGGCCGCCTGAACTGCGTGTGCCGTTTGCGGGGCACTTCCCCAACGACGCGGTAGTACGGCATCCGCCCTCCATGTTGTCCGCTTACCGGACGCATGTGTCCTCTATGTGTGACTACCGTCCGACATCGGTGTGGAGATGTCAACCCAGCGCGGCGGCCAGCTCGGCGGCCGCCGCCACCACGCGCGGCCCCGTCCCCTCCTCCAGCGGGCCGAACGTCACCACCCCCACCGAAGCCTCCAGCCACGGCAGCCCGGTCACGGGGGCGGCGATGCCCCGCGCCCCCACCTGCAACTGCCCCTCCGTCACGAGGTATTCGTCGCGCCCCTCGCGCAGGGCCAGGATCGCCCGGCCCGCCGCGCCTTTCGCCAATGGATGGCGCGACCCCTCCCGGTAGGCCACGTGCAGGTCGGTCCAGGACGGCTCCACCACCGCCACCGCCAGCCCGTCGTCGCCCTCGGCCACGGTCAGGTGGGCCGTCGCGCCCACCTGCTCGGCCAGCCGCCGCAGGGTCGGCACCGCCGCCGCGCGCAGCAACGGCTGCACGGCCTGGGCCAGCACCAGCACCCCGAACCCGAGATGCACCCGGCCTTCGGCGTCGCGGCGGACGAACCCCTCGTTCAGCAGCGTCGTCAGCAGCCGGTAGACCACCGGCCGGCTCAGCGACAACTCGGTGCTCAGCTCGGTCGGGGTGCGCCCGCCCTTCCCGTCGGCGAGAAGTCGCAGCAGGCGCAGCCCGCGTTCGAGCGTCTGGGCGGATTCGGCGGCCATGACTTTGATTATGGAGTGACCGCTGACCAGTGAAAGAGCACGGTGAAGGGGTACGTAGGGACGAGAGGCGTCGGGGGGGTGGAGATGCGGCAGAGGTGGCTGTTCCTGGTCGCCGGGCTGGCTCTCTGCGCCCTGCCGCCGGCCGTGCCGTCGCTCACCACGCCGATCGCGTACATGGCGAGGGAGACCCTGATCGACCCGCCGCCGCGCGCGGAGGGCGACCGGCTGGTGGAGAACACCTTCTACCTCACCCAGGGCATCACGGTGAGCCAGTGGCTGCTGCCGGTCGCCAAGGGCGTCACCTTCCGCGCCGGTTACGTCGCCGTGGGGGTCAGCGTCGACGCGAGCGGGCGGCTGTCCGGCACGCCCTCGCGCGTGGGCACGTTCATCGCCCCGGTCCGGCTCTGCGCCGGGCACGCGTGCGAGGAGCAGCTCATCACCCTCGTCGTGCTCGGGAACGTTCCATGGGAGCCGCGCGAGCTGACCTTCCCGGGCCGGGCCGGCGTCCCGCTGGCCGGCGAGATCGGCATCAACGGCGGTCCCCCGGGCGTCGTCCCCACCTTCAGCGTGACCGACCACGCCAAGCTGCCCGTGGGCGTGACGATCGGCCCCGACGGGCACGTGGGCGGGGTGCCCCAGGCGGCCGGCATCTCCGAGGTCCCGGTGCGCGTCTGCGTGGCGGGCAACTGCGCGGGCGTCGTGGTCCGGTTGATCATCGTCTGAACCCTTGCGCGGGGCGGTTCCTGCGGTCACGGTGGTTCCATGAAATCGGTCATTGTGGTCGGAGCCGGTATATGGGGGTCGTCGCTGGCGTTGCGGCTGGCCGAAACCGGCTGGCAGGTGACCCTGGTCGAACAGCACAAGCCCGGACACGTCCGGCAGGCCAGCGCAGGGGAGACGCGGCTCCTGCGCTGCGCGCACGGCGCCGACGACTGGTACGCGCGGCTGGCCTGGGAGGCGCGGGAGGGCTGGCGGCTGCTGGGCGAGCGGGCCGGCGAGGATCTGTTCCTGGAGTCGGGCATCGTGTGGTTCGCGGCCCGGCCGGACGGGTGGGAGCACGCCAGCGCCCAAGTACTGAAAAATCTTGACATCCCGGTTGAGGTGCTCGACCCGGCGGACGGCCGGCGGTTCTTCCCCGACTACCGCGGCGACGACCTGAGCTTCCTGCTCCACGAGCCGCACGCGGGCGTGCTCAGGGCGCGGCGGGCGACGCAGGTGACCGCCCGGCTGGCCCTGGCGGCCGGCGTCCGGCTGGTCAGGGGACGGGCGGCGCCCGTGCCGGGGCTGAGCGCGGTCGAGGTGGACGGCGAGGTGCGGCGGGCCGACCGGGTCGTGTGGGCGTGCGGCGCCTGGCTGCCCGGCCTGTTCTCCGTGCCGGTCACGGTGACCAGGCAGGACACGGTGCACTTCGCCGCGCCCGCCGCGTGGTCGTCCCCCGAGACGCCCGCCTGGATGGACTACGGCTCCTCGGCCTACGGGCACGGCGACGTGGACGGGGTCGGCATGAAGGCCACCTCCGACGCCGAAGGGGAGCCGTACGAGCCGGAGGGGGGCAGCCGGGTGGTGCACCCGTCCGCGGTCGAGCAGGCCCGCGGCTACCTGCGGCGCAGGTTCCCCTCGCTGGCGGCCGCGCCGGTGCTGTTCAGCCAGGTCTGCCAGTACGCGCTCACCCCCGACGCCGAATGGATCATCGCCGAGCACGCGCCCGGCGTGTGGCTGCTCGGCGGCGATTCGGGCCACGGGTTCAAGCACGCCCCGGCCCTGGCCGCGTACGTGGCCTCGATCCTGGACGGCGAGCGCGCCCCCGAGCCGCGCTTCGGGCTCGGCCACGAGCGCGCGGTCGCCCGCGGCCTGCGCACGAGCGGAGACCTCGGGGTAGGGCCCGCCTCACCGGGATTCGGGGGACGACGGGCATGATCGGCGCGGGCCCGCGGATCAGACTTTCCCTGTAGCCGACACGACAGGGAGCCCGCCATGACCGCCGCCCTCGCCTCGCAGACCGCCGAGCCCCGTACCCCCCAGCCGCCGCCCGTCGTGCACGCCGCCGCGCTGCTGTGGATGTCCGCCGTCGCGGCGGGGGCGTTCGAGACCGTGCTCGCCGTCGGCAGGGAGCTCTACGAGGGCACCTCGGGCGTCCTGGACCTGCTGCCCGGCGCCGGTCTGCGGGTGGCCGTGTTCGCCGCGGCGGTCTTCCTGACGCTGCGGATGCGCACGGGGCGGAACTGGGCCAGGCTCACGCTGGCCGTCGGGCTCGGCGTCTTCGGCACGTTGTCGCTGGTCGTGGGGCCGATCCAGTGGCTGCTGCACGGCGGCTCGATCGCCGAGGCCGCCGCCGGGGCCGACGTGGTGACCTGGCTCTTCACGATCAGCCGGGTGCTGCACGTGACGGCCGTGCTCGGGGCCGTCACGCTGATGTTCCAGCCGAGGGCCAACGCCTGGTTCCGCTCAGAGTGAGACCGGCTCCGGCTCCGGCTCGGGGGCGCGCAGGTTGCGCACCCCCGGCGCGGCCAGCGCGGCGAGCGTGGACAGCACGACGAGGGCGGCGCAGCCGAGCAGCGCCCCCTCGGTGCCGAAGGCCACCGCCGCCGGCGCGGCCAGCATGAGCCCGATCGGCCCGAACATCAGCGACCCGAGCGCGTCGTACGAGCTGACCCGCGACAACGACTCCGCCGGGATCTCGCGCTGCATCGTCGTCTGCCACAACACGCCGAAGACGTCGAAGCACACGCCCAGCACGAACGCCCCCGCCACGATCGCCCACAGCGGCGCGTCGAGCCCGAGCAGCACGTACGGCAGCGCGGTCGGCAGGCACAGCAGCGTGCCGAGCAGGATCGGCCGGCGCGGGCGCAGCCGCAACGACACCAGCACCCCGGCGATCGTCCCGACGGCCTCGCCGGCCAGGAACGCCGACCAGGCCGCCGGCCCGCCCAGCGTCTCCTTGGCCAGCAGCGGCCCGAGCACGCCGTGCCCGGCCTGGATCGCCATCACCAGCACCGAGAACTGGGCGACCACCACCCAGATCCACTGCCGCGAGCTGAACTCCCGCCACCCGTGGCGCAGGTCGGCCAGCACCGAGTGCCGCTCGGCCGCCGCGCGCTCGGCGGGGGTCAGGCGCAGCAGCGCGATCAGCACGCCGGCCACCGCGAACATCGCGCCGCTGACCAGCAGGGCCCAGCCGCCGCCGAACCACAGCACTGTGGCGCCGCTCAGCACCACCCCGGTCACGCGCGAGGCGTTCGCGCCGAGGCCGAGCAGCGCGTTGCCGGCCTGCAGCCGGTCGGCGGGCACGACCTCGGGGATGATGCCGGTCAGCGCCGGGAACATGACCGCCGTGCCCACGCCGCAGGCCGCCGCCGCGACGCTCATCACGGGCAGCGGCGCCCAGCCGGTCAGCATCATCGCCGCCAGCGCGAAGTAACCCAGCGCCATGAGCAGCTCGCCGGCCATCATCACCCGCTGCCGCGGCAGCCGGTCCGCGATCACCCCGCCGATCAGCATGAACACGATCATGGGCAGCGACTCGGCGGTGAGCACCACCGACAACGTCGTGGCGCTCGCGCCGGGCAGTTCGAGGATGCCGAAGGCGAGCGCCACGGGCGCGAAGGCGCTGCCGAGCATGGAGATGGTCCGCGCGGACAACAACAGGGCGAACTTGCGGTCGCGGAGCAGCCCGAGGTCGCGAAGGTAGCTGTGCACTGGGCCGGTCCCCTCGAAAACGGTCAAATCCGTCCCAGTCTGCCGTTTGTGGCGGCGGGTTGTCGTCCCAATATTTGTCACGGCGGTGACAGGACCGGTCGGGAAAAGTGCGGGCGCCGGGCAAGAACCGTGCCCGGTTCCCGCGTAGTTTCCGAGGCATGCCTGACACGCAGGTCGATCACCCGTCCCGCCGGGAGGAAGCGCCGCCTACCGGGTGGGTCAGGGTCGTGCAGGGGCGTACGAGGGTGGTGCGGGAGAACCCGGACGGCTCGGGCTGGCACTGGGTGGAGGAAGACGGATGATCCCCCTCGCCGTCCCGACTGGGACGCCTACTGCCCGTCGAGAAGCGCGTGAGGACCGCCGTGGATCTCATTGAAGGTTGTTGATCGTCCAGATAGTGTGCTATTTGCCCACGATCGCCCCCCATGGGAGTAAAGGCGTCATGCGACTGCGGAAGATCTTCGTCATCGGACTGACCCTGTCGTTGCTCGGCGTCGGAGTTCCCGCCTGGTCGCAGGACGATCCACGGGGCTGCAACGACCTGATGTCCGCCGACACCCCGGCGTACGTCGTCTGCCGCTGGCTGGCCACCCCCGAGGAGGCCGCCGACATCGCCCGGTTCTGGCTGGACAACGACGGCAAGAACATGATCGACTCCGGCCCGATGCGCGAGATCGTGGTCGACTGCTCCGAGCCGGGCAACGAGTGCGCGACCGACTCCGAGGGCGACGGCGAGATGCACGACGTCGACTCCCCGGACGTCGACGGCGCCGAGGACGGCGGCACCCCCGACCAGTGCCCGGACGGCCAGAAGTGCCACGTCGACCCCGACGAGATCTCGGCCGCCGCCAAGACGGCCGCCGCCGAGAGCCCGGCGGGCCAGGCCGTGAAGACCGCGGTCGAGGCGGGCCTGCGGACCTGGATCGAGACCGAGCTGGCCGACGACTACAAGGCCGGCAAGCTGGCCGAGGCCGCCAAGAAGGTCGCCGCCCTGGCCGCGCGGCCGGGGGTCGCCGGGATCAGGTTCACCTCGCAGCTCGGCTACAACCAGACCTTCGCCACGGCCGAGGAGCTGGACAAGTTCGTCACCGAGGCCACGACCGCGCTGCGCAACCTCGTGCCGGGCAAGAAGCTGGCGGCGCACACGGTGGTCCCGCTGTTCGGCTGCGGCGCCAACGACGCCTGCAAGGCCGAGATGACCAAGAAGTACCCGCTGCTCGACCCCGCCCGCATCGGCGCCTGGCTCTCCGGCGGCCAGATCGACCAGCTGACCCTGGACACCGGCCACCTGGCCACCGAGTACGCCACCTGGAAGATCGACGCCGCCGAGGCCCAGCGCAACCAGTGGATCCAGGTCCGCGCCCGCGCCTGGGACGCCTACGCCCAGATCGCCGCCGAGGACGCCGGGTTCACCGCCGCCGGCACCTCCAAGCTCACCGCCGAGCAGGCCACCCAGGCCATCACCGACCGCATCGCCGCCCCGCTCCAGGCCGACGCCGCCGAGACCGTCGTCCTGTGGAGCCGCTGGCAGGACGCGCAGGGCCAGGTCAACCGCGTGTACGGCGAGAAGTGGGCGGCCAACCCCACCTGGGACCAGCTCAAGAAGCTCGGCACCGTGCGCCCGCGGCTGGCCACCGTCTACGACTACAGCAGCCCCGAGGCCGACGTCGCAACGGACATCAAGAACCTGTCCGAGGTCTTCGGCCAGGTCTACCTGCACACCGCCTGACGCGAGCCGCCGCGCCGGCCTGGCGCGGCGGGCCGGTCACGGCCGGGCGGCGATGAGGGCCTGGCGGGCCCTGAGCGCGATCTCCAGCTCGAACCGGACGTCGGGGTCGGCGAGCTGGTCGCCGTAGAGCTCTTCGAGCTGCCGCAGCCGGTAGCGCACGGTCTGCGGATGCACGTGCAGCCGGGCGGCCACCTCGCCGGCGCCCCGGCCGTGCCGCAACCAGGCGAGCAGCGTCTCGGCCAGCCGGTCCTGCTGGGCCGGCCGCAGGTGGGCCAGCGGCGCGAGACGTGCCTGCGCCATGGCGCCGACCAGCTCCTCGTCCTTGAACACCACGAGCGTGGCCATGTGGTCGGCGCAGCGCAGCAGCCCGCGCGGCAGCACGCCGCGCCCGGACAGCTCCAGCGCCTCGCGCGCCCACCTCAGGGACGTCGCCGCCGCGGCCAGCGGCACCGCCGGGCCGATCGCGGCACGGTGGCCGCGCAGCGCGTGGTCGAGCAGCTGCACCTGTCCCGGCCCGTCCGGGTCGGGCACCAGCAGGCACGGCGCGGGCCGCTCCAGCCCGCCGAGCACGTCCGGCGGCAGGACGGGCGCCCGGTACGTCCCGTGCCGGTCGTCCAGCGCCACGGCCGCCACGGTTCTCGGCAGCCGCCACCCGGCGGCCCTGGCCAGGTCGGCGACGGCCTCGGGGGCGGCGGCCGGGCGGCTGAGGAGCAGGTCGAGCAGCCGGTTGCGGCGGCGTTCGAGCTCGCCGGCGGCGTGCGCCCTGGCCTCGTCGAAGCCCTGGGCGGCGGCGTCGGCGAGCTGGTCGAGGCAGACGAAGATGGCCTCGCCCAGGTCGTACAGGGTCTGCGGGGTCAGGCCGAGCGGGTCGGCGATCTCCGTCAGCCGCCGCCAGCAGACGCGGGCGCCGAGCCGCATGGCCGTCTGCAGCGGCTCCAGGTTGCGGCCCTCGGCCGCCTCGCCCCTGCCGATCATGCGGAACGGCTCGGGGTCGAAGGGGGCGGCCGGGTTCTCGATGCGGTCGAGGAAGCCGTCGATGGCCTCCTCGACCGCCATCTTCACGACTTTGATGTAGATCTCGTCGGCGGGTCTGGCGTACTCGGGGATCCGGGTCCGGATCTCCTCGGTCACCTCGGCCGAGACCCTTCCGATGCCCGCCTTGAGCGTTCTCACGATGTCCGCGGGGAGCCGGGTTTCGCTGATGTCACTCTTGATGGTCATCGTCCCTCCTGTCGCCATTGTGGATCAGGCGACAAGAGTTTGCCTAGCAAGAGCTTGTTTCTGTCATTTCTGCAGGAATGCGCCGAACTCGTCCACGTCAATCAGGCCGTCGCCGTCCTTGTCCAGTTTCCGCACGCCTTCCTGGGCCGCGTCCAACGTGATGGGCTGGCCGAGGATCTCCATCAGGCGGACGAGTTCGACGGCGGAGATGCGGCCGTCCTTGTCGACGTCGATGAGGTCGAAGGTGATGGCGTGGTCGCTCATAGGGGGTGCCTTTCCTGTGTTACCGGTGCGTCGGGTCAGACCTTAGTGGCGACTTCCCGAAACGTGCCGATGAATTCGGGCTGATCGCCGGAAAAGCGAGCCTTTCCCTGATTTGCGGCTCCCGGGGTGAGAGCACGGATGGATGCGCATCCGGAAGGCGACCCCGGCCGACGCCCAGGCGATCGCCGAGATCCACGTACGGTCCTGGCAGGCCGCCTACCGCGGGCTGCTCCCGCAGGACCACCTCGACGGCCTGGACCCCGCCGCCCGGCGGCCCGGCTGGGAACGCCTGCTGGCGGCTACCGGCGCTCGCTCGGCTGACCGGCCGGGCCGCGTCAGACCGTGGCGGCGGCCCGTTTCAGGGCCTCGACGAAGGCGGTGACGTGGGGACGGGCGTCCCCGCGGCGCCAGGCGATGGCCAGCCGGCCCGGCTGGAGACCCGTCACCGGGCGGTAGACCATGCCTGGACGCTTGTAGAGCGCCGCGTTCCCCTCGGCCACGAGGACGACGCCCAGACCGCTGATCACGGCCTCGAACACCTCCTCGGGCGTGTTCGCCGTGACGCCCACGACCGGGTCGTCGTCCCGGGCGTCGCGGGCGAGCCAGAAGTCGCGCAGCGGGCCGGCCGCCGCGGGCAGCGCGATGAACGGCTCGTCCCGCAGCTCGGCGAACGGGACCTCGGCCAGGCCGGCCAGCCGGTGCCCGGCGGGCATCGCCACCCCCCGCTCCTCGGTGACCAGCACGTACGTCTCCAGCCCCGGCGGCACCGGCAGCCAGATGAACGCCACGTCGGAGGAGCCGTCGGCCAGGCCGCCGCTCGGGTCGTCCCAGCCCACGAGCCGGAGCGACACCTCCCAGCCCGGCCGGGCCTGCCGGAACAGCCGCAGCGCCTCCTGCTGCAACCCCCGGCCGACGGCCGTCTGCATGCCGATGACCAGCGTCCCGGCGGGGGCGGCGGCGCGGGCCGCCTCCACGCCGGCGGCCCAGCGTCCGAGCAGGTCGCGGGCCACCGGCAGCAGCGCCTCGCCCTGCCGGGTCAGCGTCACGCCGCCGTGCACGCGGTCCAGCAGCGCGAAGCCGAGCTGCCGCTCCAGCACCCTGAGCTGCTTGGACAGGGCCGGCTGCGAGACGAAGAGCCGCTCGGCGGCGCGCGTCACGTTCAGCTCCTCGGCCACCGCGACGAAGTAGCGGAGCTCCCGCAGGTGCACGTCCATAACCGATGGTTATAGCAAAGGGTCTTGGACGCCGGGCGTCCGCCGGCGGCACGATCATCGTCATGAAGACACGCGAACTCGGAACACTGCAGGTCCCCGCGCTCGGTTACGGCGCGATGGTGCTCTCGCCCGGTGTGTACGGCGACATCGACGACACCCGTGCAGAGAAGGCGTTGCGGGCCGCCCTCGACGGCGGCGCCACCCACGTCGACACCAGCGACGCCTACGGGGTGGACGGCCACAACGAGCGCCTGGTCGGCCGCGCGCTCAAGGGACGCCCCCGCGACGAGGTCGTGGTGGCCACCAAGTTCGGCCTGGCGATCCCCGAAGGCGAGCCCAGCCGCCCGTACCCGGTCGGGTACGCGTTCAACGAGCTGCGCGTGAACGCCGACCCGCGCCTGGTCCGCCGCTACGCCGAGCGCAGCCTGCGCAACCTGGACACCGACGTGATCGACCTGTACTACCTGCACTACCCGGACCCCGGCGTCCCGCTGGAGGAGACCGTCGGCGCGATGGCGGACCTGGTGCGCGACGGCCTGATCAGGCACATCGGCCTGTCCAACGTGACGGCGGCCCAGCTGAGGGCCGCGCACGCGGTCCATCCGGTGACGGCCGTGCAGAACGAGTGGTCGATGTGGCGGCCGGTGGAGCCGGACCTGCTGGCCGCGGCCCGCGAGCTCGGCGTCGGCCTGGTGGCCTGGAGCCCGCTGGGCAACGGCTTCCTGACCGGTACGGTCCAGCGGCTGGAGGAAGGCGACTTCCGCCACAACGCGCCGCGGTTCTCGGCGGAGAACCTGGCCGGCAACAACGACAGGTACGCCCCCGTCCGCACCCTGGCCGCCAGCCTCGGCATCACCCCCGCCCAGCTGGCCCTGTCCTGGCTGCTGCACCAGGACGAGCACGTGGTGGCGATCCCGGGCAGCCGCACCCCGGCCCACATCGAGGAGAACCTGGCCGCCGCCGACCTCACCCTGCACCCGGACACCCTGAACCGGATCGACGAGGCGCTGGTCAGGTTCGACGTCTCCGGCGGGACACTCCTGTGAACGCCGGGCCGCTCCCCAGGGTGGCCCGGCCGGCGCACAGGGCCGCGCCCACGAGCAGGGCGGCGACCGCGCCGACGACCCGCAGCAGCCCGTCGGCTGAGGACGGCGCGGCGAAGTAGACGCTGCCGAGCCCGGCGACGGCGGTCACCCCGGCCAGCACCGGCCCGGTGGCGTTCAGCGCCGAGATCGCCGACGCCAGCCGCGGCTCGACCAGCGTGGTGACGCGGGCGATCAGCGGGCTGTACCCGGCGGCGTGCCCGGCCCCGGCCAGGAGCAGCAGCGGGACGGCCACGTCCGGCCGCCACTCGTCCCGGCACAGCAGCACCAGCAGGCCCGCCCCGGCGGCGAAGGCGACCGGCCCCGCGACCGGCAGGACCCGCTGCAACCCCTGCGGATACCGGGTCCAGCTCAGACTCAGCGCGCCGAACCCCAGCGCGTACGGGACGAAGGCCAGCCCCGCCCACAGCGGCGAGTACCCCAGCGCGGTCTGGAGGTGCAGCGTGAGGGTGAGCAGGAAGACGGTGTAGCAGCCCATGACGATCCAGCACGCCGCCAGCCCCGGCCGCACCCCGCGCGGCCGTACCGAGGCCAGGTCCAGCAGCGGGTGCCGGGCTCTGCTCTCGTGCCGGACGAACACCGCCGACAGCGCGGCGCCGCAGGCCAGCGAGATCCACATCCAGAGCGGCCGGCCGAGGTCGGGGCCGAAGATCAGCGGGACGGTGATCGCGGCCATGGCCGCGGTGAGGATCGCCACGCCGCCCGGATCGAGGCGCGCCCGCGCGTCCACGGGCGAGGGCGGCAGCAGGCGCGGCCCCACGGCCAGCGCGAGCACGCCGATCGGGATGTTGATCAGGAACACCGGCCGCCAGGACAGGCCCAGGAGGTCGGCGCTGACGACCAGCCCGCCGACGACCTGCCCCAGCGCGACGCCCAGGGCGAGCACCATGCTGTACAGGCCGATCGCGCGGCGGCGGGCCTCGCCCTGCCAGTGCGTCTGGATGAGCGCGAAGATCTGCGGGGTGAGCAGCGCCGCCCCGGCGGCCTGCGCGACGCGCGCGAGCACCAGCACGCCCACGTCGGGGGCCAGCCCGCACAGCAGCGAGGCGCCGGTGAACCAGCCCAGCCCGAGCAGGAACGCGCGCCGCTGCCCGACGAGGTCGCCGATCCGCGCGCAGGTGACCAGGAGCACGCCGACGGTCAGCAGGTAGCCCGACACGACGAGCTGGATCGCCGTGCCGCCGGCGTGCAGGTCCTCGCGGATGGTCTGCGCGGCGACCGACACGATCGAGCCGTCCATGGAGGCCATGACCTGACCGGTGAGCAGCACGGCGAGCATCGGGCCACGGCGCACGCCGGTCACCGGGGGAGAAACGGGAGAAATCACCCGCCCAGCATCGGCCGTGCGCCTCCGCCCGGTCTTGAAGAAACTTGCAGGCCCACCTGGGTCATCGGGGCGCGTCGAACCCGGCCGCCAGACCGAAGGCCGCGAAGATCTCGGTCCCCTGGAACACCGAGTTCCGGCTGATGCCCGCGGCGGTGACGGTGAAGAGCTGGAGCGTGTGGGGCTCGTACCGGTCGCCGGCGCGGCGGAAGGCGCCGAACCCCGGCTGGCCGTTGGCCGTGACCGCCTCCAGCCGCCAGTCGGTGCCGGCCGCCTCGAAGACCCAGTCCATGAACAGGCCGTAGTTGCCGCGCCCGGCGAACCAGTTGAGCATCGGCGGCATCTCCATGACGACGTCCTCGGTGAGCAGCCGTTTGAGCTCCTCGACGTCGGCCTGCTCGAAGGCCCGCATGTAGCGGTCGACCCACGCGCGCTGTTCGGCCAGCGGCGGCTCGCCGAGCGGTTCCGGCCGGACGCCGGCCTCCTTCACCCGGGCACGGGCCCGTTGCAGGGCACTGTTCACCGACACGACGGTGGTGCCGAGGATCTCCGCCGACTCCGAGGCGGAGAAGCTCAGCACGTCCCGCAGGATCAGCGCGCCGCGCTGGCGCGCCGACAGGTGTTGCAGGGCGGCGGCGAACGCCAGGCGCAGGCCGCTGCGCTCGACCACGGCGCCGGCCGGGTCGCCCGCGTCCAGCATCGAGTCCGGCAGGGGCTGGAGCCAGGCCAGGTTCTCCCCCTGGACGAGCGGCGCCAGCGGGTCGGACGCGGCCACCAGCCCCGACGGCAGCGGCCGGCGGCCCCGGACCTCCAGGGCGGTCAGGCAGGCGTTGGTCGCGATCCGGTAGAGCCAGGTGCGCAGGGAGCTTCGGGTGCCGTCGTACTGCTCCCGCGCCCGCCACGCCCGCAGGTACGTGTCCTGGACCAGGTCCTCGGCGTCGTGGGGCGAGCCGAGCATCCGGTAGCAGTACGCCAGCAGCTCCTTGCGGAACGGCTCGATCCGGCGATCGAAGCCCACTTCTCCCGGCGTCACCACGTCCACGCCCCTGCCCTGCCTTCCGCCTGCCTGTGGGTGCCTCAGCCGGCCACGACGGCCGGGCTGTTGTGGTAGGCGGCGAGCCGCCAGGCGTCGTCCCGCTTTTCCAGCACCCAGGTCGCGTACACCATACGCTCGGCGGGGACCTCGGTCTCGCCGGGGAAGAGCACGCCGGTCTCGCTCACCGCGATCGCGGCGCTCTCGCCCAGGAAACGGATGCTCTCCAGCCTGTCGGCGGTCGTGCTGCCCTTGAGGTAGGACGCGAAGCCCTCGGCCATCTTCCGGCGCACCTCCTCCCGCGACCGGCGCACGCTGCCGGGCATGATCGCGGTGGCGTCCTCGGTGTAGTCGGTGACGAAGGCGTCGGCGTCGCCGTCGGCCCATGCCTGGTAGAGGCGCTCAAGGACGCTCTTGATGGCGGCCACGTCGTGCGGTCGGGTCTCGGTCATGGCTGTCTCTCCTCATCGCTGGTGACAGGTTCACGCATACGTACCGGCGGGGGCGCCGGAACTCATCGCGTCCGGGCGGAGAAGTTTCGGGCGGTTGCGGTTCGGGTTACGAACTATTATGGTTCGTAATACGAACAAGCTGAGGTCCTGACGGGAGAGGTGCACCATGAGCCGTACTGTGGCGATCATCGGTGGTGGTTACGGCGGCGCGGCGGCCGCCAAGGCGCTGGACGAGCACGCGGACGTCGTGCTCATCGAGCCCAAGGACGCCTTCGTCCAGAACGCCGCGTCCATGCGGGCCCTCGCCCGGCCGGAATGGGCCGGGAAGCTGTTCTTCCCCTACGACCGGTTGATGGAGCGTGGCCGGATCATCCGGGAGCGGGCGGTCTCGGTGGACTCGCGGGGTGTGCTGCTGGCGTCCGGGGAACGGGTGGAGGCCGACTACCTCGTGCTGGCCACCGGGTCGGGGTACCCCTTCCCGTTCAAGTTCGAGGACGACCTGGCCGGGCAGGCGCGGGAGCGCATCCACGCCGTCCACGGGGAGCTGGCGGCGGCCGGGCGGGTGCTGATCGCCGGGGCCGGGCCGGTCGGGCTGGAGCTGGCCGGGGAGATCAAGGCGGTGTGGCCGGACAAGCGGGTCACCGTCGTCGATCGCGGCACGCAGCCGCTGCCGGCCTTCGAGCCGCAGGTGCGCGCCGACCTGCGCAGGCAGCTCGCCGAGCTGGGGGTGGAGCTGCTGCTCGGCACCACGCTGGACGCCGAGCCGCCCGTCGAGCCGGGGCGGGCCGAGCCGTTCACCGTCGGGTCCACGGCGGGGGAGCTGTCGGCCGACATCTGGTTCCGCGCGTACGGCGTGCGCGTCCGGACCGGCTACCTCGACGGTGACCTCGGCGACGCGCGCACGCCCGGCGGCCACGTACGGGTGACCGAACGGCTCAACGTGGAGGGCCACGAGCACGTCTACGCGATCGGCGACATCACCGACCTGGCCGAGGCCAAGATGGCCGGGAACGCGATGCAGCACGCCGAGGTCGTGGCCGCGAACATCGTCGCCCAGCTGCGCGGCGAGCGGCCCTCGTCGGTCTACCGGCCCTCGCCGCTGCCGTTCGTGCTGCTGCCGCTGGGGGCCGAAGGCGGCGTCGGCCAGCTGCCCTCGCCCGACGGGCCGATCGTGTTGCCGGCCGGGTCGGTGGCCGACTACAAGGGCCGGGACCTGTTCACCGGACGGTTCGCCGAACTGTTCGGGGTCGCCGGCGAGCCGGCGCCGGCCGGGGTGTGACCGCGGGCGGCGGTCAGGGGGTGTCGGCGCGCTCGATGAAGACCGTGGGGGCGTTGTTGTCCCGCACCAGGCGGGAGAGCAGGTCGGCGAGGGTGGCGCGCTCGGCCTCGCCGAGCCCGGACGGCAGCTCGTCGATGCGCCGGCACGCCTCGGTGTAGAACTCCTCGGCGAGCTTGGCGCCCTCCTCGGTCAGCGTGACCTGGACGGCGCGCCGGTCGGCGGGGTTGGGCTCGCGGCGGACCATGCCGCGCTGGGCGGTGCGGTCGACCAGCTCGGTGAGGCTGGACTTGGCCAGGCGCAACATCGCCCCCAGCTCGCTCATCCCGTACGGCTGGGCCATCAGCACGCACAGCAGCTGGCCCTGCTGGGAGGTCAGCCCGTACGCGCGGGCCGATTCGGCGTAGACGGCGTTGACCAGGAAGGTCGAGCGCACCAGGGCGGAGACGACTCCCAGCTGCTCCTCGGGCTTGGCCATGAGATCAGCCTAACATCGGTTCGGCTACCGAACTATTCGGGCGGGATCCGCACGGCTGCTTGGGTTCGGCGATGCCCCCGGTGGCCCGAGGTCACAGAATTAGAACCGGACGCAAATCACCAATAGGACATTTCTTCTGGCCGGGTGGGTAGCAGGGCCGCCATGCGACTGACGTACACCTCTGACGTCTGGTGGAAGAACGCCGTCGTGTACTGCCTGGACGTGGAGACGTTCAAGGACGGTAACGGCGACGGCGTGGGCGATTTCCGCGGCTTGACCCAGCAGATCGACTATCTCGCGGGTCTCGGCGTGACGTGCCTCTGGTTGATGCCGTTCTTCCCCACCCCCAACCGGGACGACGGGTACGACATCACCGACTTCTACAGCATCGATCCCCGGCTGGGGACCCTGGGCGACTTCGTGGAGTTCATGCGGACCGCCAACGACCGGGGCCTGCGGGTGATCGCGGACCTGGTCGTCAACCACACCTCGGACCAGCACCCGTGGTTCAAGGAGTCGCGCAAGAGCAAGGACTCGCCGATGCGCGACTGGTACGTCTGGTCCGACACCCCCGAGCCCGACGACCCGAAGCAGGTGGTCTTCCCCGACAAGGAGGACTCCATCTGGCAGTACGACGAGGGCAGCGGCCAGTACTACCTGCACAGCTTCTACCGTCACCAGCCGGACCTGAACGTCGGCAACCCCGAGGTCAGGGACGAGATCACCCGCATCCTGGGCTTCTGGATGGAGCTCGGCCTGTCGGGCTTCCGCGTGGACGCGGTGCCGTTCCTCATCGAGAACGTCAACCCCAAGCTGGCCAACCCGCACGAGTTCCTGGCCGACCTGCGGGCCTTCATGACCAGGCGCAAGGGCGGCTCGATCCTGCTGGGCGAGGTCAACCTGCCCTACAAGGAGTTACTGCGGTACTTCGGTGAAGGGCTCGGTGACCAGATCACCATGTGCTTCGACTTCATCGGCATGCAGAACAGCTGGCTCTCCTTCGCCCGCAACAGCGCCCGTCCCCTGATGGACGCCCTGCAGGAACGCCCCCGGGCCCCCAAGGACTGTCAGTGGGCGATGTTCCTCCGCAACCACGACGAACTCACCCTCGACAAGCTCACCGAAGAGGAACGCCAGGAGATCTTCGAGGCGTTCGGCCCCCGTAAGGACATGCAGATCTTCGGCCGCGGGCTGCGGCGGCGGCTGCCCACGATGTTCGGCGGCGACCTGCGGCGCATCAAGATGGCCTACAGCCTGCTGTTCTCCCTTCCCGGCACCCCCGTGATCTTCTACGGCGAGGAGATCGGCATGGGGGAGAACCTGGACGAGGAGGGGCGGATGGCCGTCCGCATCCCCATGCAGTGGTCCGAGGACGGCGGCTTCAGCCAGAACGGGGAGACGGTCCGCGAGATCCCCGAGGGCTCCTTCGCCCCCGACCGGGTCAACGTGGCCGACCAGAAACGCGACACCGACTCGTTGCTGCGCTGGTTCCAGCTCCTCATCGAGCGGTACCGCGAATGCCCCGAGCTGGCGTGGGGGCAGTACACGGTGCTGGACACCGGCGACGACGCGGTCTTCTCGCACCGCTGCGACGCCGACGGCGCGACGGTCGTGGTCGCCCACAACCTGTGCGACACGGCCAGGGACGTCGAGCTGCGGCTGGACGGCCTGGAGAACTGCGACCTCACCGACCTGCTGGTGGACGGCACGATCAAGGTGTCGGCCGACGGCACGGCCAAGCTCGCGCTGGGACCGCACGGCTGCCGCTGGCTGCGCGCCTCGCCCCCCGAACTGCCCCCGGAGGACGCGGGCGTCATGTCGCAATGAGCCGTCATGAGGCGGACGCCCCAGAGCCTTCATGAGCCGGGCGGCCGCGCGGCCTTCCCGCGGCCGTCCGGGAGGGGCGGCGGGTAGGCCCGTCAGGGCGGTGGCGGGTAGGCCGCCATGGCGAGTTCGGCGACGCTCAGCAGGTCGGCGTAGGAGGCGCCGTCGCGGGACTGCGTGGACATGCCCTGGATCACCGACGCGAAGAAGGTGGCCAGGGCTTCGGCGTCGGTGCCGGGGGGCAGCCGGCCGGCCGCCACGTCGTCGTCCACGCGCTTTCTGATCGCCGCCTTCGCCGCCTCCCTGAACCCTCGCAGCAACTCCTTCACGTCGGCGGACTCCGGCCCGCAGTTGACCGCGGCGCTGATGATCAGGCAGCCGGGCGGGTGGTCGGCGTTCGTGTACACGGCGGCCGACTCGCGCAGCACGCGTTCGACGGCCCGGCGGCCGGTGGGCTCCTCGGCGAGCGCCCTGGTGGTGAACGCGCCGTGGGTCAGCTGGTAGCGGCGCACCGCCTCCTCGAACAGCCGCCGCTTGTCGCCGAAGGCGGCGTACAGGCTGGGGGGCCTGATGCCCATGGCGGTGGTCAGCGCCGCGATCGAGGTCGCCTCGTAACCGTGCTCCCAGAACGCGCGCAGCGCGCTCTCCAGTGCCGTGTCCCTGTCGAATGCCCGCTGCCTCGCCATGCACTCATTCTATAGCGATCGCTATGTTATGGTTTCTGTATCGATCGCTAAAGAAAGGATTCGAGCGATGAGGACTGCCCTGGTGACGGGCGCCGGAAGGGGCATCGGCCGGGCCATCGCGCTGCACCTGGCCAAGGACGGGTTCCGCGTGATCGTGAACTACGCCAGGGACGCCGCCGCGGCCGAGGAGGTCGTCGGGCTGATCGGGGCGAACGCGGTGGCCGTGCGGGCCGACCTGGGGGTGCCCGAGGAGGTCGAGCGGCTCGCCCGCCGGGTGGCCGAGGAGACCGACGTGCTCGACGTGCTGGTCAACAACGCCGGCATCGGCCTGTCCAAGCCGCTCGCGCAGGAGACGGAGGAGGGCTACGACCGGCTGTTCGCGGTCAACGTCAAGGGCCTGTTCTTCCTCACCCGGCAGGTGCTGCCGCTGATCCCCGACGGCGGCCGCATCGTGAACATCACCTCCGGCGCGGCCCGCATCGCCTATCCGGAGGGCATCGCGTACGCGATGACCAAGGGCGCCGTGCAGGTGTTCACGCTGGCCCTGGCCAAGGAGCTGGGACCGCGCGGCATCACGGTCAACAACGTCGCGCCCGGCATCATCGACACCGACGTCAACGCGGGCTGGCTGACCGACCCCGAGGCCCGTGCGTACGCGGCGAGCAGGCACGCGCTCAACCGCATCGGCGAGCCCGGCGAGATCGCGGACGTGGTCGCGTTCGCCGCCTCGCCCGCGGCGAGCTTCATCACCGGCACCACCCTCGACGCCACCGGCGGCGGAAACCTCTAGGAGACCCCCATGCCCACAGTCGTCCACGACGGCGGACACGTGCACTTCGACCGGGCGGGCAGCGGCCCCGGCCTGGTCATGGTGCACGGCACCGGCGGCGACGCCGCCACCAACTACGGCCACCTCGTCCAGAACTTCACCGACATCCGCACGGTGATCACCCCCGACTACGCGGGCAGCGGCCAGACCGCCGACCCCGGCGGCGACCTCACCCTCGACCTGCTGATCGAGCAGGTCGCGGCGACCTTCCCGGAGGGCGGCCCGTCCGACCTGGTCGGCTTCTCGCTGGGCGCGGTGGTGGCGGCGGGGGTCGCCGCCCGGTATCCCGAGCGGGTCAGGCGGCTGGTGCTGATCGCGGGCTGGACGCACGCCGGCGACCCCCGGCTCCGGCTCGGCCTGCGCACCTGGGCCCGGCTGGCGGCCACCGACCCCGAGAGCTTCGCGGCGTACGGCCCGCTGGTCGGCTTCAGCCCGGCCTTCGTGAGCGGCCTGGGCGAGGACGGCCTGAAGGCCGTGATGGCCGGCGACCCGCCCCCCGGCACGGTACGCCAGATCGAGCTGGACCTCAGGACCGACATCAGGGACCTGCTCCCGAGCATCACCGCGCCCACGCTGGTGATCGGCTGCACGCAGGACCACCTCGTCCCGGTCGGGCACGCCCGCGCCCTGCACGCCGCGCTGCCCGGCAGCCGTTACGCCGAGCTGGACAGCGGGCATGTGGTGCTACACGAACGTCCCGAAGAGGTGACAGCCTTGATCCGCGATTTCGTAACCAACGAGTAATTTGTCCTGGTTACCCTCCAGGCACATGCAGACCAAGAAGCTCGCCGCCACCGGGGCCGCCGCGCTGACCGCGCTGGCCCTGGTGGCGCTCCCCGCCCACGCGAGCGGGGACAAGAGCGTCACCGTCACCGTGATGGGGACGTCGGACATCCACAGCAACGCCCTCAACTGGGACTACTTCAAGGACGCCGCCTACGCCGACAAGCAGGGCAACACCATCGGCCTGGCCCAGGTGTCGTCGCTGGTCAACAAGGTCCGGGCCGAGCGCGGGGCGGACCACACGCTGCTGTTCGACTCGGGTGACACGATCCAGGGCACGCCCCTGGCCTACTACTACGCCAAGGTCGAGCCGATCACCGAGACCGGGCAGACCCACCCGATGGCCAAGGCCATGAACGCCATCGGCTACGACGCCGTCACCCTCGGGAACCACGAGTTCAACTACGGTCTGCCGCTGCTGGCCACCTGGATCAGGCAGATGCGGGCGCCGGTGCTGGGCGCGAACGCCGTGCACGCCGGGAGCGGGCTGCCGGCGTACCGGCCGTTCGTGATCAAGACCATGAAGGTGAAGGGCGACAAGCCGATCAAGGTCGGCGTGCTCGGCCTGACCAACCCCGGCGTGGCCATCTGGGACAAGGCGAACGTCGAGGGCAAACTGCGCTTCACCGACCTGGTCGAGTCGGCCAGGAAGTGGGTGCCGGTCATCCGCGGCCTCGGCGCGGACGTGGTCGTGGTGACTGCGCACGCGGGCGACAGCGGCATGTCCTCCTACGGCACCGACCTGCCCGTGGAGAACGCCTCGGCGATGGTCGCCGAGCAGGTGCCGGGCATCGACGCGGTGCTGTTCGGGCACGCGCACAACGAGGTCGCCCAGCGCTTCGTGACCAACAAGGCCACCGGGCGGCAGGTGCTGCTCACCGAACCGGGCAAGTGGGGCCAGCGCCTGTCGCGGCTCGACTTCACCCTCACCAAGCAGCACGGCAAGTGGGTCGTCACCGGCAAGAGCTCGGCCACGCTCAACACCAACACGGTGACGGAGGACCCGAAGATCGTCTCGCTGCTCAAGCCGCAGCACGACACCACGGTCGGCTACGTCAACAAGGTCGTCGCCAAGTCGGCCGAGGAGCTGTCGGCGGCCGAGTCGCCGTACAAGGACACGCCGATCCTCGACTACATCCAGCAGGTGCAGACCGAGACCGTGAAGGCCGCGCTGCCGGGCAACACCCTGCCGGTGTTGTCGATCGCCGCGCCGTTCAGCCGCACCGCCGTCTTCCCCGCCGGTGACGTGCGGGTCAGGGACGTGGCCGGGCTCTACGTCTACGACAACACGCTGCTGGCGATCAAGCTGACCGGCGCCCAGATCAAGGACTACCTGGAGTACTCGGCCCGGTACTTCAACCAGCTCAACCCGGGCGACCCGGTGGACGTCACCAAGCTGACCAACGCCGGCAACACCCCGGACTACAACTACGACCAGCTCTCGGGCGTCTCCTACGACATCGACGTGGCCAAGCCCGCCGGGCAGCGCATCGCCAACCTCACCTTCGAGGGCGCGCCGATCCCGGCCGGCAAGGAGTTCGTGGTCGCGATCAACAACTACCGCCAGTCGGGCGGCGGCGGCTTCCCGCACGTCACCACCGCTCCCGTGCTGTACAACGCGCAGGTGGAGATCCGCCAGGCGCTGATCGAGCACGCCACCGCCAAGGGCACGATCAACCCCGCCGACTTCGCCTCCGCCAACTGGCGGCTGACCCGCGATGGCGCTCCGCTGTTCTGACCCGGCGCCAGGCGGGTGCCCCACGACGGTCACCCGCCTGGTCACAGGCACGACGGGCTCACAGACACGACGGGCCCACAGGCACGACGGGCCCACAGGCATGACGGGCCCACAGGCATGACGGGCCCACAGGCACGACGGGCCCACAGGCACTCACAGGTACGACGGCCCGGTCACCCGGTGCCGGAACGTCCACCACACCCACCCCTGCGAGGCGACCAGCAGCGGGATCAGGGCGAGGATCACCGGCGTCAGCAGCGCCCCCGACGACCCCGCCACCAGTGGCAGCCGCAGCCCGGCCAGCACCCCCACCACCAGCAGCGCGCCGGCCGTCAGCGCGTACGTGCGGCCCTCGCCCGCCTCGCCGGACAACACCCCGGCCCGCTCCCGCAACGATCCGCGCAGCCGCAGCGCCGCGAACGCCAGCCCGTGCACCGCGAACAGCGCCGCCACCACCAGCGCGGCCAGCAGCACGAGCGGCCCCTGGATGCCGAGCAGCACCTCGGCGAGCAGCAGCCCCCAGCTCAGCGCCAGCCCCCAGCTCCCGGCCACGATGCCGCCGTCCCAGAACGCCTGCCAGCGCGCGCCGGGCACCCGCCCGCGCAGCCACAGGCCCATGTCCCTGACCACCCACGAGACGAGCAGCGCGACGACCACCGCGTAGTTGCCGCTCAGGAGGTGGCCCTCCAGGTCGGGGAAGAGCCCCGCGAGCACGCCGGCCGAGGCCACCAGCCACACCTCGTTGCCGAGGAAGAACGGCGCGATGGCGGCGATCACCTCGCGCCGCTCGCCCGCCGACCGCCCGAGGTAGGGCAGCGCCATGCCGACCCCGATGTCGGCCCCGCCGAGCACGAGGTAGCCGAGGGCGAAGAAGGCCAGGACGAAGATCTCCATGATCGGCTCCTTCAGAACGCCGGGACGGGGACGGGGGCCTCGGCCGGAAGGGCGCCGAGCGCGACCGCGCCCGGCCCGCGCCTGGCCGCCCGGGCCAGCAGCCAGTAGTTGACCGCGATCAGCGCCGTGAACACCGACACGAACGCCGTCAGCGACAGCCGCATCTCGCCCGCAGTCACCGGCGACATGGCCTCGGACGTGCGCAGCAGCCCGTAGACCACCCACGGCTGGCGCCCCAGCTCGCGGAAGGTCCACCCGGCGAGCATGGTGACGAACGGCACGGGGATCATCAGCGTCAGCAGCCAGTGCCAGGCCCGGAAGCCCCGAACGACCGGCCGGAAGAACATCAGCAGCAGGCTCAGCCCCGCCACGACGGTCATCACCACCCAGAGGATCATCATCGTGATGCCCGCCGCCTGCACCCAGCCGGTCGGCGGCAGGTAGTCGCCCGGCCCGAACCTGGCCGCCATGTCCGCCTGCACCGCGGCCAGCCGCTCGGCCTTCCCCGTCCAGGCCGCCGCCTTGGACGGCTGGAGGGTCTGGAACCCGAGCCCGCCGAACGTCACCGTGAAGAACGAGGCCGGCAGCGCGACGCCGACGCCGATCCGCAGCGACTTCCTGAACAGGTCGTGCTCGGCCGTGCGCCTACGCAGGTGGTAGGCGCTCACCCCGGCCATGAAGAACCCGCCGACGATCATCGCGCCGCCCATGACGTGCCCGAACGCGATCTGCGCGGCCGGGTTGGCGATCAGCGCCCCGAAGTCGGTGAGCCGCAGCCTGCCGCCCTCGACGGCGTGGCCCACCGGGTTCTGCAGGAAGCCGTTGGAGATCATGATCCAGAACGCCGACGCGTACGCGGTGAGCGTGACGACCCAGATCAGCGCCAGGTGCGCCCAGCGGTTCAGCCGGTTCCAGCCGAAGATCCACAGGCCCAGGAACGTGGCCTCGACGAAGAAGGCCACCAGCGTCTCGATCGCCAGCGAGGCGCCGAAGACGTTGCCCGCGTAGTCGGTCAGCCCGCTCCACGACAGGCCGAGCTGGAACTCCATGACCAGCCCGGTGACGATGCCCATGGCGTAGTTGATGATGTAGAGCTGCCCCCAGAACCTCGTCATCCGCAGGTGGACGGGGTCGCCGCTGAACGTGGCCCGGGTCTGGACGACGGCCACCAGCGTCGCCAGGCCGAGCGTCAGCGCGACGAAGAGGAAGTGCGCGCCCGCGGTGAACGCGAACTGCAGCCGGGCGAGGTCGACGGTGTCCATGCCGAGAGCTTGGCGTCACGGCCTGCTCCGGCGCGTCATGCCCGGGTCTGCAATCGGGCGTACAACCCAGGGCCGAAGATCGCTGAAGTCGTACGACTCAGGTTGTAAGCCAGCCCGGCGTGATCATCCCGGCCTCGTAGGCGACCACCACGAGCTGGGCCCTGTCGCGCACGCCCAGCTTGGTCATGATGCGGCTGACGTGCGTCTTCGCCGTGGCGGGGCTGAGCACGAGCCGGGCGGCGATCTCGTCGTTGGACAGCCCGGCCGCCACCAGGCCCATGACCTCCCGCTCGCGCTCGGTGAGCGCGTTGAGCTCTGGGCCCGGCTCCGGCCGCTTGACCCGGCCGGCGAACTCCGCGATCAGCCGCCGGGTCACCGACGGCGAGATCAGCGCGTCGCCCCTGGCCACGACCCGGATCGCGTGGATCAGCTCGGCCGGCTCGGTGTCCTTGACCAGGAAGCCGCCCGCGCCCGCGCGCAGCGCGCCGTAGACGTAGTCGTCCAGGTCGAAGGTGGTCAGGATGATGACCTTGACGCCGTCGAGCCGCGGGTCGCCGGCGATGCGCCGGGTGGCCTCCAGGCCGTCGAGCTCGGGCATGCGGATGTCCATGAGCACCACGTCGGGCCGGTGCTCGTGGGCGCCCGCCACGGCCGCCACGCCGGTGCCGGCCTCGCCGACGACCTCGATGTCGTCCTCGTCGGAGAGAATCGACCGGAAACCGGCGCGGACCAGGGTCTGGTCGTCGGCGAGCAGGACGCGGATCATCGGTCTCCGTTCAGTGGCAGGCGGGCGGCGACGCGGAAGCCGCCCTCGGGGCGCGGGCCGGCCTCCAGGTCGCCGCCGAGCGCGGCGGCGCGCTCGCGCATGCCCTGCAGGCCGAAGCCGCTGCCTTCGGTGTACGTGGCGCCCGGGCCGTCGTCCTCGACCCGGATCAGGATGTTCCCTGCGGAGTTGCTGACCGAGAGGGTGGCCTTCGTCGTGCCGGAATGGCGGGCGACGTTGGTCAGCGACTCCCTGATGATGCGGGCGGCGGCCAGGTCGACCTCGGTCGGCACGGCGTCCAGCGGCCCGGACGGCTCGACGGCCACCTCCAGCCCCGACGCCGCGACCAGCTCCGGCAGCCGCGCGAGGCTGTCCGCGGGCCTGGTGGGCGCGTCCTCGTCCACCTGGCGCAGCACGCCCAGCGTGGTGCGCAGCTCGCGCAGCGTCTCCTTGCTGGTCTCCTTGATGGTCCGCAGCGCGGCCTCGGCCTTCTCGGGACGCCTGGCCAGCCCGTGCAGCGCGGCCGACGCCTGCACGTTGATCATGGAGATGTTGTGCCCGAGCACGTCGTGCAGCTCCCTGGCGATGCGCAGCCGTTCCTCGCTCTCGCGCCGCCTGGCCTCCTCCTCCTTGGAGTGCTCGGCGTCCAGCGCGCGCCGCTGCGCCTCCAGCAGGTACGCCCGGCGGTTCCTGGTGACCCCGCCGAACGCGATGGCGGCCACCACCCAGCCGGTGATCGCGCCGAACGTGCCGTCGTCCACGTGCCTGGACCCGTGGGCCTCGCCGAACCCCATCGCCAGCAGCACGGCGGCGCCGGTGGCGATCGCGGCGGCCAGCCGTCCCTGGTCGGCGGCGGTGTAGAGGGCCACGAACACCAGCACGACCAGCGGTCCGTCGAACCGGGCGAGCGGGTAGTAGGCGGACACCGCCACGACGACCACGATCAGCGACGTGACGGGAAGGCGCCGCCGCAACATCAGCGCGCCGCACGACACGATCGGCAGCACCACGTCGAGCACGCTGGGAGACTGCTCGCTCCTGAGCCCGGCGACCAGGGTGCCGGCGAGCGCGACGGCGACCACCCCGAGGGACACCGCGGTGCTCGCCGACAATCTACGCATGTGCTCCATTTTGTATGGTCGTGCGAGTCATGGGGTAGTTGACCGAGATGAGTACCAAGGATGAGCTCCGGCAGGTCGAAGAGGACCTGGCCCGGCTGAAGGCGGAGAACCAGGACCTGCGCGACCAGGTGGGCACCATGGGCGCGACCGACCAGATCGAGACCTCGGCCATGATCGCCCAGGCCGACGAGCAGTCCGAGCTGATCGCCGACCTCGAACGACGCCGGGCGGATCTGGAGAGGCGGGTCGAGGAGGAGGGCTGAGGCTCAGCGGCGCAGCGGAGCGCCCACCTCGTGCAGGTGGCGCAGGGCCTGGCCGTAGGAGGCGACGAGCCCGGTCTGCAGGTAGCTGACGCCGACCTCGGCGCAGTAGCTCTCGACGATGGGCTGCGCCTTGCGCAGGTTGGGCGCGGGCATGTTCGGGAACAGGTGGTGCTCGATCTGGTAGTTGAGCTGGCCGAGCGCCACGTCGGTGAACAGGCCGCCCCTGACGTTGCGGGAGGTCAGCACCTGCTTGCGGAGGAAGTCCAGCTTGTCGTCCTTGGTCAGGACGGGCATGCCCTTGTGGTTGGGCGCGAACGTGGAGCCCAGGTAGAGGCCGAACAGCCCCTGATGCACGGCCAGGAACACCAGCGCCTTGCCGAACGGCAGCACGGCGAAGACCGCGCCGAAGTAGAGCACGAAGTGCGTGGTCAGCAGCGCCAGCTCGGCCCACGGCCGCTTGGCCGCCGGCGCGAGCAGCGCCTTGAAGCTGGCGATGTGCAGGTGCCAGGCCTCGAGCGTGAGCAGCGGGAAGAACAGGAACGCCTGGTACTTCGCGACGGTCCGCGGCAGGCCCGCGCTCCGCGCCACCTGGTCGTCCGACCAGACGATGACCGCGGGTGAGACGTCCGGGTCGTGGTCCTCGTGGTTGGGGTTGGCGTGGTGGCGGTTGTGCTTGCTGGTCCACCATCCCCAGCCCAGGCCGATGCCGAGGTTCCCCAGCAGGAGACCGGTCACGTCGCTCGGCCGCCGCGTCCTGAACACCTGGCGGTGGCCGAGGTCGTGGGAGACGAAGCCGATCTGCGCGAAGACCACGGCCAGCGCGACCGCGACGAGCAGTTGCCACCACGAGTCGCCCACCCAGGCGAACAACGCCCAGCAGCCGAGGTACGCGGCGACCACGGCGGTCAGCCGCACCGCGTAATAGACCGGACGCCGGTCGAGGAGACCGGCGTCAGAGATGCGGCGGGCTAGTCGGGCGAAGTCACTGCCCCGGGTGTCGACCACACTTGGACTGGCCACAGATCTCCTCACATTGTGGTGGAAAGTTGCCACAACCCTGGCGTATCCGCTGCGAAACCGGAAGGTTTTCCATGGTCGTCCGGGGAGCGGCGGAGAAGGGGTTCGTCGTCGGTTTCCGTGGCCTCTTCCCTGACCATATGGCCCGGCGCCGGGTGCCGCGTACGCGACGGGCTCAGCCGAGCAGCGACAGTGCGTGCCGCTCCGGGTTCGGCAGCGCCGCTCCGCTGGTCAGAGCCTCGTGGAAGGCGTCGGGGCCGAGGGCGGAGCGGCATCGTCCGTCCAGCGCCGCCAGGGCGGGATCGGCGGAGCCGGCGACGCCGCGCAGCGCGCGGGCCGCGCCCAGCAACTCGGCCGCCGGCCGGGGCGGCAGGTGCTCGGCCACGCCTTCCAGCACGGTGGCGCGGGCCGTCCGGTCGCCGCAGGTCTCCATCAGCTCCAGCGCCGTGCGCAGCGGCGGCCCCGGCTCCGCCACGCGGGCCAGCTCGACCCGCATGAACGCCCTGAACTGCGCGGGCCCGTCCCCGTTGTCGAGGGTCAGCGCGCGGTCGAGCAGCCGGGCCGCCCCCGACCGGTCGCCGGTGCGCCGGGCCAGTTCGGCGCGGGCGTGCAGGACCCTGGCCTGGGTCACCGCGTCCTCGGCCCGCAACGCCGACCGCCACGCCTCCGCCAGCGTGGCGGCGGCCCCCTCGTGGTCGCCCGTCCGCGCCTTGAGCTGCCCGAGCCGGAGCAGGAACGTCATCGGGCCGAACGGCGCGTCCAGCCCCGACAGCTCCGCGGCCAGGCGGCCGGGTTCCTCGGCACGGGCGAGCGCGGCGGCGAAGTCACCGCGGTTCTCGGCGACCAGCGACAACCAGTAGAGGCAGGCCCACTGGCCCCAGCGGTCGCCGGTGCGGCGGAAGCCGTCGAGCGCCGGGCCGAGCAGGTCCTGCGCGCCGGCGACCGGGCCGTACTCGAACCGGACGATGCCGCCGACCAGCAGCGCGGCCGAGCGCGTCCACAGGTCGGGGGAGTCGCGCAGGCGCTCGACGACGTCCTCGGTGAGCTCGACGACGTCGGCGGGCGGGCGTTGCGCGCCGCTCATGGCCCAGAAGTTCAGCGCGGCGGGATGGTCGGAGTCGAGCACCGCCTGGGTCGGCTCGCCGCCCGTGAGCACCCGGCACAGCCCGTGCGCCAGCTCGCGCCCCGGCGGCGGCACGTCCCCGACCCGGCGCAGCACGGCCGCCGCCCGCTCGCTCATCTCGCGCCGCCGTCCGCGCATGATCCAGGGCCAGAACCGGGGCAGGATCAGCCGGAGCGGGTCGTCGGAGTGGCGCAGCGCGGCATCGAGGTTGTCCTGCTCGGCGTCCAGCACCTCCAGCCAGGCGAGCTGCTCGCCGGTACGCAGGAGGGGGTCGGCGGTCTCGGCCAGCCGGGTGTAGTAGCGGGCGTGGGCCTGCCGGAGGCCGGGCAGGTCCGCGGCGGCGTACTGCCTGATGGTGGCCAGCATCGAGTAGCGGTCGCCGGAGACCGAGACGAGCGACTTGTCCACCAGCGAGGCGAGGTCGTCCGGGTCGCCGCCGCACACCTGCGCGACGGCCTCGTACGTCGCGCCGCCGGAGAAGACCGTCAGCCCGCGCAGCAGCTCGCGCTCGGACGCCGACAGCAGGTTCCAGCTCCAGTCGACGACGTCGCGCAACGTACGGTGACGCGGCTCGGACGTGCGCCCCCCACGGAAGGCCAGCCGGTCGCCGAGCTGCCGGACCAGCACGGACACCGGCATCGTGCGCAGCCGGGCGGCGGCCAGCTCGATCGCCAGCGGGATGCCGTCGAGCTCCCGGCAGACGCGCTCGGCGTCGGCCGCGCTCACCTCCAGGCCGGGCCTGGCCGCCGCGGCCCGCGCCAGGAACAGCTCCGCGGCCTCGGGCAGCGGCAGGACGGGATGCAGCACCTCGCCGGGGATGTCGAGCGGCTCCCTGCTGGTGGCCAGGACACGTAGCCCGGCGACCTCCGACAGCAGCCACCGCGCGACCGTGGCGGCCTCCTCCACGACGTGCTCGCAGTTGTCCAGCACGATGAGCGGCGACGTGCCGCGCAGCGCGCGGACCACGTCGGTCGTCCGCAGCACGCTCTCGACCGCGGCCCGCACCCCGGTGGCGGAGGCCAGCTCGACCAGCCACACGCCGTCGGGCACGTCGAGGCCGCGGGCCGCCTCCAGCGCCAGGCGGGTCTTGCCCACGCCGCCGGGCCCGACCAGCGTGACCAGCCGCTCGTCCCGGCCGCCCAGCAGGGCGTGCAGCCGGGCGACGTCGCCGGTCCGGCCGACGAACCCGGTGAGCCGGGCGGGCAGGTTGCCCCTCGGCGCGGGAGCCGGGTCGCGCAACGCCGCCACATGGGCCGCGCGCAGCTCGGGGCCGGGATCGACGCCCAGCTCGTCGGCCAGGTCGGCCCTGATCCGCGCGAAGACCTCCAGCGCCTCGCCGCGCCGCCCGCGCGCCACCAGCGCCCGCATGAGCAGGGCGTGGAACGGCTCCCGCAGCCGGTGCGCCGCGACCAGCTCCTCCAGCTCGGCCACGACCCCCGGGCCGCCGTCACGTCCGCCCCGCGCCTGCTCGGCGGCGAGGGCGGCGGGCACCGACTCGGGGGAGAGGGCGGACTCGGGGGTGAGGGCGGACTCGGGGGTGAGGGCGGACTCGGCCGCCAGGTCGGCGGCGATCGCGGCGGCCAGGGCCGTCAGGCGCAGTTCCTCCAGCCGGGCCGCGGGCGCGGCGGCGAACGCCAGCCCGGCCGCGTCCGCCAGGGCGGGCCCGCGCCACAACGCCAGCGCGCCGCGCGGATCACCGGCCCGCACCAGCCGCTCGAACTCCGACGCGTCCACCTCGCCGGGCGGCACGTCGAGCAGGTAGCCGGCCGGGTGCGAGGAGATCAGCCCCGGCGCCTGCCTGCGGGCCCGCGACACCAGCGACTGGAGTGCCGCGGCCGGATGGGCGGGCGGCTCGCCGGGCCACAGGTCGTCGATCAGCCGGTCGGCGGTCACCACCCGGCCCGGGTCGAGCGCCAGACGGACGAGCAGGGCCCGCACCCGGGCGCCGCCGACCTCGGCCCCAGCCACCTGGAGCGGCCCCAAGACCCCGATCCGCATGCCCCCACCGTACGGGCATGCAGCCATGCCGGGTTCCCGGCGGGACGCCCGCCTTCACCCGGTTCGAGCAGGCCGGCGCAGTGGGCTCAGCTCTCCGAGAGCCGGTCGAAGAGGGTGAGCGCCGCCTGACGCACCTCCTCCGGGGTCAACCCGTCGAGGGCCTGCCGCGCGTCGGCGATGTCACGCGTCGTGGCCAGTGTGATGGCCACGGACGAGGCGGCGGCACGGTCGATCGATCCCGTCGGGGCGGCGTCGGCCAGCTGCTGGGCGCTCGCGGCGAGGTCGAGGTTGTCTCTCAACGGATCTCCTCGGACGAAGTCGGCTTCGCACATTTCATCACTTTGCGTCGCCTCACATCCACCATTTGTTGAATTCGGGGCGTTATGCCCTGAGCGGGTCGTGCCCGACGGACATGAGCTCGCGGCGCGAGTCGTCGTCCGTCCGGTCGCCCATGGTCTCGACCAGCTCGACGACCTGACGCATCACGTCGAGGTCGGCCTTGGTCAGGTCGCCCTTCCGCTTGCTCAGGACGTGCAGCACGCCCCTGCCCAGCTCGTCGATGCCCATGTCGGGGTCGGGAGGGAAGCCCTCCTCGTCCGAGGCGTCGGCGAGCAGGTAGCCGCGCAGCTCCTCCGAGTTCATGTTGACCGCCCGGTGGAACTCGTTCCAGAGCGTGTCAGTGTCGAAACCCTCAGTCATATGGGCCGCCTACCCGCCCAACCCTCGCGTTACGCCCCGGGAACGGTCAGCCCCGACTCGTAGGCCGCGATCACCGCCTGCACGCGGTCCCGCAGCCCCAGTTTGCTCAGCACGTTGCTGACGTGCGTCTTCACGGTGTGCTCGCTGACCACCATGGCCTCGGCTATCTCCGCGTTGGACAGGCCGCGCGCGATCAGCTGCAACGTCTCGCGCTCCCTGGCGGTCAGCGACTCCAGCGTGCGCGCGGGGGCGGCGGTCGTCGCGGGGCGGGAGGTGAACTCGGCGATCAGCCTCCTGGTCACCGTGGGCGCCAGCAGCGACTCGCCGGCGGCCACCACGCGCACCGCGGTCACCAGGTCGTCGCGTCGCACGTCCTTCAGCAGGAACCCGCTCGCGCCCGCGCGCAGCGCGTCGAACACGTAGTCGTCCAGGTCGAACGTGGTCAGCATCAGCACCCGGCAGGCAGTCTCGGCGCACACGATCCTGGCCGCCTCGATGCCGTCCATCCTGGGCATGCGGATGTCGAGCAGCAGCACGTCCGGCTCGTGGGCCCGTACGGCGGCCACGGCCTCGACCCCGTCGCCCGCCTCGGCCACCACCGAGATGTCGGGCTGGGCGTCGAGGATCATCGCGAACCCGCCCCTGACCAGCTCCTGGTCGTCGGCCACCACGACGCGCACGCTCACTGGCCGGCCCCCAGCGGCAGCCGCGCCGACACGGCGAAGCCGGGCCCGTCCGCGCGCGGGCCGGCGGTCGCGCTGCCGCCGCAGGCCGCGGCCCGTTCGCGCATGCCGATCAGGCCGTTGCCGCCCGAGGGCAGCGCGGGGCCGCCGCCGCGCCCGTTGTCCGTGACGTCGATCATCAGGTGGTCGTCCTCCCAGGTGAGCCGGATCTCGGCGCGGTCGGCGCCGGAGTGCTTGACGATGTTGGTGAGCGCTTCCTGCGTGATCCGGTAGGCGGCCAGCGCGCTGTCGGGGCCGATCGGGCGGGGCTCGCCGGACTCGGCGAAGCTCACGTCCAGGCCGGTGCCCGCCACCTGGCCGGCCAGCGCGGGCAGCTCCGCGAGCGTCGGCTGCGGCGCCCGCGGCGCCTGCGGCTCGTCCTCCTTCAGTACGCCGAGCATGCGGCGCAGCTGCACCATCGCGTCCCGGCCGGCGGCGGCGATGGCGTCGAAGGCGGCCTCGGCCCTGGCCGGGTTGCTGCGCACCACGACGGGCCCCGCCTCGGCCTGGACCACCATGAGGCTGACCGCGTGGGCCAGGATGTCGTGCATGTCGCGGGCGATCCTGGCCCGCTCGCGTTCGGCCGCGCGCTCGGCTTCCAACTGACGCTCCCTTTCGAGCCGGGCCGCGCGCTCGGCCAGCTCGGCGGCGTGGGCGCGGGACGTGGCCGCCGCGCGGCCGATGGCGTAGGCGGCGGTGAACAGGGCGACCCCGCGCATCGCGGTCTCCCACGAGCCGACGGAGGCCAGGCCGCCGACGAGGGTCACGACGAGCATGACGACCCTGGGCAGGCGGGGTGAGTACGCGGCGACCGTGTAGAAGGCGACCAGGGCGCCGTACCAGATGGGCTGGCGGGCGACGTTGTCGGCGAAGTCGTAGAGCGCGCCCACGACCAGGCTGGCGATCAGCATGGTCACCGGCCACCGGCGCCGCCAGACGACGGGGAGCGAGGCGCCGATCGCGATCACGTACCCCCACCAGTCCCATCTGCCGCCCTGCGAGTCATGGCTGGAGATCAGCGGCCAGACCTGGACGAGGGCGATCAACAGGGCGAGCGCCCCGTCCACCCAGAGGTGGGGGAGCGCTCGAAGCCGGCGACGAAGGACGTCGACAAGCGTCAGATCGGACACAGGGTCCCATTCTTCCTCACGCATGGACGAGCGAGGGCCGGGCGCCGTCCTGGCCCCGGCGGCGCAGCGGGGCGGCCACGAACGCGGCGCGGGTGTTCATCGGGGGTTCTCCTCAAAGGGGCGGGGCGATGCACTCATCCTGCGGTTTTCCGCTCCGGATGGGATCGCCGGGACGGGCGATCCCGCGCCTCGCTCTCAAGAGGGATGCCCCTCGCTGCCGCGCCCCACCTGCCACGGCGCGCGGGCCGACAACAGGAGTCGGCTTGACAACCGATATTGTCGGTGCGATCGTCGGCCGCACACCGCGCCGGGCCGTGACAGGGAGACCGCCATGCCGCACGAGTTCGAGATCCGCCACGAGATCCCGCTGGACGCCGCCCCCGACGTCGTCTGGCGGGCCATCGCGGAAGGACCGGGCATCGACTCGTGGTTCATGGGCCGCACCGAACTGGAACCGCGCGTGGGCGGCCGGGGCACGCAGACCTTCGGCGAAGACGTCGCCACCGAGTCGGTGGTGACCGCCTGGGAGCCGGGCAGGCGCCTGGCCCACCGGGGCGTGGAGAACCCCGACGGCACCTTCATGGCCTTCGAGTACCTGCTGGAGGCCCGCGGCTCGGGCAGCACCGTGCTCCGCTTCGTCCACAGCGGCTTCCTCGGCGACGACTGGGAGTCGGAGTACGACGACCTTGAGCGCGGCGACCTGCAGTACCTGTACAAGCTGGCCGTCTACCTCAGGCACTTCCCCGGCAGGATCTCTGCCCACAACCTGTTCCTGGCCAGCCCGTGCGCGTCGGAGGAGCGGTTCTGGGCCGCGCTCGGGGCCGCGCTCGGCGTCGCGGGCCGTCCGGTGGCGGGGGAGAAGGTGACGGTCGCGATCGAGGGGCGTTCGCCGGAGCCGGGCGTCGTGGAGTGGGTGACCGCTCCGGGCACGTTCGTGGCGGTCCGTACGGACGACGGCCTGTACATGTTCGTCCAGGGACGCGGCATGGCGGTGGTGGAGCACCACGCCTACGCGCCGGTGGACGGCGAGGCCCTGGAAGCCGCCTGGACCCACTGGCTCGCCACCGTCTCCCCCTGACCGCCGGCCCTCAGGCGAGGAACTCCACGGTGTCCGTCTGACCCGCGGCCCTCAGGCGAGGAACTCCGCCGTCTTCGCCTGACCGCCGGCCCTCAGGCGAAGAACTCCCGGAGCACCGGCGCCAGGGCCTCCGGCTTGACGATGTGGGTCTGCCCGTCGAGCGTGCGGTGGTCGGCCGCGGGCAGCGCCTTCGCCAGCGCGGCCACGGAATTGCGCATCCACGCCGGGCTCTTCCCGCCGTCGGCGACGAGCGTCGGGACGGTCACCGACGCCCACGCCCCCTCCGGGTACGGCAGGCCCCGCTGGTACGGGAAGACGAGCGCGGTGTCGTACGGCAGGGTGTGCGCCACCGCCTTGAGCCTGCCCCACGCCGGCATGAACCGCATCATCGCCACCACGACCGCCGGCAGGCCGACCCCCTCGCGCATGAACATCCTGACCACCTCGGCCCGGCGGCCCGCGGCCACCAGCGCCGCCAGCCGTCGCGGGTAGTCGTCCTTGACCGGGGCGCGGGTGCCGTCCACGACGAACGGCGGCTCGTACAGGGCCAGGCGCTCGACCGGCAGGCCGTTCTGCACCGCCGCCAGGGCGAGGGCGGCGCCGGACGAGGTGCCGTACAGGCGGACCGGGCCGCCGGCCTCCTTGACGAGCGCGGCCAGGTCCTCGACCTCCCGTTCGATGGCGTACGGCCCGGTGTCGCCGCTCTCGCCCCGTCCGCGCCGGTCGTAGGTGTAGACCGTGAAGTCGGGGGCGAGCGCTTCGGCCAGGCCGCCGTTGATGCTGGAGCCGCGGAAGCTGAGTGCGCCGTCCACGAGGATGACCGCCGGGCCCTGGCCTGCGCGTTCGTACGCGATGGGGGTGCCGTCCGCGGAGTTGATCATGCTGCTCATGGTGTTCCTCCCGTTTCGTGGTGCCCACGGTAGCTACCGACAAATAAAATTGTCAAGAAAACTTTGCGGGAGGACGTACTGATACGGGTACCTCTGCGCTCTTGTCTGGTGGAGTCGTCCTGAGCGCGGGGGACGCTGGGGCGGCTCCCACGTCGCGTGCCGCGAAGAGGAGGGGACGGCACGTGCCGCAGACGGGGGCGGACGGTCTGCCAGCCGCCCGCCCCGGCCGCGGCACGTGCCGTGGGCGCCACCCCGGCATCGGTCACGTCGCCGGGACCGTGACCTGCCCGCTCCCGGACGCCTGCGACCTGCGGCCGAGCCGCCGCACCGGCCCGATCACCAGCAGCGCCGTCACCACGCCGACCGTCACCAGGGCGGACACCAGCATGAAGGCGCGCGGCTCGACCAGCGCGGTCACCGGTCCGGCCAGCGCCTGCCCGACCGCCATGCCCGCGACCGACCCGGCCACCTGGTAGGCGTTGACCCGGTTCAGCACGTCCGGCGCGACCTGGGTCTGCACGGCCGTCGACCACATCACCGACCAGAACGCCATCGCGCACCCCCCGGCCAGGTGCCCGGACATCAGCAGCGGCAGCGGCGCCCCGAGCGCGACCGACAGCGGCACGGGCACGTACCCGATCAGCGCCACCGCCCCCGCCGCCAGCGGCCTGCGCGGCTTCAGCCGGATCGCCACCAGCCCGCCCAGCACGGTCCCGAGGCCGAGCGCCGCCATCACCCACCCGTAGTCGGCCCCGATGACCTGGGACGACAGCGGCACGGACGGCCCCACCACCAGCACCCCCCAGAACACCCAGACCAGGATGACCGACCACATCCAGCTCCTGGCCTTGAACTCCTCCCAGCCCCTGCGCAGGTCGCTCAGCACGTCGGACGGCTCCGGCCTGGGCACGGCGACCCGCACCAGCACCAGGCACACCGCGCTGACCAGGAACGTCGCGGCGTCCACGGTGTAGACGAAGACCGGCCCGGTGGCCACGATCAGGACCCCGGCCAGCGCGGGCCCGGCGAGCTGGGTGACCGCCTCGGCGATCTTCAAGGTCGCGTTGGCCCGCTGCGTGTCCTCGGCGACCAGCGGGACCATGCCGTTGACGCACGGCTCGAACACCCCGGCGGCCATGCCCGACAGGAACGCCATCGCCAGCAGCAGGACGAACGGCGGGGCCCCGTCGAGGAAGGCGACGGCCACGACGGCCTGGGTGACCACCCTGACCACGTCCGCGCCGATCATCAGCCGCCGGGGCCCGATCCGGTCGGCGACGACCCCGCCGAACAACATGACCAGTACGGCCGACGCGGTCCAGAGCGCGAGCACGAAGCCGACGCCGGCGATCCCGTAAACTTCGCCGATCGCCAGCGCCGAGGCGACGGGCATCATCGCGTCGCCGAGCAGCGAGATCGTGCGGGCCCCGAAGTAGAGGGCGAAACTCCTCGTCCACATGAGCCCCAATTCTGGATTTCTCCAGATCAAAGCACCGGTGTCCCAAATGACATCATTGGGTACATTTGCGCCATGCCCCTGGACTGCCCGGAGACGCCTCCGGCCCCCGTCAGCCCGCACCGCGTGGTCGCCCTGGTCGCCCCCAACCAGGAGCTCTACCCCGTCACCTCGGCCTCGGCCGTCTTCGGCTACCAGGGCCCCGACATCCCCCAGCACTACAGCTTCACCCTGTGCGCCGAGCGGCCGGGCTCGCTCTCCACCACCCTGGGCGTCCCCATGCAGGTGGACAGCGGTCTGGACGCCATGGACGAGGCCGACACCGTGATCGTCGCGGGCTGGACCCTGGTCCCCTCGCCGGCCGTGCTCGACGCGGTGTCCCGGGCCCATTCCCGCGGGGCGCGGATCGTCGCCGTCTGCGCGGGCATCTTCATCCCCGCCGCCCTGGGCCTGCTGGACGGCCGCCGCGCGTCCGTCCACTGGGAGCTGTCCGGGGGGCTGGCCGCCCGTCACCCGCGCGTCATCCCCGACGACACCGTCATCTACGTGGACCACGGCGACGTCGCCACCGCCGGAGCCTCGGCCGCCACCCTCGACCTCTGCCTGCACCAGGTGCTCCAGGACCACGGCGCGGCCCACGCCATGCGCATCGGCCGTCAGCTCGCCGCCGGGCCGCACCGCGAGGGCTGCCAGCGCCAGTATCCGCCGCTGCCCACCGCGGGGCCCATGCCGGACTCCCTGGCCCCGCTGCTGGAATGGCTGCTCGGCCGCCTGCCCGACCACGTCACCGTCGAGGACATGGCCGCCTACTCGGGGGTCTCCGCGCGTACCCTGACCCGGCAGTTCGCCGACCAGCTCGGCGTGCCGCCCGCCCGCTGGCTGCTGGAACGCCGGCTGGCCGCCACCCGCGCGCTGCTGGAGGAGACCGACCTGCCGGTCGAGACCATCGCCACCCGCGTCGGCCTCTCCTCGGCCGTCAACCTCCGCCGCCGTTTCCACACCGCGCTGCGCACCACTCCGGCCGCCTACCGGCGCTCCTTCCGCTGACGGGCGGCGACCGCCGTCAGGCCGCGTGCCAGGGACGGGTGGGCTCGGTCTCCTTGGCGGCGTCCGCGACGCGCACCGCGTACGTCGGGCGCCCGGCGCCGGGCACCGGCCCGAGGTAGGAGTGGCCGGTCAGGTGGCACCAGGCGGGCAGGTCGACGGGCGCGGCGGGGTCGGTGGCGATCAGGTGGATCACGGCGCCGGGACCGGCGCGCAGCACGTGCCCGCGCAGCTCGATGAGCAGTTGCACGCACATCTTGTCGCCGCCGTCGATCACGAGATCAGGTTCGGGCATGCGTATAGGAAACCACGCGCCGCCGTCGAGTAGGTTGAGGCCTGTCCTGGCCCCGTGAGGGGCCGGAGCAGGCGTCGGACGGTAACGGCCCGGACACAACGGGCGGATTATCCCAGTAAAAAGGTCATAATCCTGTTCAAGTGTTGGGGAAGGCGGTGATGAGATGACCGGGTTCACCGAGATCGCCGAAGAGGCCGGGCCGGCGGAGAGCCGCGGCACCGGGCGCGGCTCCGCGGGCCGGGGTGTGCGGCTCGCGCGCGTCACGGCCGTCGTCCTGGCGGTGGCCTCGCCGGTTCTCACGGTCGCCGCGCTGCTCATCTACGCCCGGCTGCCGGAGGCGTGGACCCCGCTGCGGACCGCCTCGCCCCAGACGGCCGCCGCCCTGACCTTCCCCGCGGTCGGCGCGTTCCTGATCTTCCACCGGCCCCGGCTGAACATGGCATGGCTGATGGTCGCGGGCGGCATCGCCGCAGCCGTCAGCGACCTGTCCAGCGCGCTGATGTTCCGGCTGGCCGCCGACGGCGAGCTCGTCGCGGCCGGGCTCGTGCGCTTCCCCGCCCAGGTCGGGTGGGCGGTGTGCGGCCTGGCGCTCACCATGCTGCTGCCGCTCTACTCGCCCGACGGGCGGCTGCCCTCGCCGCGCTGGCGGTGGGTGCTGCTGCTGGGCGCGTTCTCGCTCGGGCTCGACCTGGCCCGCTCGGTGTTCCGGCCCGACCCCCCCCCCGGCAGCTACCCCTACCCCGCCGTCATCCCCAACCCGCTGCAGATCCGCGCGCTCGGGCCGTACGTGGAGGCCGTCTCCACCGTCGCCTGGACCGGCATCTACGTCGCCATGGCGCTGACGGCGCTCTCCCTGGCGCTGCGGCTGCGCCGGGCCGATCCGGTGGGCAGGCGGCAGATCGGCTGGCCGCTGTTCGCGTTCGCCGGCTATGTCGTGTTCCTGATCCTGGCCGCGTTCGTGCCGGCGCTCCTGTGGCCGAGCGTCGTGTGGGCGGCGCTCATCCCGGTCGCCGTCGCGTTCTCGGTGACCCGCTACCGGCTCTACGGCATCGACACGGTGATCAGCCGGGCCTTCGTCGCGGCCGGGCTGGTGGCCGTGGTGAGCGCGGTCTACTTCGGCGCGGGCGCGCTGTCCAGCCTCGTGGTCTCCGGCTACGACGAGATCGCCGGCATCGCCGCCGCGCTGTTCGCCGGCGCGTTCTTCCAGCCGCTGCGGCACGTGCTGCAACGCGCCGTCGACCACCTGCTGTACGGCAGCGTCGGCGACCCCGCCGTGCTGGCCGAGCGCCTGACCCAGGCAGTCCGGCGCGGCGACCCGGCCAAGGCGCTGACCTCCGTGGTGAGCGTGCTGCGCGACGGGCTCGCGGTCGAGGGCGTGGCCGTGGAGGTCGCCGACGGCGAGCCGCGTTACGTCGAGAGCGGCCGGGTGGGCGCGGAGCCCCGCCAGGTGCCGCTGGTGTGGCACGGCGAGCGCGTCGGCCGCCTGTTCGTCGGGCCGCCCGGCCCGCGCCGCTTCCCCGCCGCCCACAACGAGCGCGTGCTCACCACGCTCACGCCGTACGCCGCCGACGTGGCGCACGCCGTGCGCATGGCCGCCGACCTGCAGCGTTCCAGGGAACGCATCCTGACGGCCAGGGAGGAGGAACGCCGCCGCCTGCGCCGCGACCTGCACGACGGCCTCGGCCAGACCCTCTCGGCCATGGCCATGACCATCAACATGGCCAGGACGAGCCTGAAGAAGTCCCCCGACGCCGCCGACGAGCTGCTGCGCGAGCTGCACACCGGCATGGGCGCGGTCACCGACGACATCCGGGAGCTGGTGTACGGCCTGCGCCCGCCCGCGCTCGACGACCTCGGCCTGGCCAGGGCCGTCCGCGAGCTGGCCGGCCAGTCCTCCCCGGACACCGAGATCGAGGTGGAGGTCGAGGGCAGCCTGACCGACCTGCCCGCCGCCGTCGAGGTGGCCGTCTACCGGATCGTCCAGGAGGCGCTGACCAACATCCGGCGGCACGCCAGGGCCTCCCGCGCCAGCATCGTGCTCCAGCGGGACTCGGTGCTGCGCGTGGTGGTCGCCGACGACGGCCGCGGGCTGCCCGCCGCGTACAGCGCGGGGGTGGGCCTCGGCTCGATGCGGGAGCGGGCGGCCGAGCTCGGCGGCATCTGCGTCGTCAACAGCGGGCCGGGGGCCGGGACGCGGGTCGAGGTCATGCTGCCCCTGGGCTCGGCCGCGAAGGAGCCGGTCAGGCCGCCGCGCGCGGGCCGCTGAGCGCGCCTGCCCGGTGCTGGAGCGCGCCAGGCAAAATCAACCGAGAGTAGTTTTGATCTCACCCTTGGTGTGGAACATGGTGAAGTATCACCTCATTCCTCACGGAGGACGTGCCTTGCCCCAGCACACACCCCGCCTGGTGATGTACTACCGGACCCACTGCGACGGCGGCCTCTACGTCTCCCCGCTGCCCCTGATCGAACGGCGTACCGGCCTGACCCACCTGGTCGTCGCCACCGTGGAGGTCGGCGCGGACGGCGACGTCCGGCTCAACGGCGCCCCGCCCGACTGCCCCGACCTGGCCCAGATGTGGGACGACGTCCAGGTCACCCAGGTGTACGGCGCCCGCGCCCTGGCCATGATCGACGGTCTCGACCGCTTCGACCACGACTTCGAGACCTGCTACCCGCCGCTGCGCCGCCTGCTCGCCCGCCGCCGCCTCGACGGCGTGGACCTCCACCTGACCGAGCCCGTGCCGCCGGCCGCCCTCGGACGCCTGATCGACCGGCTGCGCGCCGACTTCGGCCCGGCCTTCCTGCTCGCGCTCACCCCGTCCGCCGCCGTGGACCACGACCAGGTCTTCCGCGAGCAGGGCGCCGACCTCGCCTGGCTCAACCTGCCGATGTACGGCGGCCCGCGCAGCCTGGCCGACCCGTGCGACTACGACGCCGTGCTCGCCGGGGGAGTGGTGCCGGCGGGCAAGCTGGTGGCCGGGGCGGTCACCAGCCCCGACAACGGGGGCGTCGGCCACGTCGAGATCGACCGCCTGGCCGCCACCGTCGCCGAACTGCTGCACCGGCATCCCGGGATGGGCGGGGTGAGCGGCTGGGAGTACTACAACGCCCTGCCCGGCGGCACGGACGCCCCCTGGCAGTGGGCCGAGCGCGTCGGCGCCGCCCTCAGGCTGACCCGCAGGCCCTGAGCCCCGCTCCGGACGGGCGCGGTCAGCGTCGCCGGCGCTTCTGGGCGCCTGCCGTCTTGCCCGGTTTGCGGGGCTTCCTGGGCAGGCGTCCGCGCTCGCCCGGCGGCCGTACGTGCACCCCGCGCCACCGCTGCAACGCCACGCGCGCGGCCGAGGCCACCCGGGGCGTCGGATGGTGCTCGATGAGGAAGCGCAACATCGGCGTCGTGTAGGGGTGGTCGCTGCACGTCATCATGCCGAGCATGCTGAGCACGTCGTCGACGTCGAGGTTGCCGGAGAGCTGGAGTATCGACTCGGCCGGCCCGCCGATCTCCATCGCGGCCACGGTCATGTCGGCGTACACCCAGGCCACGTCGACGGGCGCGGGCGGCACGTCGTGGTCCTCCTTCTCCCGGGCCCGGATGAGCGCCCCCAGCCGGGGCACCGCGCGCAACGCGTCGGCGATCTCCCGGCCCGGCCGGCCGAGGTCCTCCAGCAACACGGTCAGGCCGACGGCCCGGCTCAGCGGGCTGACGTCGAGCAGGACGTCGGCGATCTCCTCGGCGGCCCGCGCCGGATCCCGCCCGCCCAGCCAGACGCGCACCTCCTCGGCGCGTTCGTCGTCGTCGTAGGTGCGCAGGGCCCGCAGCAGCGTGGGGGCGTCGGCGCCGGCCGTGCCGCCGTGGACCGGGATGTCCTGGCCGATGAGGGTCTTGAAGAGGTCGAGCGCGCTCCAGGTGCCGAGCGGGGTCAGCGACACCGACGAGCCGTCGCGCCGGATCAGCCCCAACCAGGCCAGCTCGTCGGCCGCCTCGTCGGTCAGCTCGGGGATCTGCGCCACCGGCAGGGCGTCGCGGTGGCTGAGCAGCATCAGCAGGGTGCTCGTGCCCGCGTCGAGCGCCGCGGCGTCGGCCTCGGGGGAGAACAGCGAGTAGAGGATGTCGCCCCACGTGTCCAGCACGTCGTCGGCCGGCCCCGACGTCAGGGTCTCGACCGCCGGGCCGGTCGTGGCGGCCCCGTCGCGCACGTCGACGAGCCGGCTGTCCTCGGCCACGCCCCACAGCCGCCCCTGCCCCGGCCCCGCCGCCCCCGGCTCACCGGCGGCGCGGGCCAGGCGCAGCAGCTCGTGGACGACCGGCGTCGCCCGGACCACGGCCGCGAGGTCGTCGGCCGGGAGGAGGCGCACCGGCGGCTGGAGGGTCACGAGCGGCAGCAGGTCCGCTTGATGGAGGAAAGAGTCCACGGTGGGTAAGATTACTGTCTCGTTGCGTGACGCTGCCCGCTCTTTGCCTTCACGGGCGGCCGGAAAACCCCTTCGGATTCTGTCGGTGGCCGGTGATACAAACAGGTCCGATGTCCGCCCGCTCTCGGCCAAGGGGTTTCACCGTGACCAGCGGCAGTTCGGAGTTCTCCGTCGAAGGCCCGCGCTACGACCGGCGCGGGCCGGTCCGCTGGCTCTGGTCCCACCTGCGCCGCCATCCGCTCCCCCTGACGGGCTTCCTCGGCGGCTCGCTGGTGATGGTGGTGCTCAACGCGCTGGTCCCCCAGCTCACCGGCTCGGCCTTCGACGCGGTGCTGGGCGGCCGGGGCACGCCCGCCGCCGCACTCGGGCTGGTCGCCCTGGCGCTGCTGGCGGTGGTGTCGGCCCGCGGTGCGTTCGACCTCGTCGCCCGGCTGAGCAGCGAGACCCTGGCCAAGCGGCTCGAACGCGACGCCCGCGACGAGCTCTACGCCGGCCTGCTCGGCAAGAGCCAGACCTTCCACAACCGGCAGCGGGTGGGCGACCTGATGGCGCGGGCGGCCAACGACATCCGCCAGCTCTCCATCATGATCAGTCCGGGCGTCGACCTGATCGTCGACTCCGGGCTCACCGGCCTGGTGCCCCTGGTCTTCATCGCCGCGATCGACCCGCGGCTGCTGCTGGTGCCCGTGGTGTTCGCGGTGGCGTTCGGGTTCGCGCTGCGCCACTACATGGGGCAGCTCAACCCGGTGGCCACCCGCATGCGCGACGAGTTCGGCGACCTCAACGCCGGGCTGAGCCAGGCGGTGCGCGGCATCGAGGTGATCAAGGTGACCGCGCAGGAGGCGCAGGAGCGGCTGCGCTTCCGCGCCAACGCCCGGCGCTACCGCGACTCGTTCGTGCGCAACGGCCTCGTCCAGGCTCGCTACCTGCCCACGTTGCTGTTCGCGTGCGCCATGGCGGGGGCGTTGTGGCACGCGCTCCTCCTCCACGCCGCCGGCGCCATCACGATCGGCGACCTGGTGGCCTTCATGGGGCTGATGGGCATGCTCGGCTTCCCGACCCAGATCTCGATCTTCACGTTCTCGCTGGTGCAGATCGGCATCGTGTCCTCCCGCCGGATCCTCGACATCGTCAACGCCGAGACCGAGCTGGCGCAGCCGGCCGCCGGCCACGTCCCGCCGATCGGAGGCGAGATCGTCTTCGACGACGTCACGTTCGGCTACGGCGAGGGCGAGCCCGTCCTGCGGGGGGTGACGTTCACCGTGCGGCCGGGCGAGACGGTGGCGATCGTCGGCGAGACCGGGGCGGGCAAGAGCTCGCTGACGAAGCTGGTGCCCCGCATCTACGACGTCACCTCGGGCCGGATCCTGGTCGACGGGGTCGACGTCCGCGACTGGGACCTCGACTCGCTGCGCTCCCAGATCTCCACCATCGAGCAGGACGTCGTGCTGTTCTCGCGGTCCGTGGCCGAGAACATCGCCTTCGGCCTCGGCCAGCGGGCCGACCGCGCGGCCGTGGTCAGGGCGGCCGAGGACGCGCAGGCGGCCGAGTTCGTGGCCGAGCTCGACGACGGCTACGACACCGTCATCGGCGAGCGCGGCCTCACGCTGTCCGGCGGCCAGCGCCAGCGGCTGGCCATCGCGCGGGCGCTGCTGACCGACCCGGCGATCCTCGTCCTCGACGACTCCACCAGCGCCATCGACTCCGCCACCGAAGACCGCATCCAGCAGGCCATCGAGCGCATCCAGGAAGGGCGCACGACCCTGCTGATCACCCACCGGCTCTCCCAGATCCGCTGGGCCGACAAGGTCCTGCTGCTGCGGCGCGGCCAGGTGGCCGGCTTCGGCACCCACGACGAGCTGATCGCCGGCAGCCCCCTCTACCGCCGCATCTTCTCCCACTACGACGAGGTCCCGGTCGATCAGGGCGCACTCGACGAGCAGGAAAGGGTCCACTGATGGGCTTCATCATGGACGGCCTCGACGCCGAGGACTACGACCGCACCTACTCCGACCGTGACCTGACGCGCCGGATCCTCGCCTACTTCCGCCCCAAGCTGGGCGCGATGTTCCTGGTGGCGGCCATGATCGTGCTGGTCTCGGCGGCGCAGGCGGCCCTGCCGCTGCTGGCCAGCAAGGGCGTCGACGCCATCCAGGACGGCACGATCGCCGGCGTCGGCCCGCTGCTCGTCGTCGGCATCCTGCTCGCCGGCGCGCTGAGCTGGGCCTTCAACTTCGTCCGCCAGTGGTACAGCGCGCGGGTCACCGGCGACGTCGTGCTGCGCCTGCGCGAAGACGCCTTCGACGCCGTGCTCGAACGCGACCTGTCGTTCTACGACGAGACCCCGTCAGGCCGCATCGTCAGCCGCGTCACCTCCGACACCGACGACTTCGCCACGGTCTCCACCCTGACGATGGATCTGATCAGCCAGGTGCTGATGGTGGGGTTCGTCACCGTCCTGCTGTTCCTGCGCAGCGTCGAGCTGGCGCTGCTGACCCTGCTGGTGGCGCCGGTCGTGATGGGCATGGCGCTGCTGTTCCGGCGGCTGGCCCGGTCCAGCACGCGGCGGGCCCAGCGGTCGCTGAGCCGGGTCAACGCCAACCTGCAGGAGACCATGGGCGGCATCGCCGTGGCCAAGAACTTCCGTCAGGAGCAGCAGGTCTACGACGAGTTCCGGCCGGTCAACGAGCAGAGCTACCGGGTGACGCTGCGGCAGGGCTTCGTCTTCTCGGCCATCTTCCCCCTGCTGTTCCTCGTGGCGGGGCTCGCGACGGTCGCGCTGGTCCAGCTCGGCGGCACCGCGGTGCTGGGCGGCGGCCTGTCGGCGGGCGACTGGTACCTGTTCCTGCAGGGCGTGTCGCTGTTCTGGATGCCGCTGACCTCCATCGCCGCCTTCTGGTCGCAGTTCCAGCAGGGTCTGTCGGCCTCCGAGCGGGTCTTCGCCCTGATCGACGCCCCGCCCCGGGTCGTGCAGACCGGCTCGGCCGACCCGGGCAGGCTGGCCGGGCGCATCGAGTTCGACGACGTCACCTTCGGCTACGACGCGGCCCACCCCGTGCTCCGCCGCTTCGACCTGGTCGTCGAGGCGGGTGAGACCGTCGCGCTGGTCGGCCACACCGGCGCCGGCAAGTCCACGCTGGGCAAGCTGATCACCCGCTTCTACGAGTTCCAGGAAGGCCGCCTGCTGATCGACGGCCACGACATCCGCTCGCTCGACCTCGGCGCGTACCGGCGGCAGATCGGCGCGGTGCCGCAGGCGCCGTTCCTGTTCAGCGGCACGGTCGCCGACAACATCCGCTACCCGCGGCCCGACGCGGGCGACGACGAGGTGCTGGCCGCGGCGGCCGCGGTCGGCGGCGGCGACTGGATCGAGGCGCTGCCCCACGGCCTGGCCACCGACGTGGGCGAGCACGGGCGGGCCCTGTCCATGGGCCAGCGGCAGCTCGTCGCGCTGGCCCGCCTGCTCATCCAGGACCCGGCGATCGTCGTCCTCGACGAGGCCACGGCCAGCGTCGACCCGCTGACCGAGGCCCAGATCCAGGAGGGGCTCGACGTGGTGCTGGCCGGCCGCACCTCGATCGTGATCGCCCACCGGCTGTCCACGATCGAGCACGTCGACCGCATCATCGTGCTCGACCACGGCCGGATCGTGGAGGAGGGCGACCACGCCTCGCTGCTGGCCCGCGGCGGCCGCTACTGCCAGGTCTACAACACCTACTTCCGCCACCAGTCGCCCGACTACCGGCCCGACACCGGGTTCGTCGCCGTCGGCGAGACCTGACGGGCTCACATGACGAGCCGCTGCTGCCTGCTGCTGCGCCACTCCACCATCAGCACGGTCGCGTCGTCCTGGAGCCGGCCGTGCTGGTGCTCCAGGATGGCCTGCACCAGCCGGCGCAGCGTCTCGGGCGCCGACAGGCCGTCGGCCTCGTGCCGGAGGATGAAGTCGATGAAGCGCTCCAGGCCGAACAGCTCGCCGTCCGGGCTCTGCGCCTCGATGATCCCGTCGGTGTAGAACAGCAGCCGGTCGCCGGGCTGGAGCTGGTAGCGCAGCTCCCCGGTGTACGGCCGCAGCAGGAAGCCCATCGGCGGGTCGGGCTCGCTGGACAGCGTGGCCACCTGCTGGCCCTCGCGGATCACCAGCGGCGGATGGTGCCCCCGGTTCACCCAGGTCAGCCAGCCGGTGTGCAGGTCGAGGCAGGCCAGGATGCCGGTGGCGAAGCGGCCGGTGAACTGCTCGGCGATGGCCGCGTCGATCGCCTCGCCCGTGCTGACGAGATCGGCGCCCTGCCGCCGGTTGTTCCGGCTGGCCCCGACCGCGATGGTCGCCGTCAGCCCGGCGGAGGTGTCGTGGCCCATCGAGTCGAAGATCGACACGTGCAGCGCCTCGCCGTCGATGGCGTAGTCGAAGGCGTCCCCGCCCACCTCGTAGGCCGGTTCGAGCCCGGCGCTGACCACCACGTCGTCGTTGGCGAACGTCCCCGGAGGCAGCAGCGGCACCAGCACCTCGGCCGACAGCGTCATCGGCCGGGCGCGGATCAGCCGCGAGTAGGAGTCGCTGTGCGGCCGCTTGCTGATCACCAGCAGCGCGACCAGCGACGCGAGCTGCTGGGCCCGCCACTCGGCGACCTCGTCGTCCTGCGGCACCGTCACCCCGAGCACGCCGACCCGCTCGGTGCCGTCGAGGAGCGGCAGCCACAACCGCCTGGCCGTGCCGTCGGGCCCGCCCGGCACGTGCACGACCTCGGCGTTGCGGAACGCGACCCCGGCCAGCGTGCCGTCGATGCGCAGGACCGCCAGCGGCTCGCCGGACGCGTCCCGCTGCTCAGAGAGCGGGATGAGCTCCTGCTGCTGCAGGTCGGTGACGTAGATCGCGGTCTCGGTGAAACCCGCCAGCGCGGCGTGCCCGGCGACGACGTGCGGCAGGTCCTCCATCGCGGTCAGATGGTTGGCGGACAGCATGCCGCCCAGCATCAGCTCTCCGCCACTCCGCCGCATCGGCACACCCTTCCTGGAGGTCTGCCTGGGGACCTACCCATTCGAGGGGCGGTTCCTGCCCCGTCCACCGCCGCCGACACCTCCGTGCGGGCCGGGACGGCCTCACCCGGCGGCAGGCGGTCCTTCCGCGCGCTCCGCCTCAGGCGCCCGCCACCGCGCCGCGTCCTGGTACGCCTTCACCACCGCGACGATCATGGCCGCCTGCGCGCCGACCAGCGACAACCAGAACATGCTCCCGCCTACGAAGAGGGGGAACACCAGCAGCGCGGCGACCGCGGACACCCATCCGCCGACCGGTCGATGAAGCCGGTGTCACTCACCAGGAACCGCGCGCCGCCCGGCACCCGTTCGATCGACGTCAGCGGGAAGAGGCCCACCCACTGCTCTTCGCGCCTGACGGCCCCGGTGTCCGCGGCGACCGTCCGGGCGAACTGCTCCAGCCCCGGCTCCGACAGCGCGAACCGGGCGTTGAACGGCGCCCCGGTGAGCACCAGCGCGGTCACGATCACGCCCATCAGCGGCGCGGCCGTCCAGCGGACCCAGTGGCGGCGCAGCCCGGGACGTCCGTCGGAGCGCAGCAGGCCCACCGCGAACCGGGCGACCCAGACGACCGCGGTGCCGACGAAGAGCGCGAGCCCCGCCAGCAGCAGCGTGAACGAACCTCCGCCCGGCACGCTCGTGTAGTTGAGCACGATCAGCCCCACCACGGCGACCAGCGGAAGCAGCACCTTGCCGGGCGGGCCGACCAGGGCCCGGGTGAGCGCCGGTAAGGGAGGCCGCTCGACGGCGTTTTCCGACATGCCCGAGCGTACCGCGATCATGTGGCCCCGGCCCACTGGGCGGCACGGACCGGCTACAGCAGCCGGGAACGGTCCGACGCCGCCCTCTTCCGCACCTCGGCCAGGAAGACCTCCGTGTGGCGGTGGTGGCGGCGCGGCCGGCCGGGCTCCCGGCCGGTCGGGGTGTCGGCGTGCTGGGAGAAGGTCAGCCAGCAGCTGCGGATGCCGTAGAGGAGGTTCTCCAGCAGGTCGAGGGCCGGGCGGGCGGGGTTGAGCGGGGTGATGGGCAGGTAGACCGTGCTGGGGCCGAGGCCGAGCTCGGGATGGTCGGTGCGGGCCTGGGCGATCAGCTCCTCGGCCACGCCGATGCGGTGCTTGGCCTCGGTCACGCCGTAGAGGTGGCCCTCGGCGACGTGCAGCGCGTTGCGGATCATCGGCATGACCGCGGCCCTGGGCGAGCCGCCGCCGCTCATCGCGGAGATCACCTCGGTGAGGCTCTCCTGGGCCGGGGCCTTGATGTTGTCGACCTCGGAGATGGTCTGCATCGGATGCAGGCCGGTGTGCCGGGCGCTGATGGTGGCGGCGGCGTAGAGCCAGTGGGCCGCCGCGATCGCGGCCGCGGTGGGGTCGATCTTGGTGAACAGCGCCTCCGTGCCGAACGGATGCTGGTGCAGCAGGCTGTCGGCCTGGGCGACCTGGAGGGGCGAGGCGTCCTCGCGGCTGAGCATGACGGCCTGCTGGGCGCGCGCGGTCAGGTCGCCGAGCTCGGCGTTCTCGATGGCGGCCAGCTCGGCGGTGACGTCGGTGGCCACGCTGCCGGCCAGCGGGGCGTGGTTGATCGTGTGCAGCGTACGGCCGACGCGGTGGGCGACCTCCTCCACCCGCGTGGAGTAGAGGGTCAGCGCGCCGTTGGCCGGCCGGACGGGCGCCAGCAGGGCCGGGATGACCGAGGCGAACGCGTCGCGCTCGGCCTGCCGCTGCCAGCCGACGCTGTTGGGACCGTGCTGGTCGGCGGCGCTGGACGGGTGGGTGTAGCAGCGCCAGCAGGCGTAGGACAGCTCCGTGAGGCTGGTGGCCAGGCGGAGCACGTCGGGGCTCGAAGGCACCTGTTCCGCCACGGTGGTGGCGATGTCGCCGATCCCCGTACCCCAGGTGGCGATGAGCGCGTGGCGTGAGTGGTCGACGGCGAACCGGGTCACGGAGGCTCCTTACAACGGGGGGTGGGGGAGCGTGATGACATGCTCAGGATGCTTGATCCGGCGTGGCCGCGGAGGGAAATTCGCAGGGTTGCCGGTCCCTGATCTGCGGATTTGCCGTGATATGCGCCAGAAGATTTTTCCAGCGGACGGGCCGCCGCCCGCGCCCGTGGCCGGGGCGGACGCGGGCCGGTGCCGCGGGCCGGTTCGGCCCCGTCGTGGCGGGCCGCCGTCACTGTCCTCCTTCCTCCGGCCTGGCCTGTTTCGGTCCGTCACTTTCGGCGGCCAATATCCGCCGGCAGAAAAGAAACTTGGGCGCCGGTGTAATGGAAACCCACCCGGCGAAATCAAGATCATCCCCACGCGGGCGGCCGATGTGTCACCGTTTTCGTACTCCGGGGCGCCCGCCCGCTCGTCCGGCGCAGGCCCCTGTCCAGCTGCGCGAAGGCGGGAACGTGTGGACCTAGAGACACAGATACTCAAGTTGTTGCTGCGCCTGCGGAAGCTCAAGGCGGGCAGGCCCGGCGGCGACAGCACGGCGACCATGACCGGCATCACCCGGATGCAGGCCGACATCGCCGACATCCGGACGGAGATGCGCCAGGACTTCGCCGCGCTCGGCGACGAGCTGGCGGCCCTGCGCCGCCACATGAACGACCACTTCACCGCCGGCCGGCCGCGCTGCTGCAAGGGCCCGGTGCCCGGCTGCCCGCAGGGGATGCCGGCCTACGGCCCGGACCCGAGAAACAACTGACCTGCCACGCCAGGCCCGGCCTGAGGCCGCCACCCGGCCCGGGCTGAGCCCTCCGCGGACCCGCACCCGTTGCTTGCCGGCGGTCGTGTCGGGTATACACGGGTTGCCACCATGTGCTTACAGCAAGTGGGACCCGGCCGCCCTCCACCACCGGGCCGGTTCCCTACCGACTACCGGCAAAGGTAGGAGTAAGTGGATGTAGAGGCGGAGATCCTGGACATCAGGCTTCGGGTCCAGGCGCTGGAGGCGACACTGTGCGCCGAGGCCGACTGCTCCGAGGCGGTGCTCGGCATCGCCGAGATGCGGGCCGACCTCGCCGAGACCCGCAGCGAGTCGGGCCACGACGTCACGGCCCTGACCGACGAGCTGCTCGGCCTGCGCGGGCAGAGCGACGAGCACTTCCAGGCGATCCGGTCGAAGATCCGCCGGCGGCTCGACCTGCTGCGCTGCGAGACCCTCGATCTGGCCATCAGGCTCGACCGCCTGCTGGAGCAGGACGGCTCCTAGCGGGCGCACCCGCCGTGGGTCAGGGGGCGGCGTGGGCCCGGCGGGTCCAGGCGGACAGCAGGCGCAGAGCGGTCTGGGAGGGGGATCCCTCCTCGGTGGTGTGGGCGATCAGCGCCTGGTGGGGGTCGTCGGGCAGGCGGAGGGTCTCGAAGCCGAGGTCCAGCCTGCCGACCACCGGGTGCAGGTAGACGTAGCGTCCGTGGGTCTTGTCCTTGAGCCGGTGTTCGGCCCAGAGCTCACGGAACTCCGGACTGGCCGCCGACAGCTCGTCGACCAGGGCCGACGTCCGGGTGTCGGCGGGGTGGCGGCCGGCGTCCAGGCGCAGGTAGGCGGCCACGTCGGCGGCCTTGGCGGGCCAGTCGGCGTACAGGTCGCGCATGCCTTCGTCCAGGAACACCAGGCGGGCCAGGTTGCGCTGCTCGGGCGGCAGCGCGCCGAAGTCGGTGATCAGCGCCGCCGCCAGGTGGTTCCAGGCCAGGACGTCGGTGTTGCGCCCGACGACGTAGGCCGGCACGTCGGCCGACGCGTCCAGCAGGCGCTGGAGGCCGGGCCGGACGCGTTGCAGCGGGGGCGCGGCCTGCGCGTGGTCGCTGTCGTTCCAGGGGCGGGCCAGGCGGTGGAGGTGCGCGCGCTCGACGTCGTCCAGGCGCAGGGCGCGGGCGACGGCGTCCAGCACCGCTTCGGAGAAGTGCAGGGTACGGCCCTGCTCCAGCCGGACGTAGTGGTCCACGCTCACCCCGGCGAGCTGGGCCAGCTCCTCCCTGCGCAGGCCGGGGACGCGTCTGCGGCTGCCGTACTCGGGCAGGCCGAGCTCCTCGGGACGCAGCCGGGCCCGGCGGGATCGGAGGAATTCGCCCAGTTCTGCGCGTCTGTCCAATGCCATGGGACCAGTATCGCCGCCCGGCGTCGTCGCCAGCCTGGTCATGCCGTGCCTAGGCAGCGGCGGGCACTGGGTGGGCCGCGGACGGCGCGCCAGAGTGAGCTGCACCGGACGTCCACAGGGGATGCCCGGTCACCCACAGGGAGCAACGCGACATGAGCACCACCCACCTGCCCACCCGTCCTCTGGGCAGCACCGGCATGGACATCACCCGCCTGGGCTTCGGCTCCTGGGCGGTGTCGGGGGCCGGCTGGAAGTTCGGCTGGGGCACGACCGACGACGCCGAGTCGATCGCCGCGATCCGGCACGCCGTCGCCGGCGGCGTCAACTGGATCGACACCGCGGCCGTGTACGGGCTCGGCCACTCCGAGGAACTGGTCGGCAAGGCCATCGCCGACCTGTCCGAGGCCGACCGCCCGTACGTCTTCACCAAGGTGGGCCTGGTCTGGGACCCCGAGGACCCGCAGGCCGCCCCGCGCCGGATCATGAAACCGGCCAGCGTCCGGCGCGAGCTGGAGGACTCGCTGCGCCGCCTGAACGTCGAGCGCATCGACCTTTACCAGGTGCACTACCCCGACACCGGCGAGTCGCTGGAGTACGCCGGCGGCGGCTTCGGCGCGGTGTCGCCCAACGCCACGCCGCTGGAGGAGTACTGGCAGGTCATGGCCGACCTGAAGGCCGAGGGCAAGGTCCGCGCGATCGGCCTGTCCAACCACTCGCCGCAGGAGCTGGCGGCCGCGGAGCGCATCGCCCACGTGGACGTCGTCCAGCCGCCGTTCTCGGCGATCAACCGGTCGGCGGCGGCCGAGATCGCGTGGGCGCACGCCCACGGCACCGGCGTGATCGCGTACTCGCCGCTGCAGTCGGGCCTGCTCACCGGGACGTTCTCGGCCGAGCGCGTCGCGAGCCTGCCCGCCGGCGACTGGCGCACCGCCCACCACGACTTCACCACGGGCCTCGCGGCCAACCTGCGGCTGGCGGAGGCGCTGCGCCCGGTCGCCGCCCGGCACGGCGTCGGCGTCGCCGAGGTGGCCATCGCGTGGGTCCTGGCCTGGCCGGGCGTCACCGGAGCCATCGTCGGCGCCCGCCGGCCGGAGCAGGTGGACGGCTGGATCGGCGCCGGCGCGGTGGACCTGACGCCGGCCGACCTGGCGGAGATCGCCGCCGCGATCACCGCCTCCGGCGCCGGCGCAGGCCCCGCCCAGCCCCTCGCGTGAGGACGGCGCCGGAGATGTCCCTCATCGTGCTGGCCCAGTACGTGGCCGCGGCCGGGCAGGAGGACCGGCTGCGGACCGCGCTGGAAGCGATGATCGAACCGTCGCTGGACGAGCCCGGCTGCCTGGCCTACCGCGCCTACGGCGACCCGAACCATCCGGCGAGCATGGTCGTGGTCGAGGAGTGGGCCGGCGCCGGGGCGCGGGCGCGGCACCTGACCACGCCGCATCACCGCCATGCGGCGCAGGTGCTGGCCCTCGTCCTGGCCGAGCCGATGGTGGTGCGCACGCTCGTGGCCGCCGCCGGCGCGGGCGGAGAGGTCTAGCAGCGCTGCCCATTGACGTGGTCGATCCCCGGGCTGTGCGTCACCGTCTGGCAGAAGTAGCTGCCGGACGGGATGGTGATCGTGCCGTAGGTGCCGCTGCCCGATCCGGTGCAGCCGCCGGCGACGATGATGTACCCGATCAGGCCGGGGGTGCCCGCAAGAGGCCAATGCGGGGGCCCCGCGGTGAGGAATCGGTCCTGCCGTATGGGTTGCGGATCGGCCCCGTCCCGTCCGGGGGGGCGGCAAGTGGTGCGTCCGTCTTTATGGCAGTTTTCGGTGCGATTGCTGAGTATGAGCGGTATGGAGCGCGTGCCGCAGGAGGACGGTGCGACCGGGGCTCGGGAAGCCGGTCGGGCCAGGGCCGGGAGGGTTCGGCGGGTCGCCGTCGGGGGCGGGGTGCTGGTCGTCGTGGCGGTGCTGGCGTACTGGCTGGGCGGCAGCGGCAGCGGGGAGAGGGCGGCAGGACGGCCGGCCGCCACGCCGACGCCCGCCGCGACGCTCACGGTGCCGGACGTCTTCCGCAGGGTCGGGCCGTCGGTCGTGGTCATCCAGGCGGGCGAGTCGCTCGGCACGGGGGTCATCGCGGCCGAGGACGGGACGGTCCTGACGGCCCACCACGTGGTCAAGGCCGCGAAGGACATCAACCTCACGTTCGCGGACGGGACCAGGGCGAAGGCCGTCGTCGCCGCCGCGAACCGCAAGCGGGACGTCGCCGTGCTCAAGCCGGTGAAGCTGCCGGAGATCGTCGTGCCCGCCACGCTCGGCGGCGCCGTGGCCGTGGGGGCGCCGGTCGTGGCGATCGGCAACCCGCTGGGCCTGACCTACAGCGTCTCCACCGGGGTGGTGTCGGGCCTCGACCGGACCACCGGCCGGACCGGCAAGGACGCCGGCCTGAACGGGCTGATCCAGTTCGACGCCTCCGTCAACCCGGGCAGCTCCGGCGGCCCCCTGCTGGACGCCCGCGGGCTGGTCGTCGGGATCGTCGTCTCGATCGCCGACCCCGGCGGCGACGACGCGTTCGCCGGCATCGCGTTCGCGGTGCCGATCGGCGCGGCCCTGGGCGGCGACGATGGCGACGGCCCACCAGGCGACGGACCCCAGATCTGACCGGCACCGCCCACAGCGCCTACAGAAGGGACACCATGCCCCCGGCCCAGGCTCATCCGCTCGAACAGGTTCTCTTCGAGGTCAAACGCACCATCGTCGGCCAGGACGTCCTGCTCGAACGCATGGCCGTCGCGCTGATCGCCGACGGCCACCTGCTGGTGGAAGGCGTGCCGGGCCTGGCCAAGACCCTGGCCGTCCGGTCGCTGGCCGCAGCGATCAGCGGCGGCTTCCAGCGCGTGCAGTTCACCCCTGACCTGGTCCCCGCCGACCTCGTCGGCACACGGGTCTACCACCAGCACTCCGGCGAGTTCAGGACGGAGCTCGGCCCGGTGTTCACGAACCTGCTGCTCGCCGACGAGATCAACCGCGCCCCCGCCAAGGTGCAGAGCGCCCTGCTGGAGGTGATGCAGGAGCACCAGGTGACGATCGGCCGCGAGACGTTCCGGGTGCCGGAGCCGTTCCTGGTGATGGCGACGGAGAACCCGATCGAGTCGGAGGGCACGTACCCGCTGCCCGAGGCGCAGGTGGACCGGTTCATGATGAAGGTGGTCGTCGGCTATCCGGCCCAGAACGAGGAGCAGGCGATCGTCGAACGCGCGCTGCGTCCGCCGGATCCGCCGCAGCCGACGGTCACGACCGCCGAGCTGATGGAGATGCGGGCCCGCGCCGGGCAGGTGTACGTCGATCCGTCGATCGTCGACTACGCCGTGCGCCTGGTCGCCGTGACCCGTTCGCCGGGCACGGCCGGGCTGGGGGAGCTGGAGCGGTACGTCACGTACGGGGCCAGCCCGCGTGCGTCCATCGCGCTCGTCACGGGCGCCCGCGCGCTGGCGTTCCTGCGCGGCCGCGACTACGTCCTGCCGGACGACCTGTCCGAGCTCGCGCTCGACGTGCTGCGCCACCGGCTCGTGCTGTCCTACGAGGCCCTGGCGGACGACGTCGACGCCGACACGATCATCAGCAGGGTGCTCGGGGCCGTCCGGACGCCCGACGTCGTCCTGCGGAACCGCTGAGCCGTCATGGCCACCGCCCCCGAGAGACTCCTGCTGCGCCTGGAGTGGAAGGTCGTCCGCCGGCTGGACGGCCGCCTCCAGGGCGCCCACCGCACCGCGCACCGCGGCTCCGGCGTCGACTTCACCGGCCTGCGCCGCTACGCCGACGGCGACGACGCCCGGCACATCGACTGGAACGTCACCGCCCGCCTGGACGAACCCCACCTGCGCGTGTTCACCGAGGACCGCGAGCTGACGGTGTGGCTGGTGCTCGACCGGTCGGCCTCGATGACGGCCGGGCGGCCGGGCCGCGGCAAGCACGACGTCCTGGCCGAGCTGGCGCTCGTCCTGGCCCGGCTGTTCGGGCGGGGCGGCGACCGGGTCGGCGCGCTGCTGTTCGACACCGGGATGGCGCGGGTCGTGCCGCCGGGCACGTCCCGGCGGCACGCGCTGCGGATCGGCGCCGAGCTGGAGCGCACCGCAGCCCCGCGCGCCGGCGCCACCACCGACCTGGCCCTCATGCTCGACGCGGCCGGACGGCTGGCCCGCCGCCGCGCGCTCGTCGTCGTCGTGTCGGACTTCATCGGCGAGGGCGACTGGGAACGCTCGCTCCAGCGCCTGGCCCGGCGACACGAGGTCGTCGCCCTGCGCATCGTGGACGCGGCCGACGACGTGCTGCCCGAGGCCGGGCTGATCGTCGTCGAGGACGCCGAGACCGGCGAGCAGCTCGTCGTCGATTCCGCCGACCCGCTGCTGCGGGTCCGCTTCCGCGAGGCCGTGGACGCCCGCGACGCCCGGCTCGCGGCGGGCATGCGCCGGGCGGGGGTGCCGGTCCATCGCGTCGGCACCGACCGTGACCTGACCGACGCGCTCGTCGAGATCGCCGCCCGCACGGGGGAGCGGCGGCCATGACACTGTCGTCCCCGTTGTCGCTGGTCGCCGGGCTGCTCGTCACGGTGGCGCTGGCCTGGGCGGCCGTCGTCTCGGCGCGCCGCCGGAGGTCGGCGCTGGCCGCGGCCGGGGTCGCCGGGCCGGGCGGGCGCGGCGCGTACCTCGGGACCGGCCTGACGATCGCGGCCGTCGGCGTGCTCGCGGTCGCCGCCGCGGGACCGGCGGCGATGGTGCCGGTGCCGCGGACCGCGGGCACCGTGATCCTCGCCGTCGACGTCTCCAACAGCATGGGCGCCGGCGACGTCGCGCCGACCAGGCTGGCCGCCGCGCAGCGGGCGGCCCGCGCGTTCGTGGCGGCGCAGCCCGACAGCGTGGACGTCGGGGTCGTCGCGTTCGAACGCGGCGCGCTCACCACCGCGCGGCCCGACGCGGACCATTCCGTCGCGCTCAGGGCCATCGACCGCCTGAGGATCACCGGCGGCACCTCGCTCGGCGCGGCCATCACGGCCTCCCTGACGGCCATCACCGGCCGGCCGGTGGTGATCGGCCGCGACGGGACGCCGCCCGACCTCGGCTACTGGCCGTCGGCCACGATCGTGATGTTCTCCGACGGCCAGAACCGGGGCGGCGACGTCGAACGGGCCGCCGCCGCGGCCCAGAAGGCGGGCGTGCGCGTCCACACCGTGGGGGTCGGCACCGCGGCCGGGGCGGCGGTGCAGGTCGACGGCTACCACCTGCAGACCTCGCTCGACGAGGACACCCTCACCACGATCGCGCGGACCACCGGCGGCGCCTACCACCCGGCCGCCGACGCCGCCCGGCTCGACGGCATCGCCGACACGATCGACCTGCGGCTCACCGTCTCCGACGAGCCGCTGCCGCTCGCCGGCGGGCTGATCGGGCTCGCCCTCGTGCTGCTCGCCGCGGGCGCGGCGGTCACCGTGTTCCGGTCCGGGCGGGTGATCTGAATGTCGTTGTCCTGGCCGTGGGCGCTGCTGTCGGCGCTGGTCATCCCGTTGATCTTCGCGTTCCGCTGGTGGGCGGGCCGCCGGCGGCGGCGGGCCGTCGTGCGCGTCACCTCGATCGCGCTCGTACGGGCCGCGCTTCCCGGGCGTACGCGCTGGACGCGGCGCATCCCCGTGGCGCTCTTCGTCGCCGGGCTGGCGCTGCTCGCGGCCGGGGCGGCGCGGCCGCAGGCGTCGGTGCCGGTGCCGATGCGGTCGGCGACGATCCTGCTCGCGCTCGACACCTCCGGCTCCATGTGCTCCACCGACGTCGATCCCAACCGCCTCACCGCCGCCAGGAAGGCCGCAGCCGGCTTCATCGAGTCGCAGCGTGGCGGGCCGCGCATCGGCCTGGTCACCTTCGCCGGCACCGCGGGCCTGCTCGTCCCGCCCACCGACGACACAGACGCCCTGATCAAAGCCCTGGACGGGCTCACCGTCGCCCGCGGCACCGCGATCGGCCAGGCCATGCTGACCTCGATCGACGCGATCGCCGAGGTGGACCCCTCCGTCGCCGCCACCGCCGCCACGCCGCCCGCCGCGGCCTCCGGGTACGCCGGCGCCGCGATCGTCGTGCTCACCGACGGCGCCAACACCCAGGGCGTCGACCCGCAGCGCGCCGCCCAGGAGGCGGCGTTGCGCCGCGTACGCGTGTTCACCATCGGCTTCGGCACCACGAAGGTGGTGCCGATGGTGTGCGACAACTCGCAGTTCGACGGCCGCGGCTTCGGCGACTGGGGCGGCGGGTTCGGCGGCGGCTTCGACCGGAGCCGCAACCCCCGGGTCATCGACGAGCCCGCACTCCGGCAGATCGCCCGTACGACCGGCGGCTCCTACCACCGGGCCGAGAACGCCGGCCAGCTCGCGACCGCCCTCGACGCCCTGCCGGGCACCTTCACGGTCGTCCGCGAGCGGGTGGACACGGCCGCCGCCTTCGCCGGGGCCGGCGGCCTGCTCGTGGTCGCGGCGCTGTCGCTCTCCCTCTGGTGGAACCGCCCGCGCCGCGCCTGACCCCTGGCGGGCGGCCTAGTCGAGAGCCGTCCGTTCGGCGAGCCGTTCGTGGCGTTGCCGGGCGGCCTGCGCGGTGCCGAGGCCGAGGCCGAAGGCGATCTCCTGCCAGGTCATGCCGCGCCCACGGGCCATCGCCAGCAGCCCGGCCTCCAGCGCGTCCAGCTCGCCGCGGACCAGCGGGACGAGGCTCAACGCCGCGGTGATGTCGGCCTGGTCGACCTCCGGCTCGCCGTCGTCGAGCTGCGCGGCCCCGCTGAGCAGGAACGACACCAGCCTGACGGCCTCGTGCGGCCCGATGACGGACGGGTGCGCCTGCCTGAGCCGCTGCTCGCCGGTGGCGGCGTGCCGCTCGGCGATCCGGAACAGGGACGCGTGCACCCGCTGGGCGCGCGCCTGCTCGGGGTCCGGCGGGGAGAAGGGGTGATCGATCGACATGGAGGCAACGATGCCGCGCTGAACCAATCGGTGTCAACAGTTCGTTTTGAACAGATCGTTCAAGATGTGACGTGCCGATTGAAGGTTACAAGGGTGATATGCAGGTAACGAAGAGAAAAGGTTCCACCGAAAGTTCAACGATAGCGTTGAAGGCATGGACATCAAGGAAATCGCCTGGCCGGTCGACGGCGCGGGTGTCTCGGCGTTCCTGGGGACGCTCCCCGCCAGGCCGCTGCTGCTCGGCCTCGGCGAGGCCCGGCACTTCGTGGGGGAACTGGGCGAGCTGCGCAACGAGATCTTCCGGCACCTCGTCGAGAACGAGGGCTACCGGTCGTTCGCCATCGAGAGCGACTGCCTCAAGGGCCTCCTGGTGGACGACTACGTCACGACCGGCGCCGGCACCCTCGACGACGTCATGGACCGCGGCTTCAGCCACGGTTTCGGCGCCCTGCCGGCCAACCGCGAGCTCGTCCGCTGGATGCGCGCCCACAACGAGGAGCACGACGAGAAGCTGCGCTTCTTCGGCATCGACGGCCCGCTGGAGTACTGGGCGGCGAGCCCGCGCGAGGCGCTCACCGGCCTGTACGACCTGCTCGACGGCCCGCTCCCCGCCGCGGTGGCGACCAGGGAGACCCTCGACACGCTGCTGGGCCAGGACGACCGGTGGTCCGACGAGGCCACGGCCATGGACCCGGCGAAGTCGATCGGCCAGTCGGCCGACGCCCAGCGGCTCCGGGTGATCGCCGACGACCTGGCGGCGCTGCTCGACACGCAGTCGCCGCAACTCGGCGCCCGGGACAGGGAACGCGCGCACCTGTACGCGCGCACCGCCACCGGCCTGCTGCGCTACCACCACTGGATGGCCGACGCCTCCCCGGCGCGCTGGACCCGCCTGTCGGCCCTGCGGGACGCGATGATGGCCGCCAACCTGCGTGCCGTCGCCGAGCACGGCCCGGCCCTGGTCTTCTCCTCCAACCTGCACCTCCAGCGCGACAAGACGTTCATGCCGTTCGGCGACCAGCGGCTGGAGTGGTGGAGCGCGGGCGCGATCGCCGCCGCCCACCTGGGCGACCGGTACGCCTACCTGGCCTCCGCCTTCGGCACGACCGGCGACGACACCCCGCCCCCGGACACCGTCGAGGGCGTGTTGTCCGGGCTCCCGTGGCACCGCTCGGTGATCGACGCCCGCCGCCTGGCCCAGGCGGTCGCCGACCCGGCGCGGCGCGTGTCGCCGGATTTCGCCTACTTCCCGCTGGACCCGTCCCATCTCGGCAGGATCGACGGCGTCGTCTTCCTCAAGGAGGTCGGCGCCTGGGGGTGACCGTCCGGGGGCGGACAGCACGATGGTCCCTCCCCGCGGGGAGGGACCATCAGGTTGACGCGGATGGGAAGACGGGTGACCTACTCGGAGGTCTCCCAGGGCATCGGCATGTCGCCCATTTCCCGGTAGGAACGTTCCATGTACGGGTCGTCCATCATGTCCTCAGGCCGAGGCTCGTAGGACTCGTCCATGGAGCGGCCCATGTCCCGCTCGTCCTTGTCCGCGTGCTCCGGGACGCATCCCGATTCGGCGGTCCTGCCGTCGTACGGCATCTTGCCGGGCGGGCACTGGTGGTCGTAGCCGTGGTCGTACCTGTGGTCGTACCCGTGGTCGTGACCGTGGTGACGGCCGTGGCCGTGGTGGTGGTGCGGCTTCTTGCCCGGACGGCAGTGGTGGTTCTTCTTGCCCGGCCGGCACGGCGGCCGCGGGTGCTGCGACTTCTGCACGACCCGGATGGTCGCCGTCGCCGGAGCGGAGGTCAGGCCGTCCGCCCGCGCCACGGCGGTGTTGGCGATGGTGAAGCGGCAGCCCTTCCGGCAGTCCTTGCCGGAAGGACGGTTCGGCACGACGAAGACCCCCGTGCACGTGGTGGTCTCGCCCGGCTCCAGAGTGGTGGTCCGGCAGACGATGTTCGTCACCCGGTTGTCGTCGATCCGGAGGTTCTCCACCGTCTCGGCGGAGTTGTTCCTGACCTCGTAGCGGTAGGTGACCCGCTCGCCCGGCCGGTACGTGCGGGTGTCGTCCACGGTCTTCTCCAGCAGGAGCGTCCCGCGCTCACCCATGACGTCGATGGTGGCCTCCGACGGCGGCGAGCTCACCTCCGTGTCGTCGATCAGGCCCACCGCGGTGGCGGTGTTGGTGACCGAGCCGTGCGCGGCGTCCTCCTCGGTGACCGTGTAGGTGCCCGTGCAGAGCGTGGACTCGCCGGGCTCCAGCGTGGTGGTCTCGCAGACGATGTCCGACACCCGGTTGTCGTCGATCCGCAGGTCGGTCACGATCTCGTCGAACGTGTTCCGCACGACGTAGCGGTAGGTGACCCGGTTGCCGGGACGGTACGTGCGGGAGTCGTCCACGCGCTTGTCGAGCTCCAGCATCCCGCGCTCGTCCGTGACGCCGATGGTGACCTCGGACGGCGGCGAGCTGACCTCCTCACCGTCGGCCCGGCCCATCGCGGTGGCGGTGTTGGTGACCGAGCCGCGCTCGGCGTCCTCCTCCGTGACCGTGTACGAGCCGCGGCAGATGACCCGCTCGCCCACGTTCAAGGTGGTCTGCGGGCAGACGACCTCATCGACGACGTCGTCGTCCACCATCAGGTCCGTGATGTTCATGTTGCCGGTGTTGGTGACCACGTACTCGTAGGGCACCTCCGTGCCCACCGGCACCGGGTCGGGCAGGTCGGCGTCCTCGGCGACGCGCTTCCTGAGCGACAGCTCGGGCCGCTCGGCCACCGGACGGACGACCACGTTCCGGATCAGGTGCACATCGCTGAACAGACCGGTGGACGCACCGAACCCGAACTTGTAGGTCTCCGGGACCGGCTGCGGCGCGGGCAGGGACAGCACCTCCTGCATCCCGTTGCCGTCGTTGAAGTCGATCGAGACGGTGACCTCGGGGTTCGGCGCCGGCGTGATCCGGACGTTGACCGTGCGCTTCGACTCCTCCAGCACGGCCTGGGCCGCCCGCGGGTCGTTGGGCACGGTCCGCGTGGGCCCCTGCAGGTCGCCCGGCAGCGTCGAGGGCCACGGCCCGGTCGTGGTGAAGTTGCTGGTGGTGGCGGTCAGGAAGCAGTAGCCCGCGGTGCCGTTGCCGGGCCCGCGCACCGTCACCATGTTCGGCCCGGGAGCCGGGACGCGGAACCCGGTGCCGGCCGGTGAGCGCTCGGCGCAGGTGCGGCCGCGCTGCTCCCAGTCCCCGAAGTAGTTGCCGAGGACGTCCAGGCCGACGCCGATGTACCCCTGGTTGACGCCCGGTTCGAACGGGTTCGCCGGGTCGTCGTCGGGCAGCTTCTGGGCGTAGCCGAGGCTGCCGCCGAACGCGCCCGGACGGTCCAGCGAGGCTTCCCCGTTGATCAGGAAGAAGGAGATGCCGTCTGCGGGCACCGCCGTGGTGTTGCCGTACTGCCACTGCTCGAACGTCACGTCCAGGCCCTCTTCGGCCGGGATCGGCTCGTTGTAGAGGGCGGCCGCCGTCTGGTCGAGGTCGGCGCTGGTGAGCTGGAGGTAGCCGTACGGGGCTGCTCCGGTCGGCGGGACGGGACCCGCCGCGTTGGCGGGGCAGCCCCCGAGCGGATGGTCGCCGGGCCCGGCGGGCGGAGCCGCCGGCGCGCCGGTCAGGCAGGCCGATCCCACGCCGATGAACTGCGGGATCGCGGTGGCCCCGGTGAAGTCCTCCTCGACCAGCGGAACCGGTTGCGCGGCTGCCGGACGGGCAGGTTGCAGCGCGACAGACACCGCGCTCAGAAGGAGCATGGTGGAGATGGCCGCACGTTTAGGGCCACATGAGCTGTTTCCCGGCCCCGCAGGGCCAGATCGTATCTTCACGAATACCGAAGGTAACCATGCGCACTTGTGAACAGCTCGATCGACATAGCAAATGATCAACCAGGAATGACTACAGGGATTCCGGGACGCGGTGGCAGCACGTCCGGCCTGGTCCCGGCCCGGCCCGCCGGTCGGCGGCCAGTTCAGAGACGCAGGTTCGACGTCCAGCGGGCGAGCTGGGCGTCGATCTCCGCCCTGGTCCGGGGATGACCGGGGGCGTCGGGACGTCGTTGCCAGGGGTGCGGGCCGGCCGCCGGCCGGTACTCCACGCCCAGCGCGTCGAGACGTCTTTCGTGCACGGCGAGCCGCGCCAGGAAGTCCTCGAAGTCGCGCTCGCCGCTCCACATCGCCTCGGCGAAGGCGGCCAGCCGCGGGAAGGCCATGTAGTCGAGCAGCCTGGGGGAGTCGATGTGCTCGGTCCACAGGGCGGCCTGCGCGCCGAGGATCCTGCCGCGCTCCCCTTCGCCCAGGCCGCCGGGGACGGGGTCGAAGGCGTGGACCGCGCGCAGGGACGTCACGCTGCCGATCGGCACCGGCTCCTGGTCGCCGTCGGACTGGCGGAAGTCCAGGTAGGTCTCGCTGAACGGCGAGACGACCACGTCGTGACCGGCCCGCACGGCCAGCACCGCGCACTTGTCACCGCGCCAGGCCGCGACGGTGACGCCGGGCGGCAGGCCGCCCTCCAGCAGCTCGTCCCAGCCGAGCGGCTTGCGCCCGCGGGCCAGCAGGTAGTCGGTGAAGTGGCGCATGAGCCAGGTCTGCAGCTCGTCGGCGTCGTGCAGGCCGAGCTCCCGGATGCGCTCCTTGGCCGGGACGCTCTCGTTCCACTGGGTCTTCGGCACCTCGTCGCCGCCGACGCAGACGTACTGGCCGGGGAAGAGCTCCAGGACCTCGTCCAGGACGTCGGTGAAGAAGGCGATCGTGCCGTCGGCGACGTTGAGCACGTTCTCGCCGACCCCCCACTCGGTGCGGACCGGCAGGCGGTCGTCGAGGTTGCCGAGCTCGGGGTAGGCGGCGATGGCGGCCTGTGTGTGGCCGGGCAGGTCGATCTCCGGCACGACCGTGACGAACCGGTCGGCGGCGTAGGAGACGATCTCGCGGATGTCGTCCTGGCTGTAGAAGCCGCCGTGCGGGCGGCCGTCGAACCGCCGGTGCCGCGCGGCGCCCACCGGCGACTCGCGCCGCCAGGCGCCGACCTCCGTGAGCCTGGGGTACTTCCTGATCTCCAGCCGCCAGCCCTGGTCGTCGGTCAGGTGCAGGTGCAGGACGTTGAGCTTGTGCGCGGCCAGCAGGTCGATGTACCGCAGCAGGTCGTTCTTCGGCAGGAAGTGCCTGGCCACGTCGATGAGGCAGCCGCGCCAGCCGTGTTCCGGAGCGTCGGCGATCTCCGTCGCGGGGATGCTCCACGCCCTGTCGCCGGTGCGTCCGGCCCGGAAGGCGGCGGGGTCGAGCAGCTGGCGCAGCGTCTGCGCCCCGTAGAAGGCGCCGGCCGGGCTGCTCGCCTCGATCAGCACCGACTCGGTCGTGGCGGTGAGCCGGTACTCCTCGGGCCCGAGGCCCGCGACGAGCCGGATCTCCACCCCGCCGGGCCCCTCCGGGAGCGGCAGGCCGGTGGCCGGGGTGAGGGCTCCGCGAAGCCATTCGGCGGCCCTGGCCAGCGCCGGGTCGGCCGACAGCGGGGTCGTGGCGGTGAAGGCGAACCGGCCTTCGCCGGGCGTGCGGCGGGCGGGCGCCGGGATCGTCGCGTTCACAGGGCCTGCACGGTCCGGGTCTCGCGAGCGCGCTCGGCGGCCCAGACCACCAGGTGCCCGGCCAGGGCCTCGGCCGGGCCGGCGCCCAGCGGCGCCTGGTCACCGGCGGCGACGGCGTCGATGAACGCTTTGGTCAGGCCCCCGTCGCCGCCGCCGTGGCCGTCGGCGAGCGACGCGCCCGCCGTCGTCTCGGTGTCGATCCGCTCCTCGGCGCCGGTCACGAAGTCGACGACCCTGATCTCGCGCCCGTCGCCCTCGGCGTACCCGCGGGTGCCGAAGATCCGGGTCCTGCGGTGCTCCAGCGGCGTGAACGCCGTCATGGTGAACGACACGGTCGTGCCCTTCGCGAACTCCAGCGTGACGACCTGCTGGTCGACCACGTCGTTGTCGCAGTCGTAGACGCAGCGGCCGTACGGGCCGGTCTCCAGCGCGTGCGTGACGCCCGCCACGGTGGCGTCGGACGTGACGGCGCCGAGCGGCCAGAACTCCCGGCGCGCGTCGCCGAGGCAGCTCAGGTAGAGACGCTTGGCGGAGTAGGCGCAGTCCGGCTCGACGGCGCAGCTCACGCACCGCGTGCTCGCGCCCGCGGGCCGGTTCTCCGGCCGGAAGTGGGTCAGCGAGCCGAAGGACGACACCGCGACCGGCTGCTCGCCGAGGATGTGGAGCAACCAGTCGATGTCATGACAGGACTTGGTCAGCAGCATCGGCCCCGATTCGGCCGCGTTCCGCCAGGCGCCCCGCACGAAGGAGTGGGCCATGTGCCACCAGCCCACCGGCTCCAGGTGCTGCACGCTGGAGATCGTGCCCAGCCGGCCGCTGTCCAGGAGCTCCTTGAACGCCCTGGTGTAGGCCGTGTAGCGGAGCACGTGACAGACCGCGAACACCACGCCGTTGCGCTCGACCGCCTCGACGATGCGGCGGGCTTCCGGCTCCGTCGGCGCCATCGGCTTCTCCAGCAAGATGGCGTAGCCGAGGTCGGCGAAGGCCACGGCCGGCTCGACGTGCAGCCGGTCCTGGGTCGCGATGACCACGGCGTCCGCGAGCTTCGGCACGGCGGCCAGTTCGTCCCATCCGGTGAAGCAGGCGCTGTCCGGCAGGCCGTGTTCGGCGGCCACCTTGGCCCGGCGGGCCGGGTCCGGATCGGCCACTGCCACGATGCGTGCCCGGCCGTCCGCGGCGGCGGCCCTGGCGTAGATCTGGCCGCGGGATCCGGCCCCGACGATGGCGATGGTCACTGTCATTTCGCAAACTCCTTTATGAAGGTCTCCATAGATAGTCACGGAAATGACCTTGCCGTCAACCCTCTTCTCGCGCGGCACATGCAGCTGGAAGTGGGGATGGGCCAGAGGGATATAGTTCAGAGACCAGCGATAGTGAGGAGTGTGACCGTGCAGGTCAGTGGTGGCGACCTTCAGCGGCTACGCCAGCTGAACTCCCTGAGCAGCATCCGTGCCCTGCGTGAGGCGCGCGAGCCACTGACGCTCACCGAGCTGTCCGCCCGCACCGGGTTGTCGCGGGCCTCCGTCGGGGACGTCGTCACGGATCTGGAGCAGCGCGGCTGGATCGCCGAGGTGCCGCCCGCGCCGGGCGCCATGGGCCGGCCCGCCAAGCGCTACCGGTTCCGCACCGACGCGGGTCACGTGCTCGGCATCGACGTGGGCGTGCACAAGGTGCTGGCGGTGATCACCGATCTGGCCGGCCGGATCGTGGCCAGCGGGCGGGTCGCCGTCGATCGGCACACCGCCCAGCGGGAGCGGCTGGAGGCGGTGTGGCGGGCCGTGGACGCCGCGCTCGTCGCCGCCGGGCTGAGCGCGTCCGACCTGTGGGGCGTCACCGCGGGCAGCACCGGCGTCGTCAACCGCGAAGGGCTCGTCACCAGGGTCAACGACCTGCCCGACTGGCCCGGCGTCGACCTCGTCGGTCACCTCGGGCAGCGGCTGGCCTGCCCGATCATCATCGAGAACGACAGCAAGCTGGCCGCCCTCGCCGAGCAGCGGCTCGGGGTGGCCGCGGGCGTCCAGCACCTCGTCTACCTGCACGTCGGCCGCCGGACCGGCGCTGCGCTGATCATCGACGGGCGCCTGCACCACGGGTTCAGCGGGGCCACCGGCGAGGTCGGGCTCATGGAGATCACGGGCTGGAGCACCATGGCCGGCCGGCTGGAGAGCGGCCCGGCGGCCAAGGGGGCCGCGCCCGAGGAGGCCGCCCGCCAGGTCTTCGGCGCGGCCCGAACCGGCGACCCGGAGGCGCGGGCCGCGGTCGAGGCGTACGCCCGCCATCTCGCGCTCGGCACCGCCGCGATGGTGCTGACGCTCGACCCCGAACTGGTCGTGCTCGGCGGCGGCTTCTCCCGCTCGGCCGACGTCCTGCTGCCCGCGCTGCGCCGGGCGCTCGAACCTCACTGTGTACGCGTCCCCGACATCCGGCCCTCGACGCTCGGCGAGGAGTGCGTCGCCCTGGGCGGAGCCTGCCTGGCGCTGGACCACGTGGACGACCGGTTCTTCTCCCCGGAGGGTTCCATCTCCAGCCCCGCCGCTCCGCAGCGGACGCGGCCGAGCTGACGGCGACCGCCTCGGCGGTGGACCTCTGACCTCCCGGGCAGTTCGGAGGCCTTCGACACCGGCCAGTGATGCGTCACCTTTCCGCCAGATCACTTTACGCAGTCATAGGATTACTTTCTGTATGCGTTGTTCATGGTCGTCACCGCATCAGTGGAGGTAATCCATGCCCGCCAGCCCCGTCGCCCGTCTGATGGCCGTTTCCGCCGTCGCCCTGGTGGCCGCCGCCGTCGCCCCCGCCTCGACGGCCCACGCCGCCCAGGCCGGCCCGCCGGTGTGCCTGGACGCCACCAACAGCCGCGCCGACAACACTGTGGTGCGTCTGTGGACGTGCCTGAACCACCCGAACCAGAAGTGGGTGATCCAGGGCGGTCAGATCAAGGTCGAGGACACCGTCGGCACCGGCCGGGAGGTCTGCCTGGACGCCACCAACAGCCGCGCCGACAACACCAACGTGCGCCTGTGGACGTGCCTGAACCATCCCAACCAGAAGTGGGTGATCCGAGGCGGCCAGATCAAGGTCGAGGACACCGTCGGCACCGGTCGCGAGGTCTGCCTGGACGCCACCAACAGCCGCGCCAACAACACCGTGGTGCGGTTGTGGACCTGCCTGAACCACCCCAACCAGAAGTGGGTGATCCAGGGCGGCCAGATCAAGGTCGAGGACACCCTGACCTGACCCCGGGGCCGCGCTCGGGTCACGGGCGGGTCGTGGAGGATCTCGCCAGCCCCTCGCGGAACGCGATGGCCGCCGCCTCGGTACGGGTGGCCGCGCCCAGTTTCGCCAGGATGTGGGAGACGTGCACGCCCGTCGTGCTGGGCGAGATGTGCAGCCGGGCGGCGATCTGCCGGTTGCTCAACCCGTCGGCGATCAGGACGAGCACGTCGCGCTCGCGCTCGGTGAGCCCGTCCTGCGCCGGTCGGGGCCGTCCGAGCAGGGCGATCTCCCTGGCGAGCGGCGCGGCGCCCAGCTCGTCGGCCAGCCGCGCGGCCTCCCCGAGGCGGGCCGTTCCGCCGGGCCGGTCGCCCGCCGCCAGCGCGGCCCGCGCGCCGTGGAACAGGCTCAGCGCCAGCTCGTACGGCTGCCCGAGGTCCCGCCAGGCAGCCGCCACCTCGTCCCAGCCGGCGTCCTCGACCAGCGCGCGCAGCATGATCTGCCAGGCCCGGTCGAACGGCCCGTCCACGCCGAGCGTCGCATCGACCGCGGCGAGCTCGGCCTGCCGCGCCGCGACCCGCTCGCGGGGCGCGCCCCGGGCCAGCCGCATCCGCTGCACCAGGGCGCCGGCGACCAGGACCGGCCGGGCGTCGCTGCTGTAGATCCGGGTGAGCGCCGGATCGGCCAGCGCCCGCTCCAGCAGCAGGTCGGCCCGCTCCGGGTCGCCCTGCGCGACGGCGAGCAGGCAGAGCAACTGGTGGCGGGAGAACAGGTCGCCGCTCGCGGCGTGCCCGGCCGCCGCGGCGGGTCCGCCTGGTGGACGTCGACCGGGCGCTGGCGGCACGCCGCTACTCGACCCCCCTGGACCTGGTGCTGGAGGTTCAGGACACGTTCTGCCCCTGGAACGCCGGGCGCCACCGCCTGCTGGCCGACGGCGACTCCGTCACCTGCGAACGCACCCGGGCCCAGCCCGACCTGCGGCTCACCTCCGCCGAGCTGGGGGCGGCCTATCTGGGCGGCACCACGCTGGCGTCGCTGGCCGCGGCGGGCTGGGTCGAGGAACTGCGGCCGGGCGCGGTCACCGCAGCCTCGCTCGCCTTCCGCGGCGAACGCGCGCCCTTCCACCCGTCGGGCTGGGCGTTCCCGGCCTTCTGACGGCCCGTGCCCTTTCAACCCTCGGGCTGGGCGATCCCCTCGGGCTGGGCGATCCTCGCCTTCTTCGCGGCCCGCGCCGTTCCTTCCCCGCACCGGCCGAGCGGCCGGGATGTCGTCAGGACGTTTCGGTGGTGGGTGTCATGTTGGACATGTGCGGCTCTGGTGTCATCTCGGACGTGGGTGGCTCTGGTGTCTCGGACGGGGGCGGCTCTGGTGTCTCGGACATGTGTGGCCCTGGCGTCATGTCGGGCATGTGTGGGATGCAGGGCATGCTCTGCTCCCCGAACCACTGGACCAGGTACCGCCGCATCGTGGCGACCTCGGCCCGCTGGTCGTCGCGCACCTTGCGGGCGAAGGCGGCGACCTCGGGATGCACCGCCTCGCCGTGCACGAGGAGCTGCTCCGACGTCATGATCGCCATCATGTGGTGCGGGATCATGTGCTGCAGGAACGCCTTGTCGAGCTGATTCCCCGAAAGCCCCGACAGGTCGGGCATCGTGGTCGCGCCCGGGCTCGGCGCCGGGCTCTGCGGGTACCACTGCCGCAGCCAGCCCTTCATCGTGCCGACCTCGGCGGTCTGCGTCGTGACGATCGACTGCCCGAGCCGCCGCATCTCCGGCCTGCTGGACCGCTGCAGCTGACGGGCTGCGGCGATGGCCTCCTCGTGGTGCGGGACCATCTGCGACAGGTAGTCGTACTCGCTGGTCACGGCGTGCATCTGCCCCATGCCGGGGCACGTGGGCTGGGTGCCCGCCGGGCTCGGGCTCGGGGACGGCATCGGCGAAGATGCCATGGCAGCCGTGGCGGCCCCCGACGCGGTGGTGACGGCGGCCAGGAATGCCCCGGCGGCCATCGCTGTCATTGCGGAGCGTCGCTTCATGCGTACCCCCAACGCCGATTCGACACCTACTCCAACGGTAACCCGCCCCTGAAATGTCACCGCGTACGCCCGTACGTGGAGGATTTTCGACCTTTAGGATGATCCACCTATGCGCGGAAAAATCGTGATAGTCGCGTTCTTATTGCTGACGGGCTGTTCGACGAACGAGCCGAAGGACTGGGTGCTCAAGGATCCGAGCCACTGGCCGCTGGCGTCATTGCCGGCCGCGGCCGCCAAATCAGGCGTGCCGGAGGGGGCGGACAAGGTGCTGGCGCGGATCCAGGTCGCGGAGTACGACATGGTCCCCTGGATCAACGACAAGGGCGTGTGCGGGCTCGCCGACCAGGGGTCCTCCAGCGTGCTCTTCAACATGAGCCAGGATCTGACGAAGTCCGAGGGCAACGTCGTCACCGCGGAAGAGGGCTTCGCCGGGCCGAAGGAACCCATGGTCGGCACCAGTTCGGAGAGCACCGTGACCCTGTGGTGCACCCCCACCCGGATGTTCGTCACCGTCCAGGCAAAAAACCTCGGAAAGGTGCAGCTTTACGGAAACGCGGCGGCAAAGAAGACCAAGGAAAAACTGACGGTCGTGGTGGGCACGCCGGAGGCGGTCAAGGAGTCACTCCCCGGCGCGACCCTGATCGGCCGCTAGCCCCGCATTTCATCAGGTCGCCGCGGGACCGATCCCTTTCTGTCCGCTCGCCTGAACCGATGCTCAACCGATCCTCAACACCGCCGCCGTCACCCTCGACCAGAGATCCGAGCCACCTGAAGGGAGTCGCGCACATGACGCACATCCTCGGAAACGCCGCGGCCTCGCTCGCCGGGGCCGGCCTGACCCTCGCCCTGCTGACCTCCACCGCGCACGCCACCACCCCGGCCACCACGGCCGCTCCGGCGCACAGCGTCAGGTCGAGCTGCACGATGAGCGATGGCGAGAAGGCGCGATTCGAGATCAAGTACCGGACGACCGGCGGCTACCACCGCGTTTCCGACATCATCTACCGCTGGAACACCGAGGCGCCGGTCCGCCTGAAGACCGCACACCTCAACCTGATGGTCGAACGCCGCGGCAAGGACGGAAAGGTCCACGAGGAGACACTTCACGAGAAGAAGGCATTCGACGACGTCTCCTACGACATCGTCGTCGACCTCAAGGTCCCGGCCAAGAAGAAGCTTTACCTGGCCGTGGACGCCACGTTCGTGAAGAAGGGCGAAACGCTGCGCTGCACGGGACGCACATCCGGCGTCTGACGCCTCCTGAACGCCACTCCCGCAGCCGGACCTGCTCACAGGGGCGCCGTCTTCCAGGCGGTGCGGCAGCCGGCGGGTGGACGACGGTCACGGCCGCCCCCGCCTGCGGCGGTCCTTTCGGGAGGCCGGCCCGAGATCGGGGGTCTTGTAGGTGACCAGGGGGATCGTGGTGGCCACGGGCGTGGCCAGACCGTGGTCGACGAGGTCGTTGATCACCTGCTCGATGCGCTTGTAGGCCGTGGGCGCCTCCTCGAAGAGGAGCTGGCGGTCGCCGCACACCACCACCGACCCCACCGGCGTGCGGCGCAGTTCCTCGACGGTGTGCTTGGCCCGGCCGCGGCGCAGGGCGTCCGCGCGCGACATCTTGCGGCCCGCGCCGTGCGCCACGGAGTGGCCGGCGTCCGGACCGGCGTGCGCGGCCACGAGGTAGGACGGGGTGCCGCGGGTGCCGGCGATGAGCACGTCGCGGCCGTCGCCCGGCGCCGCACCCTTGCGGTGCAGGTAGCCGCCGTTCGCCCAGCCCCCGTGAACCGCTGTGGACGACGAGAACCAGGTCACCGGCGTCGAGGCCGAGCCGAGCGGCGTGGCCCGGTTCGAAGACCGTCCCGATCCGGGCCAGCTCGACGAAGTGATTGCCGCGGCCAACCGTCCCGAGGCCCTCGACGTGACCGGCGGGGATGTCGCCCTTCATGACGGCCCAGGCGGGATCGTCGGCATCACGTACGGGATCCAGCGCACGATCGAGGTCGGGGAAGCGGGCGGCGAGCTTCTCGGGCACGGCGCGCTTCAGCCTGACCGGGAACACGGCGATGCCGCACCCGATGTCGGAGCCCACCAGGAACGGGTAAAGGACGGCCGACGCCATGGCGGCCCCGACGGGCGCGCCCTTGCCGGGGTGCAGGTCAGGCATGGCGGCGACGTGCGTCATGCCGTCGAGGGCGGCCACCTGACGGCACTGCGCGACGGCGTCGGACTCGATCCAGCTGGTGGGGGAGGCGAACACGGTGACGGTGGCCCCGGTGACCGGAGCGGGCGGGGCCGGGTGCTGCTGAGACAAAGACGTTCTCTTCCCTGCAGAAGGGCTGTCCCTGGAGAGGGCATGGACAGGCGGCAGCACGACGCGAACCGGCGTCGCGGCATCTCGAAGGGCGGGGTGTCTTCCGTCAGAGCCTCATGGGGACCACGTTCTCGAACCCCCGCCGCCCCAGGCAACCGATTTTCGGCCCGGCGCCGCCTCCGCGCGTCGGGTGCGGCGGGACGTGCCCGGTCAGTCCGGGCGAGCCCGGCCGCCCCGCCGCTCCTCCACCACCGGGCGCGCGAGCAGCCTGTCGATGCTGCGGCGCTCGCGTTTGGTGGGACGCCCCGCGCCACGAGCCCGGACGGCCACCGTCACGGTCTCCTCGCGGGGAGGTGGCGGAGGGCTCTTGTCGACGTAGCACTCGGCGGCCACGGCGGCGCCGACGCGCTTGGTGATGACACGGGAGACCACCACGATGCGTTCGCGGCCGTCGTGCCGCAGCCGGATCTCGTCTCCGACCCGTACGGCGTGCGCAGGCTTGACCCGCACCCCGTTGACCCGGACGTGCCCGCCCCGGCAGGCGTCGGCCGCGACCGAACGGGTCTTGGTGAGCCGTACCGACCAGATCCAGCTGTCCACCCGCACACTCAGCTGCTCACCCACCACCCCGACACTGTACTGAGAACCCCGCACCGGCTGTCGTCCGCCATCCGTCCTCCACCTCGGTGACGAGAAAGTCGGAGCCCTGATGAATGCGCAGGCTGTCGTGAGCGCTCCCGCGGAGGACTGCCATGAGGATCCGCCTTTCCTGCCTTGGGGGAGAGGCCCCGGCGTGGACGTCGGGTCAGGTCTTCTCCTGGAGGGTGACGTTGACCTCGCGCGCCTGGCCGTCCCTCAGGTAGGTGATTCTGAGCTGCTGGCCCGGCTTGGAGCCTCTGACCTGTCCGACGACGGTCTCGCCCGCGTCGACCGGGGTGTCGCCGATCTTCGTGATCAGGTCGCCCTGCTTCAGTCCGGCCTTCTCCGCCGGGCTTCCTGCTATGACCTGGCTGATCAGGGCGCCGGGCACGTCGCCGGTCGCGTCGGTGACGCTCACCCCGAGGACCGCGTGACGGACCTTGCCGGTGGCGATGAGCTGGTCGGAGACGTGCTTGGCGGTGTTGACCGGGATGGCGAAGCCCACACCGCCGCCGGCGGCGTTCGAGGCGATGGCGGTGTTGATGCCGACCAGCTCGCCCTTCGCGTTGACCAGCGCGCCGCCGGAGTTGCCGGGGTTGATCGAGGCGTCGGTCTGGATGGCGCCGCCGATCGTCGTGCCGGCGCTTTGGGGGCTCTGCTCCTGTCCCCAGCCGGGCGGGAGCTGCTGCCGCTGGTCAGGGCCGGTGGTGAGGGTACGGTCAAGCGCGCTGACGATCCCCGCCGTCACGGATCCGTCCAGGCCGAGGGGGCTGCCGATGGCCAGTACGGCTTCGCCGACCTTGAGCGCGTCGCTGTCGCCGAGCGTCGCCTTGGTCAGCCCGGACACGCCCGCGGCCCTGATGACGGCCAGGTCGGTGGCCGGATCGGTGCCGACGATGCTCGCCTTGGCCGTCTTGCCGTCGCTGAACTTCACGCTCATCTGCCCGCCGCCCTGGCTCGCGCCCTCGACCACGTGGTTGTTGGTGAGGATGAGGCCGTCCGCCGACAGCACGACGCCCGAGCCCTCGCCGCTCTGCCCCTGGATCATCACGACGGTCGGCTGAACCCTGGCCGCCACGTCCGACACGGTGAGCGATCCGGAGGCCGGCTTGAGGACGGGGCTGGGCACGTGGCTGGTGGTGGCGACGGGCGCGGGCCGGAAGGAGGTCGCCGCGACGGCGCCGGCCACCCCACCGACGATCGCCATCGCCGCCAGCGCGAGCCCGGCCACCGCCTTCTGGCCGGCGGTGAAACGCGCCTTCAAGGTCGGCGCCGGCGGAGGCGGGGGCGGCGGCTGCTCCGTGACGATCGGGTCGCGGCGGGGGAAGCCTCCGGCGGTCGGCGGCGTGGTGCCGAACTGGCTCCACCCGCCGTTTCCCTGTGTTCCAGGGTCCTGCTCGTGAGGCTCGTGCGCGTTCATCTGTCATCTCCCTCAAGTTCTGCTGCCTCACGGTGCCAACTCCGGCGTAAGACCCGGCTAAGCCCTTGATCCGGAACCGGGCCCGCTCCTCATGGCGGCCTTATCGATCCAGGTCGGGGCGGGTGTGGCTCCCAGAAAACCATTTTTTACGCGCTGTCGAACCACGCCGCCCGAACCGGCGTACGAGAGGTCGTCTCAAGGGCGCGGGGTCGGGAGCGCGTCGCCGAGGGAGGTGAGCAGGAGGTGGCGCTGCAGCAGGGTGAGCTCGCCGACACTGGTGCCGGGATCGATCCTGGCCTGGCGCAGGGTCCGCGTGATCTGGTCGGGGGTGTGCTCGGGCAGGGCGCGCAGGAGGGCGGTGGCGTCGGCGGTGATGGTGGTGGCGTCCCGGCGCGCCAGGAGTTGTTCGAGGGTGAGCCGTCTGGCGGTGGGCGGGACGGCCACCGCGAGGGCCGCGGCGAGTGCGAGCGGGCGCGCCACCGCCGACGCGCGCGGCGATCTGTGCCTCAACCGCCTGTCCCTGGACGGCGCCCTCACCGGAGCGATGAACCTGCTGGGCTTCGGGCACGGCGGCGCCCTGGGCGTGCAACACACCGCGGGCGGCGACACCATGGTGTGGACCGGAGCTCGATACTCGCCGCCCAGAAGGCGGAGATCGAGCTGATGCGCGGCATGCTCGCCGCCCGCGGCGCGGCCGGGACCACGTCGCCCTAGACCGGTCGCCGTCGCCGTCCTTGCGAGCGGTTTCGCCCTGAACCGCCGGCTACCAGCCGACCTCGTCGCAGCCGGTGTGTCCGTCCGGCTCCACCTGCAGGGTCGCGTGCGCGACGCCGTGACGGGTGCGCAGCAGGTCCCGGGCCTGATCGAGGACGGCGTGGTTGTCGCTCTGGTCGCCCGTGACGAGGTGGGCGGTGGCGACGTGCATGCCGGAGGTCAGCGTCCACAGGTGCAGGTCGTGCACGTCGCGCACGCCCTCGATGGCCGCCAGGTCGGCCGCCACGACGGAGGCGTCCATGCCCTCGGGCACGTGCTGGCCGAGCACCGCGAACACCTGCCGGCCGAGCGAGATCGCACGCACGGCGACGAACACCCCGATGGCCAGCGCGATGACCGTGTCCCAGAACGTCTGGCCGGTCGCCGTGATCAGCCACCCCGCCGCGATGACGCCGACCGACCCCGCCGTGTCGGCCACCACCTCCAGGTACGCGCCCTTGACGTTCAGGCTCTCACTGGCTCCGGACCGCAGCAGGACCAGGGCGATCAGGTTGACCACCAGCCCGAGCGCGCCCACCACGAGCATCGGCCCGGAGGACACCTCGGCCGGCCCGCCGATCCTGCCGATCGCCTCGGCGACCACGTAGACGGCGACGCCCAGCATGAGGATCACGGCCAGCAGCGAGGCGAACACCTCGGCCCGGTAGGAGCCGTAGCTGCGCCGGCCGGTGGTGTCGGGGCGGGCGGCGATCCTGGTGGCGACCAG